>JARIBI010000058.1 GCA_029257435.1 Sporosarcina sp. | reverse complement strand
CCCGATATCATTCATCGGCCAGAAAACAAATTTTGTCGTACCAATTATTTCATCAATATCCACAGCGCCAATATGCCGTGAATCTTTACTTTTTCTTCGATTATCCCCCATGACAAACACATGTCCTTCAGGGACAGTTTGCCGCTGAATTTTCTCTTCCAGCGTAAAGTCTTCAGTTAGTGTACCTTCAGTGATTTCTTTTTTATACGCATCCAGGTAAGGTTCGGGATATGCTTGATCATTTATATAAAGAACATCATCTTTATATTCTACGGTATCACCAGGAAGCCCGATAACACGTTTAATATAATCTTTTTGTTCGGGTGCATGAAATACAACGATATCGAAACGATCCGGCTTGCCAATTGAGTAACTGATCTTGTTGACAATCATTTTATCGCCATCTTCAAGAGTCGGCATCATGGAAATTCCATCTACAACAATCGGCGTGAATAGAAAAACACGAATGATCGCTGCAATTCCAAATGCAATAAGTAGCGCTTTCACCCATTCATAGGTTTCATTTTTCTTTTTCTTGTCGTTCATGCCATTGCCCCCTGTAGTCTATTAAACCTATTGTACCTTCAATACGACTTAGAGGCAAAAAGAAAGGAGGCCGCATAAACGGTCTCCTGATCTTACTATGCTTATCGAAGTTCTTTGATACGTGCAGCTTTTCCGCGCAAGTTGCGAAGGTAGTACAACTTCGCACGACGTACTTTACCACGACGAGTCACTTCTAATTTTACGATTTTTGGTGTGTGTACAGGGAATGTACGCTCCACGCCAACACCGTTAGAGATTTTGCGAACTGTGAATGACTCACTGATTCCGCCTCCACGACGCTTGATAACGACACCTTCAAATAGCTGAATACGCTCGCGCGTTCCCTCAACGATTTTTACGTGCAAACGCACTGTGTCTCCCGGACGGAATGCCGGTAGATCGCTTTTAAGCTGATCTTTTGTAATATCTGCAATTAGTTGTTGCATGATTTTTTCTCTCCTATCCTTAGAGGCTCATGCGATATATAATCGCAGCGGAACATCAGTTAAGTATGTGCTTACATAGAAGCACGTATATCATATTAGCACAAACAACTAGTGTGTGCAACACTCACCGATTAGATTTTAGTTTCTTCAACATCTTATCTTGCTCAGGAGTTAACGAAATTTTATCTAACAGATCCGGACGGCGTTCAAGTGTCCGTCTAAGCGATTGTTCCATACGCCACTTGTCGATTTCACCGTGGTTGCCCGACAGTAATACATCTGGCACAGAAAAACCTTTATATGTCGCGGGACGGGTATAGTGCGGGTGCTCAAGCAATCCTGTTGAAAAGGAATCTTCAACAGATGAAGCGTTATTGCCAAGCACTCCCGGCAGCAGACGAACAACGCTATCAATAATCGCCATCGATGCAATCTCTCCGCCCGTCAATACAAAGTCTCCGATTGAGAGTTCGTCTGTAACGAGATGTTCGCGAATCCGCTCATCATATCCTTCATAATGTCCGCATATGAAAACCAGATTCTCCTCTGACGCCAGTTCCTCTGCTTTAGCCTGGGTGAAACGTTCTCCCTGGGGGCACATCAAAATGACTCGTGGCGGCTTAACAGCACCCTCTGTGACCGCTTCTACAGCATTGAAGAGTGGTTCTGGCTTTAATACCATCCCCGCACCTCCGCCATACGGATAATCATCGACTTTATGATGTTTGTTCTCGGAGTAGTTTCTAAAATCAGTCACCGAAAATGTAACAGCATCATTCTCTTGCGCTTTCTTCAAAATCGAAGTATGAAGGACCCCTTCGAACATTTCAGGAAATAACGAAAGAATACTGATATTCATCATGAAAGAAGCCCTTCCATGACCTCAATCGTAATTTTCTTATTTTCGATATCGATTTCTTTGACGATATCTTCAATATAAGGAATGTAGTGTGGTTTACCTTGCTCAGGTGTAACAGTCCACACATCGTTTGCGCCGGTTTCTAATATATCTGTGACCTTGCCGATTGAGTCCCCTTCAAGAGTGACAACTTCGCATCCTTTGATTTCGTGATAATAGAATTCGTTTTCTCCAAGTTCACTAAGTTGCTCCTCTGATATTTTCAGCATACCGGTTTTGTATTTTTCTACGTGGCTGAGATTAAAATGGTTTTCAAAAGTGAGCAAGTAGAAATTTTTGTGAATGCGCGACCCAGAGATTTTAAGCTTGATGGGTGCAGTCTCATTTGGCATGAACAGAGATAGTTCACTACCGACTGCAAACCGTTCTTCCGGGAAGTCTGTCCGAGGTGTTACACGCACTTCACCTTGTACTCCATGTGTATTAACGAGTTGCCCGACGTTAAACCATTGCATGATCCATTCACTTCCTTTGTTCGTTTATATAAGTTAAAAGTTCTATGATATAGAAAAAGAGAGGAACCGAGGCTCCTCCCTTTACGCAGTGTTAGTCAACGATATCCAGGTAAACTCGTTTACCTCGGTGGCTGCCTGCAGCTGATGTAACAATTGTCCGTATCGCGCCTGCGACACGTCCTTGCTTCCCAATAATCTTCCCCATATCTTCAGGGTGGACAGAAAGTTTGTAGGCAACCCGATTCGTTTGTTCATCCTGTTCGACGTGAATCGCTTCGGGATAATCGACTAACGGTTTTACGATTGTCTTAATCAGCTGCTCCATGAGCGCACCTCCTGATTACTTGCTAAGTTTTGCGTTATGGAATTTCTCCATGATGCCTTGTTCCGAGAACAAGTTACGAACTGTATCAGATGGCTTAGCGCCTTTCTGCATCCAATCCAAAACTTTTGCTTCGTCAATTTTCACTTCAGCCGGCTTTGTAAGCGGGTTGTAAGTTCCAACTGTTTCGATTTGACGGCCATCACGAGGAGCTCGTGAATCTGCTACTACGATACGATAGAAAGGTGATTTCTTTGCACCCATACGTTTAAGACGAATTTTTACTGACATTTTTAGTTGCACCTCCGAATAGTTTCACACAAGATAGTATATTATCAAGCTTTTTGTTGTTTGTAAAGTGTTTTTTCTTAACACCTTGTTTTTTTGAATGAATTACTTAAAAAAGGCATCCATTCCTGGCATTTTCATCTTCTTTTTACCGCGTTGTTGTGCTCCGGTCATCTGTTTGACCATTTTTTTCATCTCTTCAAATTGCTTCAGCAATCGGTTAACTTCTTGGATGGAAGTCCCTGATCCTTTTGCAATTCTTTTTTTACGACTCGCATTAATCATCTCAGGGGTCGTTCGTTCTTGAGTGGTCATCGAATAGATGACTGCCTCCACTTTCCCCATTTGACTTTCATCCACTTTGGCATTATCCAGACCTTTAATTTTATTGAAGCCTGGCATCATTTTTAAAATTTCATCAAGCGGCCCCATCTGTTTCACCTGTTGCAGCTGATCAAGGAAATCGTCCAAAGTAAAGGTTGAAGTGCGAAGCTTTTGCTCAAGCTCTTTCGCTTTGTCCTCATCGACATTCTCCTGGGCTTTCTCAATAAGAGACATGACATCACCCATTCCAAGAATACGGGAAGCCATACGTTCAGGATGGAACGGCTCAAGGGCATCCATTTTTTCACCCATACCGACATACTTAATCGGCTTTTGAGTAACAGAACGAATTGACAGCGCCGCACCGCCTCGCGTATCACCATCAAGTTTGGTAAGAGCGACACCCGTAATCCCAATTGCATCGTCAAAGTTTTTTGCTACGTTAACAGCATCTTGACCAGTCATCGAGTCTACAACTAAGAATACTTCATCAGGTGATGAAAGCTCACGGATATCTTTCAACTCCTGCATGAGGGTTTCATCAATATGCAATCGACCCGCCGTATCAATGATGACAACGTCATTGTGATCTTCATCTGCTTTTTTGAGTGCTTGACGAACGATTTCAACAGGAGAGATCTCAGTTCCCATCGAAAATACTGGAATCGTCAATTGCTTTCCGATAGTTTCCAGCTGCTGGATTGCTGCTGGCCGATAAACGTCTGCTGCCACAAGCAATGGCTGCTTATTGTTTCGCTTACGCAAAGAATTAGCGAGTTTACCCGAGGTCGTTGTTTTACCGGCACCTTGTAAACCGACCATCATAATGACAGTTGGTGATTTCCGAGCAAACTGAATTCCCGATTGCTCTTCTCCCATCAACTTTGTGAGTTCGTCTTTCACAATTTTCACGACTTGCTGCCCCGGCGTCAGACTCTTCATGACGTCTTGACCAACCGAACGTTCGCTGACCGTCTTCACAAACTCTTTAACGACTTTCAAATTGACGTCTGCTTCAATTAATGCAAAGCGGACTTCTCTCATCATTTCTTTTACATCAGCTTCACTAATTTTACCCTTGCCTGTGATTTTCTGAAGCGTCCCTTGCAGGCGCTGCGCTAATCCTTCAAAAGCCATGCATAGAGCCTCCTTAGTCGTGTTCTTTAATTTGTTGTAATAACTTTTGAATTTCATCTGTCAGCGCTTTTTCAGTTGAAAGCCGCTGTTCGATCTGCCCGATTAACTCTGAGCGTTCTTGAAACTTATTAAACAACGATAGTTTTGCTTCATAGTCTTCGAGCATCGCTTCTGTTCTGCGGACATTATCATATACGGCTTGCCTGGACACTTCGTATTCCTCTGCAATTTCGCCTAACGAAAGATCATCAAGGTAATACAGTTCCATATAAATCCGCTGCTTATCCGTCAATAACGATTGATAAAAATCAAAGAGGAAGTTAACACGTGTCGTTTTCTCTAGCATGCACAATTCCTCCTCAGACCTTCTCTTAATAGTAGCTGTTGCCCCATAGTCCGTCAAGGTATTTTACTTGTCTTCATCCTCTTCGTCTTCCTGGCCGGCCTCTAATTCCAGTCCATCAGCAAAAAGACCGTATACATACTTCTCAGGGTCGAACGGCTGCAAATCATCGATGCCTTCACCCAGCCCTACAAACTTCACCGGGATACTCAACTTGTTACGGATTGCCAGAACGATTCCGCCTTTCGCAGTCCCGTCCAGCTTTGTTAGGACAATTCCTGTTACATCGGTCGCTTCTTTAAACGTTTCCGCCTGGATTAATGCGTTTTGCCCTGTCGTCGCATCTAGCGCGAGCAGCACCTCATGAGGAGCACCCGGGATTTCACGGCCAATGACGCGATGTACTTTTTGCAACTCGTTCATCAAATTCACTTTGTTCTGCAAACGTCCTGCTGTATCGCAAATCAAGACGTCCACATTGCGTTTTTTCGCAGCATTCACGGCATCGAACATCACTGCAGCAGGATCCGATCCTTCAGACTGCCGGATCACTTCAACTCCCGCACGCTCGCCCCAAACAACGAGCTGCTCAATTGCACCGGCACGGAATGTGTCACCCGCCGCGAGCATGACAGTCTTTCCTTCAGCTTTCAGACGGGAAGCCAGTTTACCAATCGTCGTTGTTTTTCCTACTCCGTTCACGCCAACCATGAGAAGGACTGTAATTCCATCTTCTTGGATATTCAAACTGTTGTCACTTTCGCCTTGAGAATTATAGATTTCAACAAGTTTTTCAGAAATAACCGTTTGAATCCCGGCAGTGTTTTTAATATTTTTGCGCTGCACTTCGACTTTTAACAGGTCGATTAATTCCATCACTGTTTCAAAACCAACATCGGCTTGCAGCAGAACCTCTTCCAATTCCTCGAAAAATTCTTCGTCGATCTCACGGAAACGAGCGACCAGATCATTCACTTTGGATGTAAAAGAGTCGCGCGTTTTAGTTAAACCATCTTTGAATTTGCCAGTGACTGAATCATTCGTGCCCGTAATCTTTTCTTTCATTTTCTTAAAAAAAGACATTTTTTTCACGTTCCTTTATCAAATTATGATGTACTTAACGCGTTTTCCGGTACTTCGGACATTTTCACCGAAATAAGTCGGGATACACCAGATTCCTGCATCGTAATTCCATACAAGACATCTGCACCTTCCATCGTTCCTTTTCGGTGGGTGATGACGATAAACTGAGTATCCTCAGAAAACTTTTTCAAATAGCGGCTGTATCGAATGACGTTTGCTTCATCCAATGCTGCTTCCACTTCATCCAATATACAAAATGGCACTGGACGTACTTCGATAATAGAAAACAGCAGCGTAATCGCTGTCAACGCACGTTCTCCGCCTGAAAGAAGGCTTAAATTCTGAAGTTTTTTCCCCGGTGGCCGCGCGATGATATCCACACCTGTTTCAAGTAAGTTTTCAGGATCAGTCAGTACTAAGTCTGCTTCCCCGCCACCAAACATTTCCTTGAAAACAGTACGGAATCGTTGTTGGACAGCGTTAAACGTGGAAATGAATCTTGTTTTCATTTCCATATCCATTTCAGACATCGCTTCTTCTAGCGTTGTTTTCGCTTCCAGTAAGTCATTCCGCTGGTCTGTTAAGAAGGTATGTCTTTCGAGCACTTCCTTATACTCTTCAACTGCCCCGGGATTTACAGGACCTAATGACTCGACCTCTCGTTTCAGCTGTTCCACCCGCGCTCTGACCTCTGCCGCATTGAACATTTCAGGAACTTCATAATCAGGATGAAGTCCATAGTCTTCCAGCAAACGAATGAGGACAGACTCCAATCTCACTTCATTTCTAGAAAACGTGACATTTAAATTGCCTAGTTCTGAAGTAACGATTCGTATTTGGTCAGATGTTTCTTTTAATGCAGCCTCTTGCTCCTCACAGGATATTGATAGCTGATCTCGTTCTGCCCGTTTCGCTTGTAATTCAGATTTAACTTCAGTGACAATCGTCGTCTCCGCAGCTATCCGCTGTTCAATTTCTTCAGGGGTTAGGATTTCTCCTTCTTTCTGGCCCGCCAAAAATTGAATTTCCTCTTCTGTTTGGACGACCTTGCGTTTTGCCTCTTGAAGTTCTGATTCAATAGCGTGTGCGAGAGAAGATCTGTGGGCGACCTGTTCACGTAAAATCGCAGTTTCCTCGCGGAGTTCGCTATAACGGTCCCGCAGTGCCTGCTCTTCATTGCGATGATCTGCTGCAAGACGCTCCAAAGAAGCAACTGAAGTTTGAAGTTCCTCTTGCTGTGCAGTCAGACGTTCACGCTGCACATAGAGTTCATCACGTTTTTCAAACAATGAACTGCGAGTGTCTTCTGAACCTTTTCTTCCTGCTTCAATGGTTTTCCATTCAGATTCAGCTGTTCGAATTTCAAAGGTTGTCTCTTGAAGTTCCGAGTCAAGACGGGTAATCGCAAGTTGCATTTCATCTGTGTTTTGTGCAGATATCGAAGCTTTTTGCATCTCTCCTGCAATTGTCATTTTGATGGCACTCATTTTTTCTTCTGCGGCCCCAATTGAACGATTCAACTGATCTAGCTGGGATGTCAATGTTTCGAGTTCTGCTTTTCGTGAAAATACGGTTGATTGTACTTTAGAACCTCCACCTGTCAGTGAGCCCCCAGCATTCACGACGTCACCGTCTAGAGTGACAATTCGGAATCGATAACCAGCGAGTTTTGCAATTTCAGACGCACCATTCAATGTTTTGGCAACAATAGAGGCCCCTAGCAAATTCGCAGTTACATTTCGATATGCAGGTTGAACTGTCACAAGCTGGTCAGCTGTCCCAACAAAATCAGGGTGCTGATTCACTTTTGATAAAACGTCTTTCGGAACGAAACGTGCTTTCATGACATCGAGTGGAAGAAATGTTGCGCGCCCGGCATTCTTTTTTTTCAAAAAGCCTATGGCTGCCCTTGCATGCCGCTCAGTTGTCGAGATGATATGCTGCATTGCTCCGCCAAGCGCAGTCTCCACGGCTTTGATATATTTTTTATCAACAGAAATCAATTCAGCTACAGCGCCTTCTATTCCTTGAAGAGTTCCTGCTTGTTTGGCAACCAGTACTTCTTTTACTCCTGAATAGAAGCCCGAAAAATCCGCTTCCATGCTTTTCAACGCACGAAGCCGCCCTTGTAATTCATAGCGCTTATTGACAGCTTGCTGATGCATGGTCTGGGTTTCTGCAAGCTGAGTCTCCGTTTTTCGCAGCTGTTCGTGATTTGCTGATGCTTGTTTCGTCGCTTCCTCCATGTTTCTCTTCAGCTTCACAAGTTCAGCAGTCTGCTGTTCTTTTAATGCATGAAGCGATTCAAGTTTGGATTGAAGCTCCGCCGTCTGCTTACCTGTTTTTTCAGATGAATACTGTTCGCCAGCGAGACGTTCTTCGATATGCTTTAACTCATTGCGAACAGTCGCTTCTTCATTGAGAACTTCGATATAGGTCGATTTAAGATTCTCAATTTCTTGTTCAGTTTCAGCCAGGGACCGTTTAAGTTTTTTCGAAATGGAATTCATTTCGTCGGTTTTGCTGGACAATTGAAGTTCAGTTTCATGATTATGCTTTGTGAGGTCTGTTTTTTTCACTTCCAGCTGTCCAAGCAATTGCTTCAAGGCTTCTAATTCTTCTGTAAGACGCTTAGAACGATCTTTGACGTTCCGTTGTTTCTCTAACGAGAGAAGTCGCCGGCCCTCCCACTTCTCTGCTTCTGAGCTCGAAACGACATGTTGTTCTTGAAGAGCTGAAATCTTTTTGTCTAAATTAGAGAGAGAGGCTTTAGCTAGTTGAAGCCGATGCTCCATTGTACCAGCCATTTTTTCCAGCTCTATTTTAATTTTTGATTTGTCTTCCATAACTGTTTTATTTTCCAACAATTCGGTTTGCAGCAGTGAAGCCTCAACGTTAAGGAGACGTACATCAGAATCTCTCAGCTCAGTCACAAGTTGTCCGTGACGCTCTGCAGCGCCAGCATTCGCCGCAAGCGGTTCCATACGGTCATCAAGTTCTTTTAGAATATCTAAAATCCGATCCAAGTTATCATCAGTTTCAATAAGTTTGAACTCTGCTTTCTTTTTACGCATTCGATACTTTAAGACACCTGCAGCTTCGTCAAATATACTTCTCCGGTCTTCTGGCCGGCTATTCAATATTTCGTCAACCCGGCCTTGTGAGATGATTGAGAATGCTTCTTTTCCTAAACCGGAGTCTACAAAGACATCATTAATATCTTTCAATCGACAAGCTTGACCGTTCAGCTGAAACGAACTCTCGCCTGAGCGGAACACACGTCTGCTCACACTGATTTCCGTATAATCGAGTGGAAATAACCCCGTTGTGTTATCTAAAATCAGGGTCACTTCTGCAAAGTTCAAAGGTTTTCTAGTATCACTGCCGGCAAAAATCACATCTTGCATTTTAGCTCCTCGCAGCGATTTTGCAGATTGTTCACCAAGTACCCAGCGAATGGCATCGATAACATTACTTTTCCCGCTGCCATTCGGTCCAACAACGGCTGTGACACCGGGTACAAATTCAATAGCTACCTTTTCAGCAAATGATTTAAATCCAATAATTTCAAGACGTTTTAAAAACACGTTCAGCTCTCCTCTTTCTTATGCTCATCCAATAACTGCTGGATCGCTTGGCGAGCTGCTTCCTGTTCTGCTTCTTTTTTCGATCTCCCGACACCTTCGCCTAGTTTTGTTTCTCCAAGCTGAACGTATGTGAGAAACTTTTTCGCATGTGCAGGACCTGATTCTTCAACAATCCGATAGTTAAGCTGTCCATGATTGGTTTGCTGGACAATTTCTTGTAACCGGCTTTTGTAATCCATCACATGCGAAAAAGCTCCAAGTCCGATTTTCGGGAATACCGTACGTTCTAGAAAATCAATCGACACGTCAAATCCTTGATCAAGATAAAGGGCACCGATAAATGCTTCAAATACATCCGCCAACAGAGCAGGCCGTGTACGTCCACCAGTCAGCTCTTCGCCTTTTCCTAAAAGGATGTACTCTCCAAAGTTAAGTTCGGTTGAGAACGTTACTAATGAAGGTTCACAAACAATGGCTGCCCGCAGCTTCGTCAGTTCTCCTTCGCTTTTGTTCGGTTCAGTTGCAAACAAATATTGCGATACTGCCAGTTCCAGCACGGCATCTCCTAAAAACTCCAGACGCTCATTGTCTGAGTATTTCTTGCCGCGATGCTCATTCACATAGGAAGAGTGGGTAAAGGCATTGTACAGCAAAAAAACATTCTCGAAGCGAACTTCAAGACGCTCCTGCAACTCCTCAAACTTTTTACGAACTGCAGCTGGCAACACGGTCTTGGCTGACTTATCGTTTACTCTTTTATTCGTTGACATTCATAAAATCCGCCCTTCTATAACAAGTTCTTCTTTATTCTACCCTGTCTGCCAGCGTAGTGCAAAATGGAAAAGAGACACTCCCGGCCTTTTAGTAAGGGCCGAAAGAGTCTCTGTGCTAAACTCATTTAGTTTTTTCTTCGATGTATGAGACAGCACTTCCCACTGTACTGATCTTTTCAGCATCATCATCAGAGATTTCCATGTCGAATTCGTCTTCTAGTTCCATAACTAATTCAACAACATCTAATGAGTCCGCACCAAGATCATCAGTGAAAGAAGCTTCTGGTTTCACTTCACTTTCATCGACTCCCAAACGGTCGACAACTACCTTTGTAACACGCTCTAAGACTGTAGCCAATGTATTTCACCTCCTTTCAAAGTAAAAAGCGCAGGTGGCCTGGTAGAGGCGACGGGCGCTGGAGGAATTGAACAACAGGACGCTTTTTGTCCTGTTTTCATATTCCGAAGCGACCCCGAGCCTCTGGCCACCGAAGCTGGATCAAGTAAAAAGCGCAGGCAGCCTGGTTAGGGGCGACAGGTGCTGGAGGAGAAACCGTCAAGGTGCTCTTTACCTTGTCGGTTTCTCTGAAGCAACCCCGAGCCCCTGGCTGCAGGAGCTGGATTTAGTAAAAAGCGCAGGCAGCCGTTTAGGGCGACGGGCGTTGGAGGAAGGAAACAGCAGGACGCTCTTTGTCCTGTTTTTCCTTCCGAAACGACCCCGAGCCCTGGCTGCAGGAGCTGGATTATCGGAAAAGCGCAGGCAGCCTGGTTAGAAACAACTTACATAACCATACCGCCATCTACATTCAACACTTGACCAGTGACATAAGACGCATCATCGGACAAAAAGAAAGCCACTGCTTTGGCAACATCTTCAGGTTGTCCCAGTGATCCTAAAGGAATTCCACTAAGCAGCTGGTCCTTCATATCGTCACCCAATGCATCTGTCATGTCTGTTGTGATAAAACCAGGAGCAACTGCATTGACTGTGATTCCGCGGGATGCAAGTTCTTTTGCAGTCGTTTTCGTCAATCCGATCACGCCAGCCTTGGCTGCTACATAGTTTGCTTGACCTGGATTGCCTGCGATCCCTACAACGGATGCCATATTCACAATACGCCCCGCACGCTGCTTCATCATTTGTCTGGAAACCGCTTTGGTGCATAAGAAAACACCTTTTAAATTCGTATCGATAACTGCATCCCACTCGTCTTCTTTCATACGCATGAGTAAATTATCTTTTGTAATCCCTGCGTTATTCACAAGGAGATCAATCGAACCGAATGTCTCAAGGGTTTGATCCATAAGTTTTTTTACACTTTCCGCCGATGTTACATCCGCTTGAACAGCAATCGCTTTGCTGCCCATCGCTTCAATTTCCTGAACGACTTGTTGTGCCCGCTCCTGACTTCCGCTGTAGTTTACTGCAACATTCGCACCCTCACGAGCGAGCAGCAATGCAACTTCACGCCCGATCCCTCTGGATGCCCCGGTCACTACTGCTGTTTTTCTTGCAAACTTCCCCATTACGACCACTCCTTCGACGCTTCTAAGACTGCGTTTAGTGTCTCTTCATCGTATACTGGCCAAACCGCTGCGCTTCTGTCGATTTTACGAACAAGCCCGCTTAAAACTTTACCAGGACCGCACTCTATAAATTGAGTTACCCCTAAGTCCAGCATTTGACGAACGGATTCTTCCCATCTGACAGGAGATGATAATTGTTCAATCAATAATCTTTTTACTTCAGTGCTTTCTGTTACGGGTTGAGCCGTCACATTAGCAATGACTGGAACTCTTGCTTCATTCATCTCTATACTTTCAAGCACTTCACCGAGTTTCCCTGCGGCTGGACGCATAAGTTCCGAATGGAAAGGACCGCTTACGTCGAGCATGAGGGCACGTTTAGCCCCTGCTTCTTTCAAGCGAATACATGCCTCATCCACACCGGCCTTTGTTCCGGAAATAACAACTTGTCCCGGACAGTTAAGATTCGCCGCCTGCACAAGATTCCCTTCAGCAGTGACCGCTTTCGTCACTTCTGTCAATGGTCCGATTTCAAGTCCAAGAATCGCAGCCATCGCCCCTTCACCTGCAGGCATCGCTTCATTCATGAATAGACCGCGTTTGTGTACCGTTGTCACCGCATCTTCAAACGAAAGAACCCCTGATGCGTAAAGCGCTGTGTATTCACCAAGACTATGTCCAGCTGTATAAGAAGGCTGGATTCCAGCTTCTTCCAGACGGTCAGCTATCATCGCACCAACGGTTAACAATGCGGGTTGAGCATTATAAGTAACCGTCAATTCTTCCTGAGGTCCTTCAGTCATCAATCCGCTTAATCCAAACCCTAACTCGCGATCTGCTGTTTCAAAAAAATGCTGACTTCCTTCTTGCGCTGCTAACTCCACACCCATTCCCACTTTTTGAGAACCTTGTCCCGGGAATAGAAACGCTACCTTTGTCATCGTGTCTCCTCCTCATTAATGGTTTCACGAATTGTTTCGCTCACGTGATATTCCGCCATAGTTCGTGCTTGCCGGATTGCATTTTTCACTGCATTTGCATTGGATGAACCATGTGCCTTTATGACAGGGGCATTTAAGCCGAATAAGCCGGCTCCGCCATACTCTGTGTAATCCATTTGTTTTTTCAGACCGCGCAAATCGTCCTTAACAAGCGCTGCAGAAATTTTCGTTTTAACTGAAGACGCGAACACATCTTTGATCATCGAAAACAGACCCGATGCCGTGCCTTCTATCGTTTTCAAAACCATATTTCCTGTAAACCCGTCTGTCACAGCAACGTCTGCAGTACCGGTCAACAAGTCACGTGCCTCGATATTGCCGATAAAGTTTAATGGAGCTTTCATTAGCTCATCATAAGTAGCTTTAGTTAAGTCATTCCCTTTTCCTGGTTCTGTTCCGATATTCAACAAGCCAACACGCGGGTTTTGAATACCTCGGACTTTTTCTGCATAAATACTTCCCATAATCGCATATTGAACGAGCTGACTCGGTTTCGCGTCGGCGTTCGCTCCAACATCAAGCAGCACGAATCCCTCACCGCCAATCGTCGGAAGTGTCGGTGCAAGGGCAGGCCGTTCAATCCCTTCAATGCGTCCCACGATGAATAATCCAGCAGCCATCAGTGCACCTGTATTTCCTGCGGATACACACGCGTCTGCATCTCCGTCCTTCACGGCTTGTGCCATGCGAACCATGGAAGCATCTTTTTTTCTGCGCACCGCTCTTACTGGTTCATCATCTGGTTCGATGATTTCAGTGCATGGATGTACAGTTAATCGTTCGTGCGCTGTTAAGTAAGGCTTCATTTTTGCTTCATCGCCAAAAAGCTGTATATGTATATCATTAAATTCTTGAAGACTTTGCATGACGCCTGCGATGATTTCCTTTGGGGCATGGTCGCCGCCCATCGCGTCTACTGCGATTTTCATTCAACTTCCTCCTGACTCGTTCTTGCAGAGCGATACATTTGAAACTCGCCGCTGAAGACTTTTTCATCTCCAACTGTGGAAGTCACTTCGACAAGAGTCCGATTATCCGTTTTCCCGCGAACAATGGCTCTTGCGATGACACGATCTCCCGCTTTAACCGGCTTGACAAAGTGTAGCACAGACTTTGCAGTTAGTGCGAGCTCATCGTCAAGAACGGCGACAGCCAGTGAATTGGCTTGTCCAAACAAATGATGCCCACGCGCAATTCCGCTCTTTTGGAAGACATGCATGGATGTAATATCGAGGATAGATATCGCTTTGCTATCCAATTCAATATCTATGATTTCACCAATTACTTCTTCTTGCTGCAGCGCCTTTACTTTATCAGCAATCGTTTCGGTCGCCGCAGTTCTCATTCGTTCCCTCAGTTCAGGAATTCCACATTCAAGCCGGTCCAGCCGTATAGTCTGCACGCTCACGCTGAAGTGATGTGCGATTTCCTCATCCGTTAAAAAAGGGGTCGCGTCTAACAGCTGTGCCAGCTGATGCTGACGGTCTTTTTTAAGTATTCGCAACATAGTCACTCCTCACGTTTAGCACTTGGTAATAGTAACAGTATATAAAGATAAAAAAAAGAATGCAAGAGGCGGCATTCTCTTTGCATTCCAAAATTTATAGCTTCTAAAATTACTTTCAAAATAAAGATGCTCAATTTAGCTGTTAATCTATACGATCATTTTGCAATACTCCTGATTCTTCCACAGTATTCCTAAGACTTTTATAATCAGGATCTGTCCAAAACGAATCCATTTCCAACAACTTCTCCGCATCCTGCCGAGCGGTTTCCAACGCACGATAATCGTGTATTAAATCCGCCATTTTAAATTCCGGCAATCCGCTTTGCTTCTTGCCAAAGAAGTCCCCTGATCCGCGCAGTTCCAAATCTTTTTCAGCTAATAAAAACCCATCATTTGTTTCCGTCATCGTCATCATGCGTTCTTTACCCTCTTCAGTTTTCGGATCTGCTAACAGCACGCAATACGACTGATCCGCCCCCCGACCAACTCGCCCTCTTAATTGATGAAGCTGCGCCAGCCCAAAGCGTGTCGCGTCATAGATAAGCATAAACGTTGCATTCGGCACGTTTACACCTACTTCGACAACTGTTGTCGACACCAGGCAATTAATTTTACCTTCACTGAAGTCACGCATAACCTCATCTTTTTCATCAGAGTGAAGCCGTCCATGCATAAGTCCCACTGTAAAACGGCTAGCAAAATA
The DNA here is from genome assembly GCA_029257435.1 of Sporosarcina sp. Lineage (GTDB taxonomy): Bacteria > Bacillota > Bacilli > Bacillales_A > Planococcaceae > Sporosarcina. The sequence continues at coordinate 79,612 of JARIBI010000058.1, read as the reverse complement.
AGTTGATAGCTGCCCGAAAACATCCACAGCGTTCTGGACATCCAGCGTATCAGATTCCTCAATTAACGGACAAATAACATATGCTTGCCTGCCCGCCTGCAATTCTTTTTCCATTCTGCGAAGAACAGGTGCAAGTGAATCTTCTTTTAGCCAGTGTGTTTCGATTTCTTTTCGTCCTGCCGGCATTTCATCCAACAAAGAAACATCCATTTCACCGAACACTGTGATTGCCAGTGTCCTTGGAATCGGGGTTGCCGTCATAAAGAGCACATCGGGACTTTCCCCTTTGTCACGAAGTACACGACGCTGCTCGACGCCGAAGCGATGCTGTTCATCCGTGATGACCAAACCAAGCTTATGGAAATTCACATCCGGCTGAATGAGGGCGTGCGTACCAATGAGCAAATCAATTTCTCCACTTTCAAGTCGAGCTATGATTTCACGCCGCGCTTTCCCTTTTGTAGATCCAGATAGAAACGCAACCGTTACCCCAGCGGGCTCGAGCCAGCTGGATAGTGTCTCAGCGTGTTGTTCTGCAAGAATTTCGGTTGGTGCCATAAGAGCCCCTTGGAATCCTGCCGTAATAGCGGCATATAGCGCAATGGCTGCTACAACCGTCTTACCTGAACCAACATCTCCTTGAAGCAAACGATTCATACGCAGCGGGCTTTTCAGTTCTGCACATAATTCATTCACCACTCGTTTTTGAGCCCCTGTTAATTCAAACGGAAGGCTGTCGATGAACTGCTTCAATTTTCCCAGATCATATACAATCGTTGTGCCTTTCCCGGCTGCTTTACGTACTTTCTTTAGCGCAGCCATCTTTAACTGAAAGTGCAATAACTCTTCATACACAACACGGCGGCGTGCTTGTTTTACGTCTTCAGGACTGTTCGGAAAATGAACCATTTCAAGCGTCTCTGCTATTCCCGGCAGTTTATACAAGTCAAGTAAGTGCACGGGCAAGGATTCCGGAATTTCATGTACAACCTCATCCAGTGCAGTTCTCATCCAGCGTCTGAAGGTAGGCTGCTTGACGATTCCCTTCAAACTGTACACTGGTTCAAAATCAGCCTGCCCGATTTTAGGTCCATCTTTAAAATTGCTCACATTAATGAGCTGTCTGCCTCGATCCCATTTTCCAGTGATGGTCACAATTTGCCCCGGATTCATACGATCCTTTAAATAATGCTGGTTGAAAAAAACCGCTTTAACTAGATGGTTCCCGACTAGCAGCTGTACTTGTAATCGTGAACGTTTCTTTCCCGTAAACAAGACGGATGGAACACTCTCCACCCGTCCTTCTATCGTTACACGTTCCTCGTGAGGGGTCTCAGACAAATCTTTCAGTCTAAAATCTTCGTGCCTGTACGGAAACATCATAACTAACTCTTCAATTGTCTCTACATTTAACTTCTCCAGCTGCTCGCCAGCTGACTTTCCTATCCCCTTAAGTGAGGTAACAGGTTCACTTAGTGACCGTGTCACGTGATTCCTTGTCCTTGCCGAAGATTTTCGCCTCCAGCGCCTTGCCGGTCGGAGTAGCCGCTAGTCCGCCTTTTGCGGTTTCACGCAAAGCTGATGGCATCGACTGACCGATTTTGTGCATCGCTTCAATTACTTCATCGGTCGGGATAACGCTCACCACTCCTGCAAGTGCCATGTCAGCACCTACAAGCGCTTTAGCTGCCCCCATGGCATTCCGTTTCACGCACGGCACCTCGACGAGCCCTGCGACTGGATCGCAGACGAGACCGAGCATATTTTTCATTACAATTGAAAAAGCTTCCGCACTTTGCTGAGGCGTCCCTCCAGCCATTTCAACAATCGCAGCGGCTGCCATGGATGCAGCAGATCCCGTCTCTGCCTGACATCCCCCTGCAGCACCAGAAATGGATGCATTATTTGCTACGACGAAACCGAATGCCCCAGTCGTGAACAAGTAATTGACCATCTGTTCATGCGTAGGGTTCAATTTATTCTTTACGGCAAATAACGTACCTGGCACAATACCCGCAGCCCCTGCAGTAGGCGTTGCACAAATCAGTCCCATTGCAGCATTTACTTCATTCGTCGCGACTGCTTTACTGACAGCATCCAGCAATAGTTCTCCAGATAAGGATTTGCCTGTTTTCATGTAGTTTTGAATTAGAACTGCATCGCCACCTGTTAAACCGGAAGGAGAGTGGACACCTTTCAATCCTTCTTCTACAGAGCTTTCCATCACAGCTAAGTTGTTCTCCATTTGTGCAACTATTTCTTCACGCGATCTGCGTGTTAATAGCATTTCTTGACGAATCATTATTTCAGAAATCGGCTGCTGCTCTTTTTCAGCAACTGCGACAAGTTCTTTTACGTTTGAAAATAAAACATCCAATATAATTGCCTCCTCAGTTTGCCAATGTAGATACTTGTGTGACATTTGGAAGTGCACGCAGTTCTTCGATCAGTGCATCGTTGACGACTTGATCGACCTCGATGACCATGAGCGCCATTTTCCCTTTTTCTTTACGGCCGACTTCCATATGAGCAATATTCATATCTTGCGCAGCAATTGCATTAGATACATTTGCAATAACACCAGCACGATCATCGTGGACTACGAGCAATGCCGGGAAATGTCCGGAAAGGCGAAGTGGAAAACCATTTAGCTCGATGACTTCCATCGTCCCTCCGCCAATTGAGATTCCGATAAGTTCCATAACACCTTGTTTGTCTCCAATGACTAATTTCGCTGTATTCGGATGATCCATCTCTTCTTCTTCGGCAATAAATTCAAAAGACATGCCTAACTTTTCTGCGTCTTCGAAGGCAGTACGGATTCTCTCATCGAAAGTATCGTATCCAAGCAGCCCGCCGATAATCGCAACATCGGTCCCGTGACCTTTATAAGTCTCTGCAAACGAACCGTATAAGTGAATCGTTGCCCATTCCGGCTGGCGGCCAAACAAATCTCTCGCTACGAGTCCAATACGTGCAGCTCCCGCTGTATGTGAAGATGAGGGTCCAATCATAACTGGCCCGATAATTTCAAAAACGGATCTGAATTTCAACAAAAACTCCCCCTTTTGCCCATATACCTACTATTCATTCTACACGAACAGTTGCTAGAAAACAAAATTCATAACTGTCCTTAAAACAGACAAAAAGCGTCAACGACTCACGGCCGCAACGCTTTTCATGCTGTTTTATTCTACTGACAGAATGTATGGATATAACGGCTGTTTCCCGTTATATAATTCAATCTCTACATGCTCGAACTGTCCTTCAATATATGCAACCACCTGCTCGGCATCTTGTTTCGAAACGTCTTCGCCATAAATTACGGTCACAATTTCATCATCTTCTGTAATCATATCGTCAATCAGCGACTTCATTGTCGTATCTAGTGACGGAGTGGCGATGGTAATCTTTCCGTTTGAGATCGCCATGTAATCGTCTGTATGAATTGCAACACCATCAATCGATGTATCGCGAACTGCTGTTGTCACTTGCCCAGTCTTTACAACAGAAGCTGCTGCTTTCATGGATTTCGCGTTCGCAGTTACGTCTGCCTCAGGATTGAACGCTAAAATAGCTGCAAGACCTTCAGGAACTGACTTTGTCGGCACAACTGCAGCTTCAATTCCAATCACTTCAGCCGCTTGTTCAGCTGCCAGCACAATATTCTTATTGTTAGGTAGGATTAGAACACGTTCCGCGCCTACTTCTTGAATCGCTTTGACAATATCTTCAGTGGAAGGGTTCATCGTTTGCCCGCCTTCAATTACGTAGGAGGCTCCGATACTTCTGAGCAAATCTGCAATTCCTTCACCCATTGCAACCGTCACGATTGCATAAGAAACTTTCTTTGCAGGTGTGTTTTTGCCCGCCGATTGATCTCCCACGATATCCATGTGCTGCTGACGCATGTTCTCGATTTTAATATTGATGAGGGAACCATACTGTTGTCCGCATGATAATGCATTTCCTGGGTTCTCTGTATGGATATGTACTTTCGCGATCTCCTCATCGGAAATAACTAGCAGCGAGTCACCCATTTCATTCAATTGCAGTCTGAAGTCATTTTCATCGAAAGGACGATTTTTTGTTTTATCGTCTTCAAATCGCACCATGAACTCCGTACAATATCCAAACTCGATATCCGCAGTATCCATGAACCCTTGTACATTTCGGTGATGTTCTGCGTTAACGAGTTCGTCCATTGACTGAACAACTGTGCGCTCCGGCAATTCTTCACCTTTTAAGCATGCCAAAAACCCTTCATACACGTACACGAGTCCTTGTCCGCCACTATCTACAACACCAACCTCTTTTAACACCGGCAATAGATCAGGTGTTCTTTTAAGAGATTCTTTTGCTTCTGTCAAAATAGCTTCCATCAATTGAATAAGATCCGTTTCTGCAGCAGCTGTTTCCACTGCGACAGCTGCCGCATCTTTTGCAACAGTCAAAATCGTACCTTCGACGGGCTTCATGACCGCTTTATATGCCGTTTCCACACCATATCGGAGCCCTTCCGCAAACTCACTTGCAGTCAGAACTTCTTTTTCTTCAACTGATTTTCCAAAACCACGGAACAATTGCGATAAAATCACACCTGAATTTCCACGAGCGCCCATTAATAATCCTTTGGACAAAGCTTGTGAAGTCTTGCCCAGGTGAGCAGAAACGTTTGCTGCTGTCTCTTTTGCACCTGAAGTCATTGATAAGTTCATATTTGTTCCCGTATCTCCATCTGGTACGGGGAATACATTCAGCGAATCCACATAATCCGCGTTTTGTTTAAGATGGTATGCTCCCATTGATATCATTTCTGCAAACTGTAATCCATCTATCGACTTCATAGAACTGTGTTCCTCCTTCACAGGTTCGTCACACGTACGCCCTGTACATAAATATTGACGGAACCGATAGTCATCCCGAGTGTTTTTTTAAGTGTATATTGTACTTTGGATTGTACTTGGTAGGCAACTTCAGTGATCTTTGTTCCGTACCCTACAATTATATAGAGATCAATTTGTGTGTCAGCACCTGCGTTTCTAACGACAACACCTTTACCAAAGTTCTCTTTTCTCAGAATTTCTGTCAGTCCGTCCCGAATTTGATGCCTAGAGGCCATTCCTACAACCCCGTAGCATTCTATGGTAGCTTCACCGACGATCCGGGCGATTGTCTCATTCGTTATATCAATTTTCCCATAATCGTTTTCCATTTGAATTGACATGCCGTTATCCCTCCTGAATCCAGTTTCACTGTTCACATTGTACTATATACACGCCTATAAGAAAAGAAAGCAAGCGTTTTCTTAAACGTGTAAAGGAAAATTGCTTGAGAGAACAGAGAAAAAAGCTTGCATGGGATAGACGGATATGATAAATTAATCTAGTATGCGAATTATAAGTGAAACGCTTAATCATCATTCGCGAGGAGGTTATAAAATGGCTAAGGAATGTGTAATTACTGGTCGCAAAGCACGTGCAGGGAATAATCGTTCCCACGCAATGAACTCTAGCAAACGTGTATGGGGTGCGAACCTTCAAAAAGTCCGTATTCTTGTAAACGGCAAACCGAAGCGTGTTTGGGTATCTGCCCGCGCACTTAAATCAGGTAAAGTTCAACGCGTATAATAGACCGCAACCAATAAAAACGCCAGGCTGAATTTCAGCCCGGCGTTTTTTCATGTCGTTTTTTCCGCTTCTTTGATGCTGTAGTGGATGATTTCGCTTTCGCTGTATCCTCCTTAGAAAACACGACCATGCACTTTCGTACAATTCCACTTACAAACTTAGGCAAAGTAAAAGTATAAATCCGCAACTCCCCACTCCTTTCAGGAATCTGAGCTCCTTACCATTAAACATATGCCGGCTTGCAGTGAGATAGTACAAGATGGTTCAACAATCTCATTGCTCGTGAAGCGAGTATCTCCAAGATGTATCTCTTCAAGGAAGACTTCATATTTCACACCTGTCAGCGTCAGCCCCCTCACGGACTCCGTCATGCTAAAGAAAGAGAGATAAGGAAACTGCTCATTCTTCTTGAAGCTATGAGTCCCTTTCTGAAGAAGCGTCAGTTCATTTTGTCTGTTCGCAAGTACCAATTGTGTGGATGACTTCTGCCCGGCATTGCGAACCAAAAGCTGAACTGTTGAAAACATATGATCTAGACGTCCACCTGTTACTCCGGTCAAAATAATCTTATCGGGGTTCTGAGAATAAGCAAGGTTCAATGCCAGTTCCGTATCGGTCTCATCTTTTTCAGGAGGACGTTTTTCGATGAAACAGCCTGTTGCTTCAATTCTCTTCATTTCCTCTTCACTGACTGAATCAAAGTCTCCAACCGCCGCCAACGGATCAATTCCTGCATCAAGCAGCTGGAGCGTTCCTCGATCAGCACCTATAAATTGTGTGTCCTTATCTAAAAAGAGAGCCAGAGGGATAACTTCTTCCTCTGGCCCCCCTGCACATATTATAATCGTCTTCACTGGTTTTGCGCCTTTTCGCCTGCTGTACGTATCTTTTGGATAGCAGCTGCGCGGTCTTTCTGGTTATATACTGCTGATCCCGCAACAAATACAGTTGCGCCTGCTTCTACACACAACCCTATCGTCTCGGAGTTAATTCCTCCATCAATTTCGATCTCAAGGGATAAGTTACGCTCTTTAACAATGTCCGAGAGCTGTTTAACTTTAGGTACGACAGAAGAGATAAACTTCTGTCCTCCGAACCCGGGATTCACCGTCATGAATAGAACGAGATCAATGTCTTCTAATACATGTTGGATGGTTTCAACAGGGGTATGCGGATTTAATACAACTCCCGGCTTAACTCCAAAGGAACGGATGAGCTGTATAGTCCTGTGCAGATGACGGCATGCCTCTGCGTGAACAGTAATATAATCCGCTCCCGCCTTTGCGAATTGTTCAATATACCGATCTGGTTCTTCAATCATGAGATGAACATCCAATGGCAGGGAGGTGACAGGCCGGATTGCTTCAACAATTAGTGGACCAATTGTAATGTTCGGGACAAAATGACCGTCCATCACATCTACGTGAATCCAATCCGCACCGCCTTGCTCGACTTCTTTGATTTCTTCTCCAAGCTTCGCAAAATCTGCTGATAAGATAGAAGGTGCTATTTTAATCATTCCAATTAATACCTCGGCTTTCTGTCAGTGATTTCCTGCAAAAACTGCAAGTAATGATTGTAACGGCTTTGAATAATTTCACCGGATTCCACTTTTCTTTTCACTTCACAAGAAGGTTCCTTCAAGTGCAGGCAGCCTCTAAATTTACATTGCTCAGACGCTTCCAAGAACTCAGGAAAACAACTCCCCAGCTCTTGTTTTTCAAGCGTGTCAAACTCCAACGAACTGAATCCAGGGGTATCCGCAACCAAGCCGCCAGCCACTTCATGAAGCTCAACATGACGCGTCGTATGTTTCCCTCTTCCGAGTGATTCTGATATTTCGCCTGTTTCGAGTGACAAATTAGGTAAAAGCGTATTCAACAAGGTCGATTTCCCGACACCAGATTGTCCAGCAAGAACAGTTGTCTTTCCTTCTAAGAACGGTTGCAGTTTCTCAATAAGTCCAGGCTCGTCAATAGAAGTCATCAATACCGAATAACCTATTGATCGGTAATAAGCAGCAGCTTCTTCAGCTTTCTGGAGATCGGCTTCATTCGCTTTATCTTTCTTTGTTAGGCAAATGACCGGCTCAATTTGATGGGACTCAACAAGGACAAGAAAGCGATCTAGCAAGTTAGAACTGAACGCCGGCTCTACAATTGAGACCGCAAGTAACGCCAAATCAATGTTAGAAACAGGAGGACGCACTAGTTCATTTTTTCGCGGATGAACTTCAGTAATCGTCGCATCTTCTACTCCTTCTTGTACGTACGTTACCCAGTCACCAACAAGTGGAGTGATTTTTCGCTTTCTAAATACGCCTCTTCCTCTGCAGCGCACCGTCCCTCCGTCGTACTTTACATAGTAAAACCCGCTAATCGCTTTTCGAATTTGACCTTCTGGCATCCTATCCCCATCCTTATTGAATGTCTTTGTAGTTAAACGTCTTTTCTTCGATAACTGTTGTACCGCGGAGGACTCTATATCCGCCTCGCTGACCTTCTTCTAACTCGACTGTAATTTGTTCTTCAGTATCTTCAGTAATGTCAAATTCCTTAATTGGATCGGTCATTGAATGTTCGCGGTCTTGAATATAAATTCGAACCGTTTGAGGTGGTCTCTCTTCATCTCCGTCCCCTGACGAACCGTCATCTTCTATTACTTCGTAAGGGATCTTGATACGCTTTACGTAAAGTTTTACTGGCTTTTGAGCTGGCCCTTTTGAAACTGTTACATTAACCGTTGTTCCAATTGGGAGCGACTGACCTGCATCCGGTTCCTGTTTCATAACCTGGCCGTCAGGAATGGAATCCGAGTTACTCTTTTTAGCCACCCTTATATTGAAGCCTGATGAACGTGCGTAAGCATTTAACTGATCATCTGTAAATCCAATCAAGCTTTCCAGCGTTTTCGTTTCCGGTCCTTTACTCACAGTGAATGTCACATCCGTTTCACTGGGAACGACTTCTGAATCCGATTCTGGATCTTGTCTTAGGATGGTTCCTTTAGGTTGATCATCGAATTCATCTTCTGATTTGATAGACTTGAATTTAAAAGGTTCTAACCGTTCTTTAGTAGTCTCGTAGTCCCTACCTGTATAATCAATGAATGTCATCGTCTCTTTACCTGTACTGATATATAACTTGATCGAACTTCCTTTATCACGTTGTTTGTCTGCTTCAGGAATCGTTCTGAAAACTTCCCCTTTTTCATATTCTTCAGAAGGCTGTTCGAGTTTGTCATCCACGACAAATCCCTTTTCTTCTAGGAGTGCAATTGCATCTGCTTCATCTTTACCTAGTACGTCAGGGACAGTCACTTGCCGGTCAAACATACCTGTGAGATACAGTATAGCAATTGCAGCAGCGATTACTATCACAATGCTTGCAACAATTGGCCATTTTTTACGTTTTTTCTTCTGAGGAATCGGTTCTGATTTCACTGGCTCTGACTTTATTCGAACGGGTTCAATCTTCATCGTTTGTTCAGTATCCAGTAAACTTGGAGCATCTTTAATGACTGGAAGCGCACGTGTTTCATCTTCATCAAAAGGAATTGAAAACTTAGGTTCATTGACTCGTGCCGGATCGAGTGCTGTCAGCAAATCATCATACATTTCATCTGCTGATACATACCGATGCCTGGCATCCTTTGTCGTTGCTTTCAAAATAATATTTTCAACACTTTGAGGGATCATCGGGAAATCCGCCCGCACAGAAGGTGTCTCTTCCTGTAAATGCTTAAGAGCGATCGCTACTGCTGATTCGGCCGAAAATGGCAGCTTGCCCGTCAGTAACTCGTAAAAGACAATCCCTAACGAATAGACGTCTGATTTCTTAGTTGCCATCCCGCCTCTTGCTTGTTCCGGTGACAAATAATGGACGGTACCCAGTACAGAATTCGTTTTTGTATGGGAGGTCGCTGTAAGCGCCATCGCAATTCCGAAGTCTGTAATTTTCACGTTACCTTCTTCATCCATTAAAATATTTTGCGGCTTCACATCACGATGAATGATGCCGTTATGATGCGCATTAGATATGGCAGCAACAAGCTGCAGCATGATAGGAATGGCTCTCTCAGGTTCAAGTGGCCCATTCTCTAAAATAAAACGCTTTAAAGTCAGACCTTTCACGTACTCCATCACTAAGTAATGAAGCTCATCTTCTTCACCCACATCAAATATATTGACGATATTTTGGTGGGTTAAGCTAGTCGCAGATAGCGCTTCACGCTGAAATCTGCGTTTCAACTCTTCTTCGTTCGCAAAGTCATAATTCAGGACTTTAATCGCGACATCCCGATCTAAAATCACATCATGTGCCAAGTAAACTTTAGACATCCCGCCTTCACCGATTGTGCCGATGATATCATAGCGGTCTCCAATTCGATTACCAATCATACAGCACCAGCTCCATGGTCGTTAGAGGCAAGCAGCACCGCAGTAATGTTGTCCTCTCCGCCTCTTTCGTTTGCCAGATCAATCAATTGATTCACTTTTTCTTCGAGTGTATTGTCCGCAACGATGAGTTCGCGCATCATTTCAGGTTCGACTTTGTTGCTCAGACCGTCTGTGCACAATAACAGATAGTCTTCTTTTGTGAGGGGTACATGATAAAATTCAGGCTCAATATCACGTTCAGATCCGACAGCACGCATGATCCAATTGCGCTGGGGATGAACTTCAGCCTCAGCTTCCGTGATTTCCCCGCTTGCAAGCAAAGCATTTACGTAAGAATGATCCTTTGTCAGCTGGGTGATTGTATCCGAACTGATCGAATAGACCCGGCTGTCCCCGACATGGGCAATGTAACAATTTCCTTCAGCAATAACTGCCGCTTCGAGCGTTGTTCCCATACCTTCGTGTTCTGGAGAGGACTGAGCTTTTTCAAAAATCAGCTGGTTCACTTTGCGTACAATCGAATCCAGCCATTCATTCCAAGTTTCCTTGGTTTCTGGAATTGCTGCGTTCAGGTCATTGAAATGTTCTCCCATTAAGCGTACCGCCATTTCACTTGCGACATCTCCACTTCGATGGCCGCCCATACCATCAGCGATTACAGCAAGTGCATAACCGTTTTCAAGTACAAATACAGCTGCTTGGTCCTCATTGAATGTGCGTTTTCTGCCAATATCAGTTCGTACACTGAAATGCATTCCGCTTCCCCCATCCCTGTACGTCTATTTAGTCGTTACGTATTGGTTTTTGCAAGGCTGCTGCAAAAAATCCATCGCCTCCGAAGTCCTGCGGTAATACTTGCAGCATTCCGTTTGGCGTTGAAAGACCCGCTTCTTCGAAGAACTCTGGAACTAATTTAATAGCTTCAGGATGACGTTCTAAAAATTGCAGCACGACTCCATCATTTTCGGTCTTATCGACTGTACATGTACTGTAGACAATTTTGCCGCCTGGTTTGACAAGCGTCCAAGCCGTTTCAAGTAATTCTGCTTGGATTTTTGTAAGCGATTCAAGATCTGCTTCCGTCTTATTGTACTTAATTTCCGGTTTTCTCCGGACAACTCCCAGACCGCTGCATGGCGCATCCACTAAAATCCGGTCGAAAGTGTTCGGTTTATACGTATAGCCCAGTTCGCGGCTATCTCCGCTGGACGTCCAAATCGAATTCAGACCTAAACGTTCTGCATTCTCTTCAATCAGTTGCAGTTTGTGTTCATGAAGATCGTGCGCGTGCACTTCTCCTGTATCGTTCAAATGCTCAGCAATTTGGGTCGTTTTCCCGCCAGGTGCTGCACACATATCAAGCACCTTCATTCCTGGCTGCACATCCAGTGCATAGACAGGAAGCATTGAGCTTTCATCTTGAACAGTCAGCCATCCTTTGGTGTACGTATAGGTTTTCGCGACATTTCCTGAATGACAATAAATTGCTTCAGGCACCACTTTCCCTAACTCCACTTTTGCACCTTCACTCTTCAGCTGATGCAGCGCTTTTTCAACAGTTGTCTGCGCGGTATTGACACGTGCCGTATTCATCGGCGGCTCATTATTAGCACGCGCCATTTCCGAAGTGACTTCCAAACCGTACTGATCAATCCAGCGTCGGATCAGCCATTCAGGATGACTTGTCTCTAATGACAGACGTGTAGTTCCATCAGTTATTTCATCAAGTGATCGGACCCCTTGGCGCAATACGGAGCGAAGAACTCCATTTACGAATCCGGTTGTTCCTTTATGTCCACGAACTTTTGCAATTTCTACTGCTTCATTTACAGCAGCGTGTGGAGGGATTTTTGTTAAATAGACAATCTGATACAGCGACATACGAAGCAGTTCACGAACCCAATCATCCAGTTTCCCTTTGATGAATGGAGCTAAATAATAATCCAATGTCAATCGATACTGTAACGTTCCATATGTTAAATTTGTTAACAATGGTTTGTCCTGCTCTTTAATGGCATAGGATTTCATCGTCCGGGTTAATAATAGATTGCTGTATGCTTGGTTCCGGCTCACTTCAAGTAAAATGGAAAGTGCCGCATCCCTGACGTTCCCCTGCATCATTATTTTCTTCTTAGCTGTCATAGGAAGAGATCTCCTTTTTTCCACTGGCTACCTGATCCGTTCAAAAAGACAGATGCAGTCATGCGTTTTTTCCCAGAAGGCTGTAATTCTGTAATTGCAATCGCTGTATCATCACCTGTTTTCACAAGGATTTGATCTTTAGTCAACTCGATGATTTCACCTGATTCACCTTTGGATTCCGTTGGAAGTACTTCGGTCTTCCATACTTTTACGTTCTCTCCGCCAAATGTCGTATAGGCTGTAGGCCAAGGGGTAAGGCCCCTCACTTGGTTATGAATATCCGTTCCTTTTCGTGTCCAGTCAATCCGCTCTTGCTCGCGTGATATATTTTTCGCAAATGTAACTTTTTCTTCATCTTGCGGAATTCGCGCATTTGTCCCTTCCAGAATCGAAGGCAATGTTTCTTTTAACAATTTTTCTCCAGTAAGTGATAATTTATCAAACATACTGCCAGTATCATCAGTGGGTAAAATCTGTTCAGTTGCTTGTGAGATAATGTCACCAGCATCTAGTTTTTCTGCCATGTACATAATTGTTACTCCAGTTTCCGTACAGCCGTCCATAACCGCTTGGTGAATCGGGGCCCCGCCGCGATAGGCTGGAAGCAATGAAGCATGTACATTAATACACCCAAATTTAGGGACTTCAAGCAATTCTTTTGGCAAAATCTGACCAAAGGCCGCTGTGACGATCAAGTCGGGAGCAAGCGCTTTAATCTCCTCTAACTCAGCGGAGCCTCTTAACTTTTCAGGTTGAATGACAGGAAGCCCCAGACGCAATGCTTCCGCTTTCACAGGAGGGGGTGTCAAGACGCGCTTTCGGCCAACAGGTCTATCAGGTTGAGTCACAACTCCGACAATTGCATATCCTTCTTCATGGAGCATACGTAAAATAGGGGCTGAAAAATCAGGCGTTCCCATAAATAAAAGCTTATTCAATTCCTTCACCGTCCTTTTCAAGTTGAACGAGCTCTTCGTCCAATTCTTCAAATTCCGAAGCGTCGACAATCCGGCTAATTTTTTTATTGAACAAAATGCCATCTAAATGATCGATTTCATGCATAATCGCTCGTGCTTCAAAGCTTTCAGCTTCAAGTTCATAGAGTGAACCATCCCGTTCTTGTGCTTCTACACGAACAAAAAATGGACGCTTCACTTCACCGTACAGATCAGGGAAGCTAAGGCAGCCTTCCAAGTCCACATCTTCCCCGCCAACTGCGGTAATGACAGGATTGATAAGTTCGATAGGCGGATCTCCCTCACCAATATCTACAATTGCAGCGCGGATTGACTGCCCCACTTGTGGAGCAGCGATTCCCACACCATCTGCAGCGATCATTGTTTCCATCATATCGTCCAGCAGCTTGTGTAACTTATGATCAAATTTCGTTACTTCTTTTGTTTTCGTTTCCAATATTTCAGCTGGATATTTTACAATTTCTAGTACAGTCAAACAAATTCCTCTTTTCTAGTTCCTATTCAGTAAATAACGACAGGTGATTTATCAACAGAAAGCTGTAATCCGTCTTTTATCCAATCCGTTCGATAAATCCGGATAAGTGCCTGCAGTGTATCTGTCAGTTTCGGTTCTTTTTTGTATTTTATCAAACATTGATAGCGATATCTATTATTCACACGGCTAATAGCAGAAGCTGTCGGACCAATAATGACGCTTTCCGGACTTAACCCGTCTGCTAAAAATCGGCCTGCTTTTTCAGCATATCCTACAACTTTCATTAAATCTTCATGGCTGAATTGAATATTGACAATGTAATAAAACGGCGGATACCCAAATTGCTTCCGAGTCCCCATCTCCATTTCATAAAACGGTTCATATACTTGAGCTTTAGCAAGTTCGATTGCATAGTGTTCCGGTGTGTACGTTTGGACAAATACTTCTCCTTCTAAGTCATGACGTCCTGCTCTGCCACTAACTTGAGTAAGCAATTGGAACGTTTTTTCCGCGGCTCTGAAATCTGCCAGATGAAGGGTTGTATCTGCCGCTAAAACACCAACCAATGTAATATTTGGAAAATCGAGTCCTTTGGCAATCATTTGGGTACCCAGTAAAATATCCGCTTGACCTTCACTGAACTTTTGAAGCAGACGGGCATGTGATCCTTTTTGGCGAGTCGTATCAACATCCATACGAAGCACTCGCGCTTCAGGGAAAAGTTTTGCAATCTCTTCTTCCGCTTTTTGTGTACCTGTTCCAAAAAAACGAATATGTTCACTTTCGCATTCAGGGCAGACTTGAGGCACTCGTTCTTCATGTCCGCAGTAATGACATTTTAAATTCTCAGTTGCCCGATGATACGTCAATGAAATATCACAGTTTGGACATTGAATCGTCGTTCCGCAATCCCTGCATAAAACAAAAGAAGAGAAACCGCGCTTATTTAAAAACAGAACTGTCTGTTCACCTTTGTCTAACCGGTCTCTGATAGCATCCGCCAGCGGGACAGAAAACATAGAACGGTTGCCGTCTTTCAGTTCAGCTCGCATATCGACGATGTTGACATTTGGCAGCTCCTGTTCTTTCGCCCGTGTTGGCAATTCCAGAAGACGATAAACACCTTTCGATGCACGCGCATAAGATTCAAGGGCGGGAGTCGCACTTCCGAGAATCACAGGGCAATGATTGAACTGTGCACGCCAAATTGCAACGTCCCGTGCATGATAGCGGGGAGAGTCTTCCTGTTTATACGTAGATTCGTGCTCTTCATCCAGAATAATGATTCCTAGTTTTTCAAAAGGCGCAAAAATAGCAGAACGCGCCCCAACAACCACTTTCACTTCTTTACGATGAATTTTACGCCACTCATCATATTTCTCACCTGCGGATAGCGCACTGTGCATAACTGCAACTTGATCACCGAAACGCTCTTTGAACCGCGAAGTCATTTGAGGTGTCAACGAAATCTCCGGTACGAGCATAATTGCTTCTTTTCCAGTTGACAGCACTTCTTCGATCGTTTGCAAGTACACCTCGGTTTTGCCACTGCCTGTAATACCGTGCAGCAGGAAGGTTGTATCTGTACCTGATCGATATGCTTCAAGTATTTCATCCACTGCGTACTGCTGATAGGCGGTGAGCTGTTTTGGAATCGCTGTATCCTGAATTACCAATGCTTCAGGTTCCCGGTACACCTCTGTCTTTTTTTCTTGGGCAAATCCTTTTTCAATGATCGTTTTTAAAACGGTGGCTGATACGCCGGAGTCAGCAATCAGCTTTCCAGCTTCAATGGTTTGGCCTGCATGTTCAATCATCCAATTTACCAATTCACGCTGTTTGACCGCTTGTTTACTTAATGTCTCTAACAGCTGCTTCAATTCTTCTATCTCAGCAATATGAATCATTCGGACTTTCTTCACAGCTGTTTGTTGTTTAACAAGCGTGTCTACACGGACAGCACCGTTTTTTACATAGGTCTTCAGCTGTCTTAACAGCTCTGATGTATCAGCTATTTTTAATGGAACACGGTCTCTGCCCCGCAGCATTTTCATAAATATAGTATCTGTGATGGATGAAGAATCCTCTACTTGTATATACTTTTCATACTTAGCACGCATTGCAGCCGGAAGCATAACTTGAAGGGCCTCTATTCGATAAGCAAGCGTATCCACAGCAAGCCATTCCGAAAGTTTTAGCAGTTCGGATGATAGAATTGGTTCAAAATCAATAAGCTCTTCCAACGGTTTAATCTTACTGACGTCCAAATCGCTGTCTTCTTTCAAGGCAACTACATAACCTGCTACTTTACGTGGACCAAATGGTACTTTTACACGCATCCCAGGTTCTACAAATCCTAAAAAAAGTTCAGGGATTTTATAGTCAAATGGACGATCAATCGGATACGCTGCAACATCCACAATCACTTCAGCGATCATCGAGAATCTGTTCCTTCTTGAACGATCGTTGCGAGCAATTGCTTCGCCAGCTCCTTTTTCTCCATAGCCGGGAATAGAATCTCAATACCGGATCTTGAAATCAGGGTTACGACGTTCTCATCACTGCCAAAACCGCCTGCAGGATCCGTAACATCATTAACAATAATCCAATCCAGATTTTTTGACTCCAACTTACCTTTTCCATATGTAAGAGCATCTGTCGTTTCCGCCGCAAATCCAATTAGCCGCTGTGTTGTCTTCATTTGACCTAACGTTTTCAAAATATCGGTTGTCCGTTCCAACTCCAGCGATGCTTCGCCTTCTTTTTTCTTCATCTTTTGTTCATGTATTGTCTTTGGACGATAATCTGCAACTGCTGCTGATTTAACAACATAATCCGCATCCGAGTAATGTCCTAAAACAGCGTCAAGCATTTCAGCCGCGCTTTCTACACGAATGAGCTCAACTCCTGCTGGTGGAGCCAGCGATACAGGTCCCGAAATAAGAATCGTTTCCGCACCGAGTTCAACCGCAGCTTGCGCCATCGCGTACCCCATCTTGCCGCTTGAGAAATTTGATATGTACCGGACCGGATCAATTCGTTCTAATGTCGGGCCTGCCGTCACGACCACTTTTTTACCTGCAAGCGGTAGTTTTACGGTTTCATTGAAGAACGAATCGACTAGCTCCACAATACGCTCAGGCTCCTCTAGACGGCCTTTGCCAACATATCCGCATGCTAAAAAACCCTCGGATGGTTCGATGAATCGAACTCCATCTCTATAAAGAAGATCGATATTCCGAAGGACTGCCGGGTGCTCGTACATATGGACATTCATCGCAGGGGCAATCCAAACTGGAGCTGTCGCTGCAAGTAAGAGTGTTGACGCCATATTATCCGCGATGCCATTTGCCAGTTTCCCGATGAAATTCGCAGTAGCCGGTGCAACGATAATTAAATCTGCCCAATCTGCAAGATCGATGTGTGCGATAACTGATGAATCTTTCTCATCGAACGTATCATAATAAACATCGTTCCGAGACATCACCTGAAACGATAACGGCTGAACGAATTCCATCGCAGAGCGGGTCATCACCACTTTCACCTGCGCTCCGGATTGACTCAATTTACTAACCAGTGCAACCGCTTTGTAGACGGCAATGCCGCCAGTCACACAAAGCAAAACTTTTTTATTGGCTAACAACCTCTTCATCCTCCCCGAAAATGACAAACTCCCAAAGAAAGTACATTTTCTAAGGGAGCTTCCATATGTGTATTCAACTCAAGTACGTTTAAATTTCGTCCTCATAGACAACGGAAGCGTCCGTCTTGCGTTTATGAAGCATGCCTGCTGCTACTTCTTCAAGTGCTTTGCCGACATTTTTATGTGATGTGTAGGAAACTAGCTGCTCGTCTTTCTTTTCTTGCATTTCGCGGGCTCTCTTTGCAGCAAGTGAGACGAGCGTGTACTTTGAATCGATTTTCTCTTTCAGTGAATCAACAGATGGATATAACATTGTTTTATTCCCCTTCCAACATAGCTAAATAACGTTCTTCAACGCGTTCTCTTCGGCAGTGCTCAGCTGTGACAATTGCATTGATGCGATCGCACGCTTTCGTCACTTCATCATTTTCTACAACATAATCATACAAGTCCATCATCTCTAACTCGTCACGCGCTTTTGCGACGCGTGAAGCAATGACTTCCAATACTTCTGTCCCACGGCCTACAAGCCGCTGTTCTAAATGTGAAAGACTTGGCGGCGCCAGGAAAATAAATAATCCGTCCGGCATTTTTTCACGCACTTGTGCAGCGCCAACTACTTCAATTTCCAAGAAGACATCTCTTCCGGAATCGAGAGTTTCGTTTACATAATCCAGCGGGGTTCCATAATAATTTCCGACGTACTCCGCATGCTCAAGAAGTTTTCCTTCCTCAATGAGTGCCTCAAACACTTCACGCGGGCGGAAAAAGTAATCGACTCCATCCACTTCGCCTTCTCTTGGCTGACGCGTCGTCATCGATATCGAATATTCATAATTGGTGTCCGGAGACGCAAACAGCTCTTTCCGAACAGTTCCTTTTCCGACTCCCGATGGGCCGGAAAGAACAATCAAAAGTCCTCGTTGTTTAAACATGCAATCCCTCTTCTAATGTAGTCTCTCCATTCAAATCAGCCCTAATCCAGTTCGATCCGAAGTTTGTATTCGTATTATACCATATGTTTGGCGCGTAGTGCTAAAATGGAGGAAACGAAAAGAAAGAGGAATTCACATGGCATTTGACGGGTTGTTCTCAACCGCGATGAAACGCGAACTACAAACGATTGAAAATGGGAGAATCACAAAGATTCACCAACCAAACGCACAAGAAACCGTATTCATTATCCGTGCAGGCGGTCAAAACCGAAAGTTGCTTTTTTCGGTTCACCCCTCCTATGCGCGCGTGCAATTTACAGAAGAAACAATTCAAAACCCAAAAGAACCTCCAATGTTTTGTATGACACTTCGAAAACACTTGGAAGGCGGCACAATTACAGCGGTTGAACAAATGGGAACAGACCGAATCTTAAAGTTTAAGATTCGGTCAAAAAACGAAATTGGCGATGATATGGAACGGGCAATCATATTTGAAATCATGGGACGTCACAGTAACTTCTTACTGATTGATCCGGAACGAGACATGATTATCGACAGCATGAAACACTTGCCGCCAAGTGTAAATAGCTATCGTACCATTATGCCAGGGCAACCTTACATTCCAGCACCGCCGCAAGATAAACGCAATCCATTTACACTTACTCAAGAAGAGTTTGAACAATTACTTCCATCGTTTGATACTCCTAAAGCTGTTGTTCAAGAGCTATCGGGGTTTTCACCGGTCCATGCGGAGGAACTGCTATACCGTTTAACCAATTCCGGCGGGTCGTCTGCATATGAGACCTATCAGTCATTCGTTCAGATCTTTTCAGAAGGTCCTTTTCATCCGAACACTGTGGAAAAGGAGGGGAAGTTATTATTCTCTGCAGCTGAGCTGAGGTTTACAGAAGGGACTGCGACAGTTTATCCGACTCTCGGAGAATTGCTCGACAAAGTCTACTTTGCCCGTGCAGTTCGAGAACGTGTGAAAGCGCAGGCGGCCGATCTAGAGCGCTGGCTGGATAACGAAATTGCAAAACTGAAGTTGAAAGTGCAAAAGCTGGAAAAGGAACGCAATGATGCAGGACGCTTGGATACGTTCCAACTTTACGGAGAACTTCTTACAGCAAACAGTTATGCGATTGAAAAAGGGCAAAAAGAAGCCGTTGTTGATAACTATTATGAGCAAGGAACAACTGTGACCATTCAGCTGGATCCACGCAAATCCGTGATTGACAATGCTCAGCGATATTTTTCAAAGTATACAAAAGCGAAGAATGCCTTAATTCAACTTGCAAGTCAATTGGAAAAAGCCCGCGAAGACATCGAGTATTTTGAAATGGTGAAACAGCAAGTCATGCAGGCATCGACTGATGATATCGATGAAATCCGGGACGAACTTGCAGAACTGGGCCTCATGAAAGCTCGAAAAGGCAAGAAAAAAGTGAAGCCTAAGAAACCGATGCCCGAATCCTATCAGTCGTCAGATGGTATAAAAATCTCAGTCGGGAAAAATAACCGACAAAATGATTGGCTGACTTCAAAGCTCGCTGCCCGCAACCATATTTGGCTGCATACCAAAGATATCCCGGGATCACACGTAGTCATTCACGATGAGGAGCCGAGCGAACAAACGATTCAAGAAGCTGCCACGCTCGCTGCCTATTTCAGTAAGGCACGGGGATCAGCATCCGTTCCAGTCGATTTCACAGAAGTTCGTCACGTGAAAAAGCCCAATGGGTCAAAACCTGGGTTTGTCATCTACTTTGAACAAAAAACGATTTTCGTCACACCCGATGTAGATGTCGTACGGCAATTAAAAGCATAACCTGACCCAGCACGGCTCCCCGCCTTGCTGGGTTTTTTACGTTATTTGGTAAGTGTGATCATAAATTACGGAATTTGCTCATAAATACGAGAAAGTGATCATATATTGTCGAAAAAGCTCATAAATCACAAATTGTGATCATAAAACACATAATGCGCTCATAAACTCCAAAATAGGATCATAAAACCGACAAAAACGCTCATAAACCAACTTCTCGAAACAACTTCCTCTGCGGATCGCCACAAATCTACATATATTTTCAATCCTCACTACTAAACGACATCTGTCAAATGCTGTCGATTTAAAAATTCTCATAAAAAAAGAAGCTCAGCGTAAAACGCCAGCTTCTGTCAATTATTGCAAAGTGCCAGATTTTAATTTTTGGTGCCAGTCAAGGAGAGGGGCAACAGATCCTTCGCGGATTGCTCCGGAACGAGTTGCCACTTCTGCGAGGGCATTGAAATCTGTAAGGCTGGTATAAGATAATCCAGCTTTTTCAAATGCTTGATCAGCACTTTCCAATCCATATGTAAAGATGGAGACAACACCTTCCACTTGAACGCCAGCTTCTGTTAATGCATCCGCAGCAGTCAAGCTGCTCCCGCCAGTAGAAATTAAATCTTCCACGATGACAGCCCGGTCTTCCGGCTTTACTTTCCCTTCGATCTGCTTACTCCGTCCGTGACCTTTTGCTTTTGAACGAACATAGACCATCGGCAACCCTAAAATATCTGCAATCCATGCCGCATGCGGGATACCGGCTGTAGCAGTCCCTGCAATGACTGTTGTTTCCGGATAATTCGCTTTAATGGAAGCAGCCATTCCTTCAGCAATCCTTCTTCTGCCGCCTGGGTCTGACATGATAAGTCGGTTATCACAATAGATGGGTGATTGAATGCCTGATGCCCATGTGAAAGGCTCATCCGGACTAAGTGTTACAGCACCTACGTGCAATAGAATTTTAGCGATTTCTTGTTTAGTCATCATTTACTCAATCCTTTCCACTGTCTTGCAATTTCTTGATAAGCTGCTAACGGATCTGCAGCTTCAGTTATCGAGCGGCCGACAACAATATGTGTCGAGCCCATCTTTTTAGCTTCTGCAGGTGTTGCAATTCGTTTCTGATCGTGGGCGGCTTCATTTGCTAGCCGAATACCTGGTGTCACTTTCAAAAACTCGTTTCCGCAAGCTTCAGCAATAGATCCCGCTTCTAAAACGGAGCATACGACACCGTCTAATTTTGAAACTTGAGCAAGTTTTGCATAATGCAGGACTGAATCGTTCAATGAAGTCTGAATCAGCTGCTCGCGCTGCATCTGTTCTTCTGTTGTTGAAGTCAGCTGTGTGACCGCAATAATTGACGGTCGCTTATTACCCGCTGCAGTACCAATATCCAAGCCTTCAAGTGCCGCATCCATCATGAATGAGCCCCCTGCTGCATGCACATTCACTAAATCAGCTCCTACTGACGCGAGTGACGTCATCGCAGACTTCACAGTATTCGGGATATCATGTAATTTCAAATCCAGGAACACGTCAAAACCCTGTTCTTTTAGACGATAAACAATCGCTGGGCCTTCTTTGTAAAAAAGTTGCATCCCTACTTTGACAAACGTACCGCGTTCAAAAGGTTTTAAAAAGGATAATGCGGCTTCTTGATGTTCGAAATCCAATGCAATGATTGGGGATGTGTTCATACCGCATGACTCCTTCCAATTAATTCTGTAATAGTTTCTAGCCCTAGTTCATCTAACAATGCTGGTAAAGCATGAATGATTTCAGGGCAAACAAATGGATTCACAAAATTTGCTGTGCCGACCGCTACCGCACTTGCTCCTGCTGATAAAAAGTCGATCACATCACCTGCATCCGTAACTCCGCCCATTCCGATTATTGGAATGCTGACCGCTTTGCTCACTTCATACACCATTCGAATAGCTACGGGTTTGACTGCCGGGCCTGAAAGCCCGCCAGTTCCATTTGCGATGACCGGCTTCCCTGTTTTCCGGTCAAGGCGCATGCCTACGAGTGTATTGATCATGGTAATCCCATCTGCTCCAGCTGCTTCCACAGCTTTTGCAATTACTGTGATGTCCGATACATTGGGTGATAATTTCACATAAACCGGAACACTGGATACTTCCTTTACAGCCGAAGTCAACTCTGCTGCAAGTTTTGGATCAGTTCCAAATGCAATTCCGCCGCATTTTACATTCGGACATGAGATATTGAGTTCCAGCGCATTCACGTTCGGAGCATTGGATATCGCTTCAGCAACTTGCACATAATCTTCCGTTTCAGAACCCGCCACGTTCGCAATAATCGGAACGTCATGTTGTGCGAGACGCGTTAACTCTTCTGCCATCACGCGTTCTAATCCTGGATTTTGAAGTCCGATTGCGTTCAACATCCCTGCTGCCGTCTCGGCTACACGTGGAGTTGGATTGCCGAATCGCGTCTCAAGCGTTGTAGCTTTAATCATAATTGCCCCAAGTTGAGACAACTCATATAAATTCCCATACTCTTTTCCAAATCCAAAACAGCCTGAAGCAGGCATGATTGGATTTTTCAGCGACAAACCTGGTAATTCAACAGCTAATCGATTCATATCGCAACCACCCCCGCTGGAAATACAGGCCCATCCGAACAAACTTTGACGTAAGGCATATCTTGTTCAGTTTGTGTTTCACAAACACATGCGAAGCAAGCACCAATTCCGCATCCCATGCGCTGTTCAAATGATAAGAATCCCTGTTTATCATGAAACGCTTGTTGCAATGCATGAAGCATCGGAGTTGGGCCGCACGTGTAATACGTTGTAAAATCGACAGGATTTCGTGCTAGCGAATCTGTGACAAAACCTTGTTCTCCCGCACTGCCATCTGCTGTTATGATTCTTGTCTCGCCAAGTGCCGCAAACTCTTCTTCATAAAATACAGCTGCAGCTGATTGAAATCCTAGAATATGTACACATTTTACTCCTTTGGCGGTCAGTTCTTTTGATAGCTGATACAGAGGAGGAACCCCAATTCCTCCTCCTATCAAAAGGGCAGTTTCACCCTTGACAGAATTGTCAGCTGAGAAGCCATTTCCAAGCGGTCCAAGGACATCCACTTCAGTACCGATCTGTTTGGCAGCAAGTAATTGCGTCCCCCTGCCTTCAGCGCGAAAAATAAGTGTCATTTGTTCCTTTTCTTTATCAAAAGAGGCAATTGAAATAGGCCGTCTAAGCAAAGGCTCAAATGTATCTGTCACTCGGATATGGACGAACTGCCCCGGTGAAGCAATTTCATTCACAAGATTCCCTGTAAGTACCATTTCAATAATATTATTTGCGATTTGACGTGTTGAGCATATTGCCATTCTGTTCTGCACAATCATGCAAGAACCCTCCTTCATCTCACTCGATCAATCCGGTCCTCACTTTTGCACGGAATAGACCGTTTCACCGCCATACATTGTCAACACTGGCCATCCCGTACAAGTTACTCCTGTAAACGGGGTATTTTTTCCTTTTGACAAAAACGAAGTCGGGTCAATGGCCTGTTCAGTAGTCAAATCGAGCAGTACCAGATCAGCAATAGCCCCTTCTTCAATTGAACCATATGGAAGGTCGAATACGTCACATGGTTTTTTAGCAAACCAGTCGATAAGCTGTTTCAATGTCCAATCTCCGTTTTTCACGAAATTTGTATAAAGCAATGGGAATGCTGTTTCAAATCCTGTAATTCCGAACGGTGCTGTTTTGAATCCTGCAGCCTTTTCTTCCGCACTATGCGGCGCATGATCCGTTGCAATGAAATCTAGTGTTCCGTCAAGCAATCCTTCTCTCAGTGCCGCCAAGTCTTCGTTTCCACGCAATGGAGGGTTCATCTTCCAAGCAGCATCATCTTCAGGAATATCATGTTCTGTCAGCAATAAATGGTGAGGCGTCACTTCAGCAGTAACATGGACACCAGCTCGTTTTGCGTCACGGATGACACGAACGGATTCTTTCGTGCTAACATGGCAAACATGATAATGTGCACCTGCAGCTTCAGCAAGAAGAATATCACGTGCAATATGGACGGATTCTGCAACAGATGGAATTCCCGGAAGTCCGAGTTCCTTATTCCGGATCCCTTCGTGCATCGCTCCTCCATAAATGAGTGTATTATCTTCACAGTGTGCAACAACAGCCATGTTCAATTTTACCGCGTCTTTCATGGTCTCGAGCATCATTCCGGCTTGTTGAATACCTACGCCGTCATCCGTAAATGCGAATGCTCCGTGTTCTTTTAGTTCTGCTAAATTCGTGCGCTCTTTTCCAGCTTCTCGAATCGTAATCGATGCATATGGTAACACACGAATTACTGCATTCTTTTTAATTAACTCGTTCACGTGTTCAATATTTTTAATTGTGTCTGGAACAGGACGTGTATTTGGCATCGCACAGATGGTTGTGTAACCGCCTTTAGCAGCAGCTTTCGTTCCACTCTCAATTGTTTCTTTGTGCTCCCCGCCCGGCTCGCGTAAATGTACATGAACATCGACAAATCCTGGTGCCAGGCAATAACCGTTTCCTTCAATCACTTCGGCACCTTTTACTTCCAAGTTTTGTCCGATTTCTGCAATCTTACCGTCTTGTACGCGTACATCCTTTAAATCTTGTGAAGTTTCATCAAATAGCCATATATTTCGGAGCAGCTTGTGCATGAACATTTCCTCCTCGTAAGATCATTTCCATCGCAGCAGCGCGAATATAGACGCCATTTTCAACCGCTTCATAGACACGGAGTTTTGGATGAGTTGTCAATGACTCTGCGATCTCCACTCCCCAGTTGATTGGCGCTGGATGCATGATAATTGCATGATCCTTCATCATCGCTGCACGGTCTGCAGTCAATCCATATTGTGTATGATACTGGTCTTTAGTAAAGCTCATCTTTTCATCATGACGCTCATGCTGTACTCTTAGCAGCATCACAACGTCAGCTTGCTCAATTACATTGTCCCAGCCAGAAAGTGTCTCATAATCACCTGACCATTCATCCGGGCAGACAAATTGTACGTTCGCACCTAGTTTTTGCAATGCCTCTGCGTTAGAAGCCGCAACTCGGCTGTGTGACAAATCTCCAGCAATCACTACATTAAGTCCTTGGAAGTAACCGAACTCTTCCTTGATGGTAAATAAATCCAGTAGCGATTGACTTGGATGCTGCCCCGTTCCATCTCCGCCATTAAATACTGGGATTTTTATACCATCCAGTTGTTTGTAATATTCTTTTTCAGGGTGTCGGATAACGACTGCGTTTACACCAAGTGCTTCCAATGTCTTAACAGTATCGAATAGCGTTTCTCCCTTAGTCGTGCTTGAATGACCTGGATCAAACTGGATAATTTCTAATCCCAATTTTCGTTCAGCGATTTCGAAGCTTAGCTTTGTGCGTGTACTAGGCTCAAAAAACAAGTTGCTCACTAAATATTTCCCGGGCAATTCTCGAATTCCATGACGCTTCAAGTACTCCGCATAATTCAAGATCTCCATAATATTCTCTTCGTTAAATTGTTTCATAGTAAGTAAGTTATCCATTTTGTCGTCCTCCTCTTAGTTAGGGGAAGGTCTTAAAAAAGCCTTCCCAGCATGTAGGAAGGCCATTTATGTATGCAGGTCCCTTGAACAGTCCCTGTCACATAAACCTTTCCTTGTTTCTCTGAACAATGTTAAAAGGTCTAACGTATTTAGTTTTCTTTATCTGTCCATAAAGGTTCTTCTTGAACATCCTCCAACTTATTCTTTTCACGTCCCGGGAGCACTAAGTTCAGGAGTACACCTACGATTGCAGCCAGCGCCATGCCTTCGATATGGAAAGTGTCGCTGAAGTTGATGGATGCACCGCCGATTCCAATGACGAGAATGACAGATGTGATGACAAGATTCCGCTGCTTATCAAAGTCCACTTGGTGATCCACAAGCATTCGCAAACCGGATGATGCAATAATTCCGAAGAGCAGGATAGAAATCCCTCCAAGTACCGCTGTTGGAATGGTTGCAATCAGTGCCATTACTTTTCCCATGAAAGAGAATAGAATAGCGAACACTGCAGCCCCAACGATGACATGGACACTATATACTCGTGTAATCGCCATAACTCCGATATTTTCACCGTAAGTCGTTTTTGGCGGTCCTCCGAGCAATCCACTTATGAGTGTTCCAATTCCATCACCTAATAGAGAGCGGTTTAATCCCGGATCGCGGATGAAGTCACGTTCCACTACTTTTCCTAATACGAGTTGGTGACCGATGTGCTCTGAAATCGTCACAATCGCAATTGGTACCATGACGAACAGCAGCGTTGGTGTGACAACAAAATTGTAATCGACTCCTGGTATTAAGAACTCTGGGACTGCAAACCACTTCGCCTCAAGTACTGGCTGGAAATTCAAAATGCCGATTGCTGCTGAGTAAAGATAGCCTATGATTATTCCAATTAACACCGGCATTAAGCTGATGACGCCCCGGAAAAACATAAGACAAATGATTGCTGCCGCTAGTGTGACTATGGCTGCTGAGAAATGAAGAAGACTGTATGTTGACACTCCGTCAATATCTATACGGCTCGCCATGCCAACTGCAGTCGGAGCCACGGCGAGTCCAATAACCATGATAACCGGGCCCACCACAACCGGGGGTAAAATATTCATGATCCAATTATGTCCTGTCTTCCAAATGACGAGGGACACGATTGCATAGACCAGAGCCACGAACATACTTCCAATCATCGCACTTCCAATTCCGCCAGTTTCAGTCGCGACTTGAATCGGGACGATGAAAGCAAAGGAAGAGCCAAGGTATGCTGGAACTTTACCTTGAGTAACAACAACAAAAATGAGTGTAGCAATACCACTTGTAAGTAAAGCAATTGCCGGGCTAAGTCCAACGAGTTGCGGGACTAAGATTGTTGCACCGAACATCGCGAACATGTGCTGGAGACTTAGTGCAAGCCATTTTCCACTTGCGGGTTTTTCATGGATATCCAATACTTTTTCTGACATTTCTAATGGCCTCCAAGCAGTTTTCTATTATCTTGAGTGGATTGTAACGTTATCTTCCCCATCTGATTCGACTAAATTCACGACAACTTTTTCTTCACTGGAAGTCGGGATATTCTTACCGACGAAATCTGGTCGGATTGGCAACTCCCGATGTCCACGGTCTATGAGGACACCTAGCTGAATGGAAGACGGACGGCCTAAGTCCATCACCGCATCCATCGCTGCTCGAACTGTTCGGCCAGTGTAGAGAACATCATCAATCAGGACAACTTTTTCATCAGATAAGCTGTAGTTGATGTCTACTTGTTTGACGAGCGGTTCTTTGTTTTCGTATTTCAAACCCAAGTCATCTCTATAAAGGGAGATGTCAAGTTCACCGATTCGGATTGGCTTGCCTTCAATTTGTTCGATTTTTTCGGCGAGTCGATTTGCAAGATACGCACCTCTTGTTTTGATGCCTACCAGGATACAATGATCAATTCCTTTGTTGCGCTCAATAATTTCGTGTGCGATTCGGGTGAGTGCACGGTTAATGGCACTTTCATCCAAGATATTCGCTTTTTCTGCCATTTCAATCGACTCCTTTAGAGAAATAATAATTACGGGAATGCTTTGATTCTGCTAACCTTTAACGTTGGTTTTTACATACAAAAAACCTTCCGGCCGTCTTTCTGGCAGGAAGGTTTACGTGCGTAAATAGAATTCAGCAGTCCGCGCTCGCAAGCGTGACTCTGAACAACGTGCATCCTTCCCAACCTCTCTGGATTGGCGTTAAAGGCTCGCTATTAAGTTTCTACAATAAGCATACAGGTTAAAAATCTTTACGTCAACCTTTTTTAGACTTCATTTCATTCAGTAATTGCTCGAAGTCTTCTGGTAAAGGAGCTTTAAACTCCATATATTCTTCAGTTACTGGATGAACAAAACCAAGCGTACCGGCGTGAAGAACTTGTCCATCAAATTCGATTGTTTTCTTTGGACCATATTTTGGATCTCCGGCAAGAGGATGGCCAATGTATTTCATATGGACACGAATTTGATGTGTTCTCCCTGTTTCCAAACGGCACTCCACAAGTGTAAAGTCTCCAAATCGCTCCAGCACTTTGAAGTGTGTGACCGCATGTTTACCTGTATTTTCAACAGACATGCTTTGACGGTCCTTTTGATTTCTTCCTATAGGTGCATCAATTGTACCATTATCATGTGGAATATGTCCGTGAACGAGTGCGGTATAGACACGTGTTACTGATTTTTCCACGAGCTGATTAACGAGTGAAGTATGCGCTTTATCATTTTTAGCGACCATAAGCAGTCCCGATGTATCTTTATCAATACGGTGTACAATCCCCGGTCTCATGATGCCATTAATGCCAGACAGATCTGTACAATGATGCATAAGTCCGTTCACTAATGTCCCTGTTGTATGTCCAGGTGCGGGATGTACTACCATTCCGCTGCGTTTATTAACAACAAGAACATCGCTGTCTTCATAGACAATTTCAAGATTTAAATCTTCAGCAGGAATATTAAGTTCTTCCGGCGCCGGTTCATCGACGGTAAGTGCATCTCCAGCTTTCACCTTATAATTTGGTTTTACTGTACCGCCATTCACTAAGACAATCCCGTCTTTTACCCATTGCTGAATAAGAGTCCGTGACCAATCTGGATTTGCAGTTGCCAGCGCCTTATCGATTCGCTCACCTGCTGTCTGTTCTTCAATTACATATTGAAACTGTTCCATTATGCCACCTTATCTTTCTTGTTCTTTTTTTCGTCTAAAATCAAATGAAGGATCACGAGTACAACGCCTGCAGTCAATGCTGCATCGGCTACGTTAAATATTGGGAAATCATAGTTAATGACCGGGATAAGAACGTTGACAAAGTCTACCACTTCGCCCCTTGCCATTCGGTCAATAAAGTTTCCGACAGCGCCGCCTAGCAATAACATTAAACTCCATGCAAATAACGGTTCGTTCTTTGCCTCTTTTTGAAAGTAATAAACGATTCCGCCAACGACGACAATCGTAACAATTGCAAATAACCACATTTGACCTTCCAGCATGCCCCATGCCGCACCGCGATTCCGGTGAGACAGTAAGCCTAGATACGGTTCGATTAAAGGAATTCGTTCTCCGATTTCCATATTAGCAGCGACCAGCCATTTTGTCAGCTGATCGACCAAAATAACAAGTGCTGCAATACCATAATAAATGAACAACCTGATTCCCTCCGTCCTGCAGTATCTTGTTTAGTTTATCATACCCTAACCCATCACGCGCAAGTCAAACAGGTATGAATGAAAAAAGACGCTGCAAGACCCGAATAGACGGATTGCAGCGCCTGTTTAGTTATTAAGCATAATGATGCGCAACAACGTCTGCGCAACGCTCACACAACTCAGGATAATCGGCGTTTGAACCAACTGTCTCTGAAATTGTCCAGCAGCGTTCACACTTTTCACCAGATGCTTTATCCACTGCAACTTGACCTGTTGCAAGTGAAACTGCGTTTTCCGGTAACTCAGACGCTAGTACTGCACTGAATTTCGAAACAATGAAGAATTGAGCAAAGTCGATTTCTTTTGTTTCAAATAGTGAAGCAAGATCTTCACGAACAGCTACAGTTACGTGTGCCTCTAGGGATTTACCAATAACTTTGTTGTTTCGCGCTTCTTCCAGCGCTTTCAACACATCATCACGTACGAGCATTAACTGGTCAAACTGTACACGAAGGTCAGACGCTTCAAGTTCCTTAGCTTCAGGCATGTCTGTAAGCTGAATACTTTCTGCTGTTTCGTGTTCCAAGTAAGCCCACATTTCGTCAGCTGTATGTGGCAAGATTGGTGCAGCAAGTTTCAATAATGAAAGAAGAGAATCATACATGACTGTTTGCATCGCACGTCGGTGCGGATGATTCGCCGCTTCGATATATACGACATCTTTTGCAATATCAAGATAGAACGAGCTTAACGTTCCTGTACAGAACGAATTAATCGCATGATACACATTTGCAAATTCATATTGTTCATACGCAGTTCTAACATCACGAATCAAATCTTGAAGTTTCACATACACGTACTGGTCCACTGGACGCAAGTCTTCAAATGCAACCGTATCTGTACCTGGTGTGAAGTCAGACGTATTTCCGTGAAGGAAACGGACGGTGTTCCGGATTTTCCGATACACTTCAGAAACTTGCTTGAAGTTCGAATCAGAAACGCGAACGTCTGCTGTGTAATCCACTGAAGATACCCAAAGACGCAGGATATCCGCTCCGAATTGGTTCGTCACTTTAGAAGGAAGAATAACGTTGCCAATTGATTTACTCATCTTGCGCCCTTCACCGTCCAGCGTGAACCCGTGGCTTAGCAAGCCTTTATAGGGTGCAATTCCGTTAATTGCTACACTTGTTGTCAAAGAAGAGTTGAACCATCCGCGATACTGGTCAGATCCTTCTAGATAAAGATCAGCTGGATATGAAAGATCATCACGCTCCACAAGAACACCTTGGTGTGTAGAACCTGAGTCGAACCAAACGTCCATAATGTCCGTTTCTTTCGTAAATGTTCCGTTAGGACTGCCTTCATGAGAGAAGTCTTTCGGCAGCAAATCTTTCGTATCCCACTCGAACCAAATGTTAGAACCGTGTTCACGGAACAACGTTGAGATGTGATCGATTGTTTCATCCGTAATAATCGGTTCGCCATCTTCCGCATAGAACACAGGAATCGGAACACCCCACACGCGCTGACGTGAAATACACCAGTCACCGCGGTCGCGCACCATATTATAGAGTCGTGTCTCCCCCCAAGATGGCGTGAAGTCCGTCTTGCGGATCGCTTCAAGCAGTTCATCCCGGAATGATTCAATCGACGCAAACCACTGAGCAGTAGCACGGTAAATAACCGGCTTTTTCGTACGCCAGTCATGCGGATATGAGTGAGTGAAGAATGAGAGCTTTTCAAGTGCTCCAACTTCTTTCAATTTCTCAGTAACTGCTTTGTTAGCATCCTCATAGAAAAGTCCTTCAAACAATGGGGCTTCTGCAGTCATAACCCCACGGTCGTTAATTGGAGATAAGACCCCAAGTCCATACTGTTTCGCAACGTAGAAGTCATCTTCACCGTGTCCTGGAGCTGTATGAACACACCCCGTACCAGCATCAGCTGTTACGTGTTCACCGAGCATCACAAGTGATTCACGATCGTAAATCGGGTGACTCGCAGTGATACGCTCGAGTTCGCGTCCTTTGAACTCCCTTGCTGTCGTGTAATCTTCCCACCCAAGTTCAGCAGCAAGACCTTCAACCAAGTCTTTTGCGACTAAGAACTTTTTATCATTTGCTTCTACAATTGTATAAACAAAGTCAGGGTGTACCGAAATTCCTAAGTTTGATGGAATTGTCCATGGCGTTGTTGTCCAGATTAAGATAGTGACGTCAGACTCTAATACCCCTTTGCCATCACGGACTGGGAAGCTCACGTAGATGGATGGGGACTTTTTGTCTTGGTATTCAATTTCCGCTTCAGCCAATGCTGTTTCAGAAGATGGGGACCAGTAGACCGGTTTTAAGCCTTTATAGATATAGCCTTTTTTCGCCATGTCCCCGAATACTTTAATTTGACGTGATTCAAATTCAGGTTTTAATGTGATGTATGGATTATCCCAATCACCGCGAACACCCAGACGTTTAAATTGTGTGCGCTGGTTGTCGATTTGAGTAAGTGCATAGTCTTTACACATTTCACGGAACTCAGCAATGCTGTGCTCTTTACGCTTTACACCTTTGTTCACAAGTGCCTGTTCAATTGGCAGACCGTGTGTGTCCCAGCCTGGAACGTACGGTGCATGGAAGCCCGTCATGGATTTATGACGCACGATAATGTCTTTTAGAACTTTGTTAAGCGCGTGACCCATGTGGAGGTCTCCGTTTGCATATGGAGGTCCGTCATGCAAGATGAACGTCGGTTTCCCCTTTGTCCGTTCCTGAACTTTCGCATACATGTTGTCTTTTTCCCACTGTTCTTGCATTTGCGGTTCTTTCGTTGGTAAACCGCCTCTCATCGGAAAGTCCGTTTTCGGCATAAGCAGCGTGTCTTTATAATCCATTCCAATTCCTCCTTTGAAGTAATAGCTCATTAATGACGGTATTTCGTTTCGACAACATGATTTCTTTGAATAAACATAAAAAACCCCCGTCCCTGTAAAAGGGACGAGGACTGTGCTCGCGATACCACCCTAGTTGCAACCGTATAGAAATCACGACTGCCTCTCGAACACCGTAACGGGGTGTGCTCCGGGATTGCTGCTGCAATCCGGCTCCAGAGTGATTTT
This sequence comes from Sporosarcina sp., assembly GCA_029257435.1. GTDB lineage: Bacteria > Bacillota > Bacilli > Bacillales_A > Planococcaceae > Sporosarcina. The sequence goes on along the minus strand of JARIBI010000058.1, from coordinate 47,213 downwards.
CCTTTCCAACCTGCAATCGGGCTCTCACTATCCCCGACTCGCTAAATCACAGCCTACTTGGAAAGTACTGTCTCTTTCAATGCCTGTCATTCAATATGAACCATATTATAGGGGCGAACAGCCCCTAAAGTCAAGTGTCTGTTACTCGTTATCTGCTGCAGCTTCCAGCTGCTTCGTGTTCTGTTCATAATCGAGAAGTGTGTCCCAATCATCCATCTTCACCAAATCCAGCTGTGCTTCAATCAGCATGCGGAAGCGATTTCGGAATACTTTTGACTGCTTTTTCAAATCTTCAATCTCGATTGAAATTTCACGTGAACGTGACAATGCTTCGTTGACGATGCGATCTGCATTCTTTTCCGCTTCTTTAATGATGAGCTTAGACTCTTGAGTAGAATTTCTGCGCACATCTTCCGCGGCTTCTTGGGCGATCATAATTGATTTTTGCAGCGTTTCTTCAATTGCATTGAAATGCGCAACTTGATCTTCTGTTTCTTTCAATTTACGCGTAAGCTCTTTGTTCTCTTCAAGCAAGTTTTCATAGTCTTTCATGAGTTGCTCGAGGAATTCATTAACCTCATCTTCATCATATCCACGCCATCTGCTGCCGAACGTTTTATTATGTATATCAATTGGTGTAAGCGCCATGCAAGTCTCTCCCCTTTTGATGTTCGTTATACGTTATATCGTTGACTATAACAGAAAACAGACTTTTTCTAAAGTCTGTCCATAAAAATCATTCCAACTTCCCAGTTACTAAACGAATTTTATCCTTTTTAGTCCTGCCTTCAATGGCAATCATTTTAAACCGACCATGTCCACGGATGGAAAGCACATCTGATTCATTTAACTCAAATGATGGCTGATCCACCACACGCCAATTCACTTTAACTTTCCCGCCGTGAATATACGCAGAAGTTTTTTGGCGTGCAACATTCAACAGCGCCGCGATGACCGTGTCCAGCCGGAGTGAACTAATGATTTGGGTTTCTTCCAGCCACACTTCCTCAAGTGTAATCCAGTCTTCGCGATCGGACAGTTCAGTCAAATGGATTTTCGCTTTCCCGGCAGACGTGAAGTTCGCAGTCAAATACGTGCTTAGCTCCAATACACTTGCGAGTTGAACGTCCCCGTCTTTCAACCGGATATCACCAAATTTCGCACGATCAAGACCGAGTCCCATCAATGCTCCTAAAATTGCGGGATGCTCCAGCGTCAAGAACTTGGATGCGTAACGCACATCGAAGACATCGATTTGAAAGTCTTCGCGAGCCGGTACATAGTAATCAGGATAAATGAGCATTCGCTTACGCTCTGCACCTTCAAATCCACCATCCTCCGCCACTAGCAAACCGCTTCCCTTAACAACGGATTCCACAATAAAACGCTGACGCGGATCTAGAAAGTCGGTCAATTTAGGAGAATACAGATCCTCGACCTCTCTTGCCCAGTCCATCGCCATTTCAATAAAAGGCTGCTCTTCTTTTCTAAAGTGTTGTAAGATGCCGTCCATTGTATTCGTCTCCTTATAGAAAAATCCCCACAGCGTGAGGACTGGTCCAACAATATGATTGTTATATGCAACGCATTAAAGTAAACGTAAAAAGAAATTAAATACAGGTGTCAGACCCTGCCCGATTAGCTGCAGTGCAAACAAAGCAACAATTGGGGAGATATCAATCATTCCAAGAGGAGGAATGAAGTTTCGGAAGAATCCTAAATAGGGTTCTGCAATTTTCGCAAGAATCCTGCCGAACTTAGTCTCTCGTGAAGCTGGTACCCACGACATCAAAATATAGATGACGAGTAAAACGGAATAGATGGAAAGAGCATACGTAATTATTTGATACAGTCGAATTAATAATTCTGCCATTACGGTTGGTACACCTCATTTAGTTTCTTTCGTTCAAATAGTCGGAAATTGAGCCATTCACTTCTACGTTTTCCGGAACGCAAAGGAAAATATCTGTGCCAATCCGCTGGATATCTCCATTTAACGCATACACTGCACCGCTAAGGAAATCAACAATTCGAATTCCCTGTTCACGGTCGATACGCTGTAAATTCACAATGACTGCCCGTTTGCTAGTCAGATGTTCTGAGATATCTTGTGCTTCTGCATAGACACGGGGCTCAACTAAAATAACTTTTGATGATTTTTGGACGCTTTGTAAGCTCACAATGTTCCCGCCAGTCTGGGGTTCCTTGCGATTCTGTTTAGGCAGGGGAGCATTTTTCATGGAAGTTTGTTTATTTGGCTTCCGCTCCGGCATTGTTGGAGCTGTTTGCTGCTTAGCCGCTGTTTCTTGCGCTGCCGCCTCTTCTTCGTCAAGGTAAAACCATTTTTCGAATTTGCCTTTTATACTCATTCGTCTCCCTCGCTCTCCGAACCGACGAGTGCAGTCCCAATTCGCACATGGGTCGCGCCCTCTTCGATTGCAATACTGTAATCATTCGACATCCCCATGGACAATTTGGTTAACGGTGCATGTTTCATCTTTTTAGCTGCCAGTTCATCTCGCAGTTCACGCAGCTTTCTAAACACTTCTCGGATGGAATCTTGATCCTCTGTTAATGGAGCCATCGTCATTAGACCGATTACCCGTATTTTATCATACTCTACTAATGCATCGATAAATTCTTGTGTTTCAGCTGGCGATAGTCCAGATTTCGATTCCTCACCAGAAACATTAACTTGTACGAAACAGTCAATCGGTTCAACTGCCCGTTTCTGAATTTCCTTAGCTATACTCAATCGATCTAAAGAGTGGAGATAATCAATGCGTTCGATGATTTCTTTTACTTTGCGACTTTGCACATTTCCGATGAAATGCCAAACAGCCCCTTGAGGAATTGCATGCTGTTTTGCAAGAAGTCCTTCGGGTCGGTTCTCACCTAAATGGATGATCCCTCGGTCCAAAACATTTTGTGTGCGTTCTTCAGACACTTGCTTGGTAACTGCAATAACTGTAACTTCATCACGATCTCTGCCTGCCCGTTCACACGCCTGGCAGATGGTCTCTTCGATTGTATTTATCCGCTGCTGTAATGGTGTCATCTTAATCACTACTTTTCTCGATACTTTGTTCCATTGTATCAACCAGAAGCCTAGTTATCAACGATAAGTCACTTTTTCGGCTCTTTCTTTTGAATAAGGACAATATCTTTTCCAATCGTTACAACTTCATCATAACCAAACTGCTTTTGATCTTTTACGCGCATTTCCATAAACAGCGATCTTTCCGTATCTCCGATATGCAGCGTATCAATTTTACCTTTTGTTATATCGATTGCCGCATCTTGAATGAATCCAAGAAATTTTCCGCGTTGCATATCAATCACTTCTTTTTTTTGAAATTCCGAAAAGCGCATAGAAATCCCCCTTTTTCATATTCTATGCAGATAGGCGTACAAAAAAACGCAATGCATCCATCGCATTGCGTCCGAAATTATTTATTTTGTTCCATTCCTTCACGGATTTGAGCAATTGCCTGTTTTTCCAAGCGGGATATTTGAGCCTGGGAAATGCCCAGCTCCCGAGCAATTTCAGTTTGTGTTTGCCCCAGATAAAACCGCTTCGACAAAATCAGCTGCTGCCGATTATCGAGTCCTGTCATCGTTTCCTTCATCGATACATAAGTTGACCATCGCTCTTCTGATACTGTTTTATCGTGAAGCTGATCCATCATATACACAGGATCTCCGCCATCTCCATTTATCGGTTCGTGAAGGGACATCGGATCTTGTATGGCATCCAGAGCAAATAAGATATCCTCTTCCGGGATGTCCGTCATTTTTGCTAAGTCAGATATTCTTGGTTCTTTTTGATGTTCGTTGATAAATTCTTCTTTAGCACGAATTGCCTTATACGCAATATCTCGGAGCGAGCGTGAGACTCGAACGGAATGATGATCTCTCAAATGCCGTTTAATTTCCCCGACAATCATAGGCACTGCATACGTTGAAAATCTTACATTGTGTTTTAAATCAAAGTTGTCTATTGACTTCAGCAGACCGACACAACCAACTTGAAACAAATCATCCGCTTGTTCCCCTCGATAGGCAAATCGCTGCACAAGACTTAGGACGAGACGTAAATTCGCTGTTACGAGTTCATCTCTGGCTGATTCATCCCCACTTTGCAGGCGGATGAATGTTTCTTTCATGACTTCACTCGACAGAAGCGGCAAAGTAGATGTGTCGATACCGCAAATTTCCACTCTTGTACGTACCATCTGAATTCCTCCGTATTCTGTAGATGACTGTACGAGATAGCTTATCCTCTGAGTGGAGTTCTATGCGGTTTTCTGAAACACCAATTTCAACCATTACGCAATCGGATGGTTCAAACGATCACGAAGTTCTGAAATGATCTTCTTTTCTAAACGTGAAATATACGATTGGGAAATGCCAAGTAAATCTGCAACTTCTTTTTGCGTCATTTCAATTTTCCCCGTCAATCCGAATCTGCATTCCATAATATGACGTTCCCGATCACTGAGTGTCGTTACTGCGTCAATCATATGCTGACGCTCGATTTTCTTCTCAACGTCATCTGTAATAATATCTTCATCTGTCCCTAAAATATCAGACAGCAAGAGCTCATTTCCATCTGCATCGGAATTGAGGGGCTCGTCAAAAGAAATTTCAGAACGCGTTCGATTTGTTTTTCTTAAATGCATTAAAATTTCGTTTTCAATACATCTCGATGCGTACGTTGCTAACTTAATATTCTTATCGCTTTTGAACGTCTCAATGGCTTTAATGAGCCCGATTGCACCAATGCTAATTAAATCCTCAATGTGCGTATTCGTATTGTCGAACCGTCTTGCGATATAGACAACAAGCCGTAAATTTTTCTCGATTAACCGATCTCTGGCTTGTTGATCCCCTGCCATATATGCGGCAATCGTTTCGGCTTCTTCTTCCCTTGTCAGAGGCTTGGGCAGCGATTCATGTCCACCGATATAGTACGTCCCATTTTTCTTCTTAAAGATTCCTGCGAGTACCGAAAGCCATTTCTTCAATTCATGTAGCATGAAGCATTCCCCTTTCTTCTTCTCTAGTCTCCAAGGCAGATACATGCAGGATTGCAGCTGCACTATGCGGGTATCGCGCATTATCAGCTGTCAACACGATATATCCTTTTTCTAAAGAGCGATTACCTTCCAATTCCCAGCTGTCAAATCGTATCCCTGCAGCCCAGTTCGCCCCTTCGACCGTTTGAATCCGAATGAGACGCAATTGTCTGCTGTACCGTTCAGGGAATTGGGATAAATCAGGGATGGAGCCTTGTTCAGTTCCAACTTTCTGCAATCCTTCGAGTAAATCATCTGGGATAATAGACTTCACCGCTCGGAGTGATACGAAATGAACGGCATCATTTGACAATGGTTCGGTGCAGCTATTACCCGTGTCAATAAATACGCGCAAATTCACTGAAGTACCAAATAGATGCAGCTCCGAATCGCACGCAAACTCTGAAAATCGGCTGATTTTGCGAACATCCAGCCATTTTACTTTTACTAATTGAAGACAGCAATATGCAAGTGCCACATAGATGATCAAGTGATATTGAAAGCTCTGACCCAATTGACTGAATGGAAGTGCGGATAACAATCCGCCTGCTAAAAACGCACCTATCAGTACGAGTCCTATCGATGCTTTCCAAAGACGTGCAGAAAAACCGAATGCACAGCCTGCCATGATTGCAAACGCAGTCAGCGAAGCTACTACAGAGTCTGGGAAAACAACTGCTGGAATGGCACCTGCAAATGCTGCTAACGCCAATCGCTTCTTGCTAATTTTAGTATCCCCGGTCGCATTGGCAAATGACAGAACTGTATAATTGAAAACCATATTGATAATAATCATGACTTCCCCATACATAGGCTGTCCTCCTTGTTTGCAAGATTACCATTATTCCATCACGAGTTTTGTCACTTTACGGTATGAATCTGAAAGAAAAGTTCGACAGATTGTTCGAAAGATGAACACGAAAAAACCTCCGGCTCAATTGCCGGAGGCTGGTGCATTTCGGTTATTTACGACGACGATTGCGCAAGAACGTTGGGATGTCCAAGCCATCGTCTTGTTGTGTTTGCTGCTGACTGCGAGCTGGTTCATGGTGAACCGGCTGGTGATGTTGCGGTTCTTCGTGACGAATTTGATTGCTTGGCGTCGGATTACTTTGCGGCGCCTGCGTCTCACGCTGACGAACACCACCGTATCCTGCGTTGCGGTTTCCGCGAACTTGAGTGATCTGCTCATCTGTGAAACCAGTTGCAATAACTGTCACAATGATTTCATCCTTCAAATCATCATTGATGACTGAACCAAAAATCATGTTCACATCTTCATCAGAAGCGGAAGCAACAATATCCGCTGCTTCTTGTACTTCAAATAGACTTAGATTAGAACCGCCAGTAATGTTCATCAACACACCTTTTGCTCCATCAATTGATGTTTCAAGAAGCGGGCTGGAGATTGCTTTTTTAGCAGCTTCAGATGCACGGTTTTCACCTGTAGACATTCCGATTCCCATAAGCGCTGATCCTTTGTTAGACATAATCGTCTTCACATCGGCGAAGTCCAGGTTAATAAGACCCGGTACAGCGATCAAATCTGAAATACCTTGAACACCTTGACGAAGGACATTATCCGCTTCGCGGAATGCTTCAAGCATTGGCGTGTTTTTATCTACAATTTCAAGCAGCTTATCATTTGGAATGACAATCAGTGTATCCACGGATTCTTTCATAGCTGTAATACCGCCGATTGCTTGTGTGGAACGTTTGCGTCCTTCAAATGTGAATGGACGTGTGACGACACCTACTGTAAGAGCTCCAAGATCTTTTGCGATTTGTGCAATAACAGGTGCTGCACCAGTACCTGTACCGCCGCCCATACCTGCAGTCACGAATACCATATCAGCGCCTCGAAGTGCCTCTTCCAGCTGCTCACGGCTTTCTTCAGCAGCCTTCTTGCCCACTTCAGGGTTTGCCCCTGCTCCAAGACCGCGTGTCAACTTTCCGCCAATTTGAAGTTTTACTTCTGCTTGGGACAAGTTAAGTGCTTGTGCATCCGTATTTACCGCGATGAACTCTACACCTTGTACTCCATGCTCAATCATTCTATTTACTGCGTTATTACCGCCGCCGCCAACACCGATTACTTTGATGACTGCGAGCGCTTCAATGTTCGTATCAAACTCTAGCATCTCTTCTCCTCCTAATCATTCCACGTATCATTTGGATCTCGAATTTATTCAAAAAAGCTATCGAAAAAGCGTTTTGTTTTCCCAAGCAAAGAATCTTTTGCTTGTTTCGGTTCCTGACTCTTCCTAGCAACGGGTGCAGCAGCTGTTTCATCGTATGCTTGTCCCATTGGTTCGAAATGCCCTTCTCCAAAGAAAACATCTTCCATACTCGCATATCGAATGAGACCAACTGCTGTTGAGTACATCGGCTCCCGAACACCAATATATTCTGGCGTATGGATTCTAACACGTGTGTTGAGAACATGACGTGCCAGTTGCAAAATACCATCCATTTTGGTTGTGCCGCCAGTTAATACAACACCCCCCGGAAGATCTCGGATACCTAAGTGGTACAACTCTTCAAGCACAAGTTCAAATAGCTCCTCGAGTCTCACTCCGATAATTTCCGATATGTATTTTTGGCTATACTGATCTTTCGTATCTGCGCCAATTACCGGAACTTCAAACAATTCGTCATCAGAGGCATCATCATAAAAAGCATGACCATATTGATGCTTAATTTTTCTCGCCTGTTCAGTTGGCGTCTTAAGAATAATTGAAAGATCTTTTGTAATATGATCTCCGCCGACTGGAAGAACTTTCGTTGCGGCAAATCGATTTTCCCAGAAAACAGAAACTGTCGTTGAACCGCCGCCGATATCGATAAACGCTGTTCCGTGATTCATTTCGTCTTCTGTTAATGCAAACGTTCCAGATGCGAGCGGCTGCAAATAGATTTCGCGGATGGAAAGACCAGCTCGTTCTACACAACGAAGGATATTGTGTACAAGTGTTTTTGACGTTGTAATCATTGTACCGTCCATTTCCAGACGGACGCCGATCATCCCTCTTGGATCCTTTATCTCATCATAATCATCCACAATGAATTGCTTAGGAATGATATTTACAATTTCTCTCTCAGGTGCAACAGACATGACTTGCGCCGACTCCATGACACGATCTAAATCGTCGTCTGTAATTTCACGATTCACAGAGTTTACAGCAACAACACCTTTTACATCTTGCAAGGTAACACCATTAGAAGGTATTCCCAGAACAACCTCTTTTACTTGTAATCCTGTCATTCGTTCTGCTTGTTCTACAGCTTTACGGATAGACTGGACGGTTGCGTCAATGTCCACAATAGATCCTTTACGGATACCGGCAGATTGAACATTGCCGACCCCGATTACATGCAAGGATCCGCCATCTACCTCACCGATTAGGACTTTGATAGTGGAGGACCCGATGTCGAGTGATACATACATATTTGACTGACTCATCTTTGGCACCTCCAATTATGACTCTTCTTCCATTCTATTGTATTCTTACTGCATTGTCTAAATATTTTCGCCATCTCCTCTCGAAATCCTCTCATTTTGTAATATTTGTCGTAGAAACTTTACGATACTCTGACCATTTACTGAGTAATACTCTTCGAATAACAGCTAAATTCTGGAACAGCCGCACACCAAACGCAAATATAGCAGCGAGATAGAGATCCACACCTAAGTGTACGCCAAGGAATGCAAGTCCTGCAGCTAGTAAAATATTGAAGAAAAAACCTGTGATGAACACTTGGTCATCATAAACCCGTTGCAAGTGGGCCCGAATTCCTCCAAGTAACGTATCGAGCGCTGCCAGTACGGCAATTGACAAATAATTACCGTATTCTTGAGGGATCTGGAGATCTGTGAGAAATCCGAGTGATACCCCAAGTATCAACCCCAATATTGGTAACCACATTGTCAGCCCTCCTTTGGCAATTCTTTCAGAAATCGATTTTCAAATTTGTCGATTCTGCCGTTAATTGTTACTTTCGATTCCGGTTGACTGATCTCTAACACAAAGTCGTCCAAGTAAAAGTCATCAAGAATCGATGACGATTGTAAGAAGTTGTAGAGCTTTTCACTGTTTTCCAAGTCAGCAGATAAAATTTTTATCTGGAATGGAGGTAACGACACAGGCAAACCATTGACGGTTGTCTCCCCGTTAATATCCCTGATTGCACTTAACGCAGTCACTCGTTTCCCGTCAATTTCCATGTCTATCCCTTTAAACCGGTTTACATCATTTACAAAGCGTGTCAGCAATTCAGGGCTTACTTCGTGCAGCGGTGTTCCGAAAGCCATGCTCTCTTCTGAAGGAACCACATCGATTATAATCCCGGGCCCGCTTTGGTCTATCATTCCCGCTTGCTGCCGTAAACCGTGAACTGTATCGGCTAATGCCTTCCCTGCATTTTCGCCTTCAGAAGAATTGTATTTTCCAAGTGTTTTATCCAACTCCCGAACTTCTGTTAATAGTTCTGAATGAAGTTTACGTTCTTTTGCTAACTCGTTCCTGATTGCCCACAAATCCCGCGTATCTCGCTCCTCAGGCTGCTGTACAGTGTTGTATTGCACGGCAACCATGAAACCGACAATGAGCAGGATGAAAGTGAACATCCATTTACGTTTCATACATACTCATCCCCTCTCGCCGGTTTGAATTATCCTTGTATGTCATCTCGTAATGCAGGCATTGTAATCTCTCTCACCTTTTCAATTTCCATTTCAATATTGTCTGACATTAGAGTATCCATTACGCCCCCCTTTAGCATTATGGAAGAGTTAAGTGCATTGGAATCACCAATTGCCTCTACCACAAAAGGAGCAGGGTAAGTTTGTCCATCAATGGTAATCACTGGACCCGTGCATTTTATACTTGAATTCGCATTTAAGCGTTGTCCATTGATAGATACTGCTTGCGCTCCAGCAATTTTAAGTTCATTGACTACTAGTAATACTTGACTCTCATGGACGATATATTCATTCGGATTCTGCTGAGCTGGGTCGTAGTTTCCATCTGCGAGTTCAACCCGTACACCTTGTCCACTCGCAGGAACTACGCCAAGAAGCAACCTTAGGCTTTTTGCTTCTTTGACAAGCAGATCATGATTTTCTTCAGAATCACTTAATGACTGTTCAACTTCCGCAATTGACTTTTGCTTAGCAGAGATTTCATCTGTCAGCTGCTTATTCCGTTCTTTTTGCTCAATCAGCTGCTCGCGAAATCCTTCTTCTTTCGTATCGACTTGAGCTCTTAGTTGTTGGGTTTCAGAACCTGGACCGAGTGTCCTATAGGAGAAAGAAAAAATGAAACCAAGCACTAAAAATACGAGGGCGTAAGAAATACGGTTATTTCTTTTTTTCCGGTCACTCGTCTTCAGACTCACTGTCATCACCTTTTTCTTCTTCCGCATTTTCTTCTTCAGCTGTTTCTTCTTCATTTCCATACAATTTACTATATGGTGTAAAATATGTTCCTACTTCCACATCTATCACGCCTTTTTCAGAACCATTCAGCTGATTTACAATCTCCGGATAATAAGAGAGCTTGTCCGCCAATGTTCCTAGTGTTGCATGAACTTCATAACCATCATCCATATACAAAATCACACGATCCCCATCAGACTCATCAGGTTCCCTAACTTCAGAAACGAGCTGATACACGGAGTCATTTAACTCCACAAGTTGGGAGGCAAGAAGTTTTCGTACATCTTCATCTTCGAATCCAGTGATAATCGGGATATCGATAGTCGGCTCTGTAACCGGTACAAAAACTTCTCCATCTTCAAGAATAAGGTCGTATTGTCCTTTTCGATCGATCCACGCAATGGGTTTCCATTCCTGGATTGTAATGTGCACATCACGGAACCATTTACGTGAAATTGAAGCCTTCTGCACTCCTTCAACGCCGTTTAGGCGCTTTCTTGCATCATCCGCACTAAACCCCCAAATGGAGTCCCCAGAAGCAATGCCAGCTTGTTTTAAATAGAAATCCTTATCATGAAGCACAGCACCATTCAGTTCAACAGCATCGATTTTACTCGCTTGTGATTGAAAGTAAAGGAGGACGAGGAGGATGATAACAAACACGAGTAAAATGAACACAAACTTTCGATTGGTTTTTTTACGACGTTTTTTGCGCATAGATGGGATCCGTTCCTCGATATCAATAACCTTTTCCATTTCCTCCCCCTCCTTTTCACTCAATCTTTCTTTTGTCTAGAAAAATGTAAGATCGCCCCTACTGCCAGCCATGTTGTCAGCATTGAAGACCCTCCATAACTGATGAATGGCAACGTAACACCCGTTACCGGCAGCAACCCTGAGACAACACCGACATTCAAAAACGTTTGAAAAATGATAATGGATGCCATACCGGATACAACTAAGCATTCTTTCCATCCTTTTGTACGAATAGCAATTCCGAAGGCTCCAATGAGCAAACAGACAAATAGCAGCAAAACTGCAGTTGCGCCTATAAACCCGGTTTCTTCAGCAATAATTGAAAAAATGAAATCATTCTGCGGCTCTGGTAAATACAAATACTTTTGCCGGCTATTTCCGAAACCATGTCCAAGCAGTCCTCCTGGCGCAATTGCAAATAATGACTGGATCCCCTGAAATCCCTTTCCTAGCGGATCACTCCATGGATCGATGTAGGACTTTATACGATCCAAACGATATGGGGCCGCAGCGATTAATGCAGCGAATGCTCCAACTCCTGTTACACCTAAAAGAGAAAAGAACGTTAACGGATAACCCGCTACGAACAATACAACAAAAGCTGAAACGATCATTATGACGGCTGAACCCAGGTCAGGTTGCATCATAATTAGAGCGAAAGGCAATAAAATCAATGCAAAATGCCGCCAATCCCATACCCTTTGCCTCGATTTCATCTTCATACTCATTGCAAGTTTTCCAATCAAAGCCACTTTCACAAATTCTGCCGGCTGCAAACTGATGGGACCAAAAGCTATCCAGCTTTGTGAGCCATTCCGGACCGCTCCTATACCCGGAATCAGCACTAACGTTAACAATACGATAGCTGCGATATAAAATAACGTCCAAAATCTTTCTGTCGAAAGAATCGGGGTTCTCATCATTAAGTAGGCGATTGTTATGGAAACACCTATGTAAACTAGTTGCTTGACGGCAAATGGGGCTGCGTCCGCATATCTGATTTCTCCCCAATACGCTGCTGCTGAGTGCACGAAAAGAACACCAATAACCGTGAGGGCAACTGCAGAAAACATAAAGAGCATTCTATACTTTGAAAGCAGTGGATGCATCCTTTCGCTGTTAGATTTACAGAGTTAACGAATACTTACAGTTCACGCTTTAAGTTTTTGCACAGCTTCGATAAATTCATCGCCTCTTGCTTCAAAGTTAGGGTACTGATCCCAGCTCGCGCAGGCTGGAGATAAGAGGATGGTATCCCCGGCATCAGATACGGCATACGCTTCTTGAATCGCATCACGAAGGTTTCCTGTCTCTTTGACAAAGTCGACTCCGCATGATTCAGCAAATTGGACGATTCGATCACCAGTCTCGCCAATTCCAATCAGAGCTTTGACGTGAGTCATGTGTGGACGCAATTCCTCAAAAGAATGTCCTCGATCCAGTCCCCCGGCGATTAGAATCGTGGGTGTCTCAAATGATGACAGCGCACTCTTCGTTGCAAGTGTATTGGTTGCCTTTGAATCATTATAAAATTTACGTCCATCGTATTCTGTTACAAATTGCATGCGGTGTCGAACACCCGTAAACGAACTTAGAACACTTTCAATGGCGCTTCGCTCACAGCCATACAACAACGCAGCTGCTGTTGCTGACAATATGTTTTCCAAGTTATGGGCACCAGGCAATGTAATTTTGGTTCTTTGGATAATTGGTTCGCCAAGCCAGTAAATTGATTCACTGTCTGCCGAGATTCCCTCAGTAGATCGTCCTTTAGTTGTAAAAGGAACTAAAGTAGCCTTTGTATTCTCAACGAATCTCTTAATAACTGATTGGTCTGCGTTATAAATCAGGAAATCAGTCGGAGTTTGGTTTTTCGTAATTTGAGCCTTTGCTTCAGCATACGCATCAGCACTCCCATGATAGTCCAAATGTGCCTCATACAAATTTGTCCAAATTGCGATATGCGGACGAAATTCGCCAACGCCCATTAATTGGAACGAGGATGCTTCTAAAACAATTACTTCATCCGCTGTCGCTTTGGAGGCAACTGTGCTTGCAACTGTTCCAATATTACCAGCTATTAGAGGATGTCGATTGCCAATATTCAACATATGGTATAGCAATGTAGTAGTAGTCGTCTTTCCGTTCGATCCTGTAATTCCGATAATTGGTGCTTCACTAATTAGATAGGCAAGTTCGATTTCCGTCCAAATCGGAATACCAAATTGTTCAGCCTGTGCAATGACAGGATTTGAATAAGGAATCCCAGGATTTTTGACGATGAAATCGAATCCGCCATCTAAGATATCTTCAGGATGTCCGCCACAGATCACCTTGACCCCTTGCGTCCGCAGTTCTTCAGCAAGAGGATTGCCATTATCTGGTGCAAAATCATTTAATGTAACGGATGCCCCGCATGCTGATAGTAGGGAGGCCGCGGCATGGCCGCTTTTCGCTAAGCCAAGGACAAGTGCTTTTTTTCCGGAAAATTGAGCTGCATTTTGCATTTACATCACCTCCATAAGTACAGGTACAATTGCTGCTAAGAATGCAATCCCCCAGAAGACAAGGACCACTTTCCATTCCGACCATCCCGAAAGCTCGAAATGATGATGAATAGGACTCATCTTGAATACCCGTTTACCTGTTGTTTTAAAACTAATTACTTGAATGATCACAGAGAGTGTTTCAATAACGTAAACAATCCCGATAATGAGCAATAAGAACTCTTGTTTAATGAGCATAGAAATCATTGCCAATGCACCGCCAAGTGCCAGTGAACCAGTATCTCCCATAAATACACGCGCAGGTTTCATATTGAACAATAGGAAACCGAGCATAGCACCTGATACGACAAAGGAAAACATCGCAATATCCTGCTGATTATAGGATACTGCCAGAATACCAAATGCTGAGAATGCGATGGATGATGTACCTGATACCAAACCATCTAATCCATCTGTGAGATTCACAGCATTCGAGAAACCAACGAGCCAGAAAATCAAGAATACAACATAGAAGATTCCCATATCGATTTCAAATCCTGTAAATGGTATCGAAATCACTGTATCGAAAGGTCCTAATTTCAATAGGAAAAACGCGAAAATCGCGATAATGATTTGCCCAATTAGCTTTTGCAATGAAGTTAAACCTAGATTTCGTTTCATCACTACGATTATGAAGTCATCAATGAACCCGATAATTCCGAATCCTACCAGAACAAGCAATAGAACGATCGTCTGGGTAGTGAGCACGCCGTTTATGTAAGACAAAATAGGCGTTGCGATGAGAATCGCTACTAAAAAAATCAGTCCGCCCATTGTTGGTGTTCCTGCTTTTTTCATGTGGGCTTGCGGTCCTTCTTCCCGAATGCTTTGGCCGAATTTCATCCGTCTTAGCAACGGAATGATGGCATAGCCCAAAATAGCCGTAAGGCCAAATGTTACGGCAATTGCCGTGATTGTTGTGACGAGCGTCATGTTTAGTTCTCCTTCTGTATTCCCAAACAAGTTGTTGGTTCAGTTATGTTCGTGTTATTACTCTGTGTACAGGTGGATTACATCTTCTTCATTCACTACTGTACCTGCAACAGGTAACTGCTTGCTGACTTTCTTGCCTTTTCCGTGCCATTCAATTCTAAGCGTATATTGCTGCTTTGCAACTTCGTCTTTTGTCATGCCCTTTAAATCAGGAATTTCTTGTGTTAACGGGTCTCCCCATCGATATTCTTTTTCCACCTGATCTTTTTGCGGTTCAATACCTGCCAGCGGTGCAATTTCTTCTATGATTCTTCCGACAATCGGTGCCGCAATAACACCGCCGAACTGAACTGAGTTTTTAGGGCTGTCTATCGCAACATAGACCACTAGTTCAGGATCATTTGAAGGTGCAATGCCAATAAAGGAAACAATGTAGTCGCCTTCTTTATACTTTCCGTCTTGAACTTTTTGAGCTGTTCCTGTCTTTCCGCCTACTCGAATTTCATCGACAAAAGCATTACGCCCTGATCCGTTTGCAACAACAGATTCTAGCGCTCTTCTAACTTCAGCAGATGTTTCTTCGCTAATGACTCGACGCTTCATCTCAGGTACGTATGATTGTGTTGCTTTCCCATCAGCGCCAATAATCTCTTTGACGATATATGGTTTGTACAGCATACCGCCGTTAACTGCTGCCGCTACGGCCTGCACTTGCTGAATCGGCGTCACTGCAATCCCTTGACCGAATGCTGTCGTTGCTTGTTCGACAGGTCCAAAAGCATTTTCTGCAAACAAAATTCCTTTTGCTTCGCCCGCTATACCCGATTCCGTCGATTCGCCAAAGCCAAAATCACGTATATAGGAAGAAAGTTTCTTTTCCCCCAGCCGGCGACCGATTTCTATGAAGCCCGGGTTACATGAGTTTTCAACGACTTCTAGAAATGATTGATGGCCATGGCCTTCCCGCTTCCAGCATCGCAAGCGAGCCCCGCCTACCATAGTATACCCCGGATCATTGAAGGAATCATGGTCTAAGTCAATAACTTTTTCTTCCAGTCCTGCCGCTAATGTCATAATCTTAAATGTAGAACCCGGCTCAAATGTCATCCAAACCGGTAAATTGCGATTATAAATATCAGGATTCGCGGCCTGGTAGTTAGCTGGATCAAATGTTGGCGCGGATGCTAAGGAGAGCAGCTCTCCAGTTTTCGGATTCATCACAATTGCAAGTGCTTGGCTGGCATCATACTTTTCCATGGCTTGTGAAAGTTCACGTTCAACGATTTTCTGCATCTCAGCATCAATTGTCAAAACAACTGATGAGCCCTCTTTTCCATCTTTGAAATCATCATCTACATGCGGAAGCGGAACACCTCTTGCATCGGTATACATACGGATTCTGTCACCTGTTCCGTCCAAAAAATCGTTGTATGCATATTCAATTCCGGCTAACCCTTTACCGTCATATCCTGTAAATCCTAATAGACGTGACAGCAGTTCACCATTCGGATAACTTCGCATGAAATCCACCCCGGTATATAATCCAGGAATCTTCAATGCTGAAATCTCATCTGCTTGAGCTTTTGTAATATTTTTCCCCTCTGGCGCCAATTTGACCATATAATCTTTCTTACTCATTTTCTCTGCTAACTTCACTTGATCGACTTGTAATATCGGCGCAAGTTTTGCTGCTGCTTCTTCAGGGTCTGGATTCTGAGCCGGCATGAAGTAAAGAGTTGGCGCAAGCTGGTTCCCGACTATTAATTTTCCGTTTCTATCCACGATCTCTCCTCGTACACCGCCAAAAGGAATTTCCCGATCCCAGTTTGCTTGTGCGCGCTCTTTTAACCATTCGTGCTTAATGATTTGTGCGTGAAATAGCTTACCAACCGTTGCTCCGAGCAGTAGTAGAAAAATAATGAACACGGCCCGCAGTCTCTTTTTAGACCGCATTCCGATGATTTCTTTCAAAGAGCTTCACACCTCTCGTTTTATAGCTAATTTATGAGAGAGTATGCTCAGCTATTCATCAACCGCCAATAATTTCAGGCTCTTCTTCTGATTCTGGCTTTGTTTGGTTGTGTTGTTCGGGTTCTTCCAATGTGATTACGATTGGATCACTATCCGAAACCGATGCTCCGCTTGAGAGACTTTGTTTTACAACGAATCCTTCTCCGTTCAATCGGATATCAAGACCCGAGAAGTTCTTAAACACTAACACTTGTTTTTTGGACCACCCCGCAAAGTCAGGAAGAGTCGTTGCTCCAGAAGTTTTTAGAAGTACAAGCGAACCTTTTGATAGCTTCGTATTTATCGAAGGTGATTGCTCGGCAACTTCGCCCGATTCCCCTACAACAATCGGTTTCAATCCCGCTTCTGTTAAACTAGCAGTCACTTTTTCTGAAGATTCACCTGTATAATCTTTTAATTTCAATGATTCATCAGGCTGTACTGCATCAGGTGCAATATTTAAATACTTTAAACTGCTTTCCATTATGGAAGTGAAGATTTCAGATGTTGGATCTGAACCATATTGACCTGCTTTTAATTTCGGTTTTTGAACGAGAACATAAGTTAATAATTGTGGATCATCAATAGGTGCCATTCCTAGGAATGAATAAAGATAGTTTCCATCCCCTGCAATATACCCTCCTCCAGATGTTTTCGGAATTTGTGCAGTACCGGTTTTTCCGCCTGCATTATATCCATCCAGTGCGAATTTTTTACCCGTTCCATGTTCAGAAGTAATAACCGATGCTAAGATTTCGCGCACGTGTTTAGCGGTCTTTTCACTAATTGGACTCTTCTTCTCAGCCGGTTCATGTTTTTCGACGACTTTGTCTATATTCGGATCAATGATTTGGTCGATTACATAAGGCGTCATCATCTTTCCGTTATTCGCGATAGCTGTTGCTGCCTGTACCATCTGAATCGGCGTTACAGTTGACCCTTGCCCATAGGAAGTTGTAAGTCGCTCACTTGGATAATTTGCCAGCAGGATGCCTGATGCCTCATTTGGCAGGTCAATTCCAACCTTTTTCCCAAATCCGAATTCCTCAAAGTATTCTATAAGTGTCTGGTCTCCCAATTTTTCTAGCAAATATGCCATCGAGACATTGGATGACCTTTGGAATCCTTCAAGAAATGTGATCATTCCCCATCCAACTTTATTTACATCGCGAATAGTTTGATCATAAATTTCATATTTTCCTGATTTATAGTAAGCGTTGGGATCCCATTTATTTTCTTCTATGGCTGCTGCAAGTGTAAACATCTTCATTGTCGAACCCGGTTCAAATGTTTCCTCAACAGCTTCATTGAGCCAATTCCCTGTTAATCCTTCACGTGTTCCCGGATGGAAGGACGGGCGCTGGCTCATGGAAAGAATCTCTCCTGTTTTTGGATTCACCACAACTGCCAACATTTTTTCAGGATGATATTTTTCTTCAGCACGATTAAGCGCATCTTCTGTAAAGTTTTCAATTGTTTTATCTAGCGTTAACTGAATCGTCTGACCGTCTTTGGGTGCTTCGATGTTCTTTTTGGAATCACGTAATTGGATTCCCCATCGATCTGTTTTAAAATCAGCCTTCCCGTCAGTTCCTGTCAGTTGTTTATTGTATGTCTTCTCCAGCCCCATTTTCCCAACCGTATTCACGTTTTTATCTTCATCTTCTTCCGGCATCGCAAAGCCTACTAAATACGAAGCAAAATTTCCATTCGGATAAAGACGTTTTTTGTCCTCAAAGAAACGAATGCCAGGCAGGTCTTCTTTTTTAATAGCATCTGCAGTCTCATTTGAAATGGAGCGGCCGGCTTTTCCGAATTCAACTTGATAAGCCCCTTCTTTAGCGCCTGTGAATCGTTTTAGGATGGCTTCCTTGTCCATATCAATATACTTGCTCAGCACTTCTGCGGTATGTTCAAAATCTGTGACATGCTGCGGTTTTTTAGAACCTTTACTCGCATCTTGACTAAGAACGGCAATCAGCCGATAGCTCAGTGTATCTGTTGCAATTACTTCTCCAGAACGGTCAACAATCTGTCCGCGATTTGCTTTTAATACACTTTCTTTTAAGTATTTCTGATCTGCCATTGCCGCTAGTGCCCGTCCATCTATTTGCCCGGTTACTTGAATTTGAAGCATTCTTCCGAACAAAAGGAAAAAGAGCCCTCCAAATAACAACAGCATTAGAAAGGCTCCACCTTGAAATCGAAATTTCTTTTTCTTCATCGTCCAGGCACGACCTTTACGTTACTTTCATTAAGATTCAAGCCAAGTTCTTTTGCTTTCTCCCAAATACGTTCATAAGTCGATTTCTCGCTAACTTGGTTGGACAATTCGATATTCTGTTTTGATGTTTCCTCAATTTGATTTGAAAGATAGTGCATATCTTTATTTGTATCGTTGATTTGAGCCTGTGTATGAAGCACCATCGTCGAAAACATCACAACTGCAGCAATGAATGCAACAGCTAGAAACTTTTCACCCGGCGAAAAAATCGTCCGGGTTTTCGGAGCAGGTATCGATGCCGGACTCGCTTGAGTTTCCTGTTCCGGTATGTAATTCGGTTGGATTTTGCGTTGCTCTAGAGCCATTCATCCTCATCCCCTTTTCATTTTCTTTCAGCTATTCGAAGCTTTGCAGATCGCGCTCGTTTGTTGGCTTCTATTTCTTCTTCACTTGGCAAAATTGGTTTACGGGTAATTAATTTCAATTTGACGTCAAGTCCTTCTGGTATCACAGGCAAGTTGGGAGGAAGCTCTGGTAAAGAGGAGGCTTCTTTAAAAATCGTCTTGCACAGACGATCTTCCAACGAGTGGAAAGTGATAACACTGATGCGGCCTTTAGGATTAAGAAGCTCAATAGCGTCTGTCAGAGACGTTTCTGCTGCACCTAATTCATCATTGACTGCAATCCGAATCGCTTGAAACACCCGTTTCGCCGGGTGGCCGCCTGTTCTTCTTGCAGCGGCTGGAATACCTGTCTTAATAAGCTCTGCAAGTTCAGCTGTCGTCTGAATCGGTTTATCTGAACGTGCTTCTTCAATTTTGCGCGCGATGCTTTTTGAGAACTTCTCTTCTCCGTAGCGGAAGAAAATACGCAGTAAATCTTGATAACTCCATTCATTCACCACTTCAAAAGCAGTTAGAGGAGCGGTTGTATCCATTCTCATGTCTAGTGGCGCATCATGGTTGTAACTAAACCCGCGTTCAGGTGTATCCAATTGAGGGGAAGAGACACCAAGATCGTACAAAATTCCATCTACAAATTCTATATCAATTCTATGGAGTTCCTCTTTTAACTGACTGAAATTAGCATGAATGAACGTCACTCTATCCAAATACTCGGATAACGTCTGTTTTGCGGCTTCAATTGCAGTCATATCTTGGTCAAAACAAATAAGTCTGCCTTTTCCTGATAGCTGTTTCGCAATTTCTTTACTATGTCCAGCACCCCCAAGAGTACAGTCGACATAGATCCCTTCCGGTTGTATAGAAAGGCCTTCCACAGCTTCGTGAAGTAATACAGTTGTATGATCGAACATGGTACCGCCTGCTTTCTAAAATTAACGTCTAAAATCCAACCTGACTCTCAAAAGTCAAAGTCCATAATATTTTCTGCGATATCGTTAAAAGATTCCTCGGACTCCTCGTAATACGTCTGCCAATTTTCTTCAGACCATATTTCAAATCTCCCGGAAACACCTATAACCATGCAATCTTTAGAGATTTTGGCATAGCCAAGCAGTGAAGATGGAATATTAACACGGCCTTGCTTGTCCAGTTCAACTTCAGTTGCACCAGAAAAGAAAAATCGTGTGAATGCTCGGGCGTCTTTTTTTGTCACGGGCAGCGCTTTCAACTTCTCTTCAAGCTTTTTCCATTCATTCATCGGATAACCGAAGAGACAATTGTCGAGGCCGCGAGTCAACACAAAACCATCCGCAAGATCTTCCCTGAATTTTGAAGGGATTATCAAACGGCCTTTTGTATCGATAGTATGCTGATATTCACCCATGAACATACCCTTCACCCCACTATATAAATTTAATGTACCACATCCCTCCACTTTCCTCCACCAATTTCCCAAATTGCAATGAAAATGTATCAATAGTACTTCATTTATTGAGATTGTGACATTTATTACAAAGAAAAGCATCCCAATTCGCACAGTGACTGCGCAATTGAGATGCTTTATAAATTATTTATAGGCAGATGACAACATGTTGCCCGTTAATTGGTAAAGAAGCATCCAGCAAATCATCAATTAGTGCAGGTCCATATACGTTTAAATACGGATACGGCGTATACGTACGCTCCTGCAAATTTCTTTCCGGATACAAATCGCCCTCAACTAAACTGTAATTCCGAATCGCCGCCGCATACTTCCTTAACAAGGCATCTTCAGATTTGTCTCGAAGATAGGTAAGCTGACGCAAGTGATACGCGCGATTTTTCCCGGCAAGACTTTTCAGGTCCTTATCAGAAATATGCTGTTCAATTTTGTTGTATTGTTCCTGAATCACGTTTTCAGTTTCTTGAAGTAACTGTTCAAGTTTGACGTCTTTTTGTTCATCTAAAAATTGTGCTCGTCTGCTAATCACTTCGCCCGTCATCACTTGATCAACGGTCAACTCTGATTTCTTCAATGCATGCTGTATTTCAGAAGTAACCAACGTAATCGAAATCCTAGGAACTAGAATCGGCATTTTCATTTCTAAATGGTTAAAAGCATCTTTTAACAAAGACCAATACGCGATTTCACCAGGTCCTCCAACAAATGCGAGAACAGGAAACACCATATCTTGCATCAATGGTCTCGTAGCTACATTATTGCTTAGCTTCCATGGCGTCTGCTCAGCAATGGCAATAAGTTCTTCAGCCGTAAATCGAAGACCAGCTGTCTCATTTACAAACACATCATCTTTTCTGCTCAATAACACCCTGCCTGTTTCATGTACGTAAAATAAATGTGCCGCATTCTCTGCAGCTTGAATTGGTGTTCCGAATCCCTGCTCTTCAAATAACCGTTCTTTCAATAAAATCTTTCCAGCAATTGTTTTAGACTCTGTAATCAGTTTTTTGAAATAGCCGGATTCAAGCTGACGCAACGTCTTGTCAGCTGAATCGATGAACAACAGTCCGTGTTTTTGGAATAGGTTGTTCATTAAACGAACGAAGAATTTAGTAAAAGTGTGCTCTTGTTCTGCAGAAGTAAGGACTTCTTCTAACAATTCCTTTGTATATGCTGTTTCTTCGTAATCACGAAATACTAACCGAATGTATTCTGCCATTTGTTCAGCATTATATTCAGTATCCGATGCCATCGACTTTAAAACATAACGTTCCGGATATTGCTGTTTTACCGGACGGCCGTCTTGCTCGGTAAAGATATGATTGATTTCTTCTATATCATGGTCTTCACCCGCCACCCAAAACACCGGGATAACTGGAACACCTAATTCTTTTCGCTGTTGTTTTGCGAGCAAAATAACTGTAATCGCTTTATGAACGGAATAGAGAGGACCCGTCAAAAGTCCGGCTTGCTGTCCGCCCACAACGGCCACTCCATTTTCGGAAAGCTCATCTATATGAGCAGCGGCAGCATCTGAAATCCCGAATGGCTCCATAAATGACCGGATTGTCTCAGCAAGCTCCTGTCGCTGATACGAACGATTTTTCAATTCAGCGAGTCGCTGTGTATAGCTTTCAGCGCTAAGCGTATAGTCATAGAACGTTTTGTTGAACTGCGCGTCGTGTTCATACGCTTCTATAACGGCACTTTTATGTACGTTTTGTGATGCAAATTCCATCGTTTAAGCCCCTTTTTCACCAACTGTTTATGGATTGAGTATATCACTCCATTGTCGTTGTTAAAAAACATACGCTTAATAACCAGCTATCCTCTTAAAAACTCCGCCACTGTTTTTGCAACACCTATTAAAAGCAAGACAATGTAGAACAATGACATTATTAAAAACAGCATTCTCCATAGATTGCGCAGCATATTCTGGACCCTGAATTCTTTACTGCGAATTCTTTCTGCTATCGCAAAACCAATTCCAATTATGAGGACACCTGCTATTAGGATGATTCCGGCGTGAATCTGTAAAATCATTCTGAGTAAGACGATTACGGACAATACTAAAAAAGGCACCGTTACATCTGCTGCTATACGAAAGGATCTTACAGAAGAACGTCCGCTCAATTTTACTATTACGAACAAAGCAACTGTCAATACATATGGCACGATGACGATTAATGACAACAGGAATTGCACGATTTCTTTCACACGTCATCTTTCCTTTCATCCATTGCTTTCAACAGTCTTTCCAACACCTTGAGTGTAGGCATACGTTCACCTTTCCCCTCAAGAATTGTACTTACAATTGTGTCAATCTCCATCGGTATGCCATTATACCGGTCGGTAAGCATGGAGGATCTGTTGTCTGCAGTACTTCTGCACACTTCTTCCACGTCAGAAAAAGCCAAAGTTTTTACTGCTTCTGGATATCCTGATGCAAGTTCACTATAAACTGTTTCCATGAGTGCATGTGCGGTGATATTTGTGAGTAATTCTCCATTCTTCAGCTCCAATAACGCCGTTAGGGGATTAATACAGCAGTTTATAATTGCCTTTCTTAACAACATCGAGTGTGCGTCTTGTTCTTGCACAATAGGAAACATGGAAGAGATTGCTTCTAATAAGCGAGAAGAACCTTCCTGCTTTTCAGTAAGCGCAGCAATTCTCATCACCCCGACTCCGTTATGAATGACAGTATGATTGCCAGCTTTTCCTGCACCATGCGTGAGCGATGCAATTGAAACAGAAGATATTGTTACAGAACGTGCAAGTTCATAGTGACGCATTCCATTTTGGATAAACATTAAATGGCCGGGAAGCTTATCGGATTCCAATTGCTGTACGACACCTCTTAAATCCTTGGATTTTACTGCAAGTATCCAGAATGCATTCTTTGGAGCATGTGCTATGTCCGAAAATGCATGAACATGAAACATACTCACTCTTCCATTATGTATTCTTTTTACGCCATTGTCGATCAAGTCCGCAGCTTGCTCATTTCGTCTCGTTAAAAACGAAACTGACATTCCTGATTCAGCTAAGTAGGAACCAATTAAGAGTCCCATCGCTCCCGCCCCTACTATCACAACTTCCATTTTCTCCCCCCTTATCAAGAGAAAAGTCCGCCCATCAGGCGGACAATACTCGTATCACTTAAACTGGATAAACCGGGTGTTTCCGAGGCGGCTGTGGAATATTCTTTGTACTGTATAGTTCAAAACGCGCAGCAAGAACTGTTCGCAAATCGGAAGGTTTCACGATTTCATCGATAATCATCTCTGATGCTAAACGATAAATATCGATCTCTTCTTTGTATTCCTGCTGTTTTTCCAGTACGTATGCACGTCGCTCTTTCGGATCTTCAATCGCTTCAATCTTGTTTGAATAGACCGCGTTCACAGCCGCTTCTGGTCCCATAACTGCAATCTGTGCCGTTGGCAGTGCGATACAAACATCTGGTTCAAAGGCTGGACCTGCCATCGCGTACAGTCCAGCACCGTATGCTTTACGTACGACGACTGAGATTTTCGGCACAGTCGCAGAACTCATCGCCATAATCAGTTTCGCCCCGTGACGGATAATCCCCTCCTTTTCCACTTTAGTCCCGATCATGAACCCAGGGACATCTGCTAGAAATAGCAAAGGAATTGAAAAAGCATCACAAAGGTTAATGAACTTGGCGCCTTTGTCTGCGGAGTCGACAAACAACACGCCGCCTTTTGCTTTCGGCTGGTTTGCTATAATTCCTACAGACTTCCCGTTAATACGTGCAAGCCCAGTAACCAATTCTGGAGCAAACTTCTTTTTCACCTCAAAGAAACTTCCCTCATCAATCAGCACATCCAACGCTTCGTACATATTGAATGGTGCATTTTGATTTTCAGGAATGATTTCTTCTAGTGTTCGTCCTGCTTTTGCCTCAACAGGTTCTGCTACAGGTGCAGGCTCTGTAAAGTTTGCCGGGAAGAACGCAAGGTAGCGCTTCGCTTCAGAAATCGCCTCTTCTTCGTTCTCTGCCAGTACATCTCCGCATCCACTGACAGTGCAATGCATTTCTGCACCGCCCATTTCCTCTAACGATACTTTCTGTCCGATGACCTTCTCAGCCATTCTTGGCGAACCTAAATACATTGAGGAATTCCCTTTAACCATTATTACAAGATCACAAAATGCTGGTATATAAGCACCGCCAGCAGCTGAAGGACCGAACAGCACACAAATTTGAGGAATGAATCCAGAAAGCCTCACTTGATTGTGGAAAATCCGCCCTGCACCTCTGCGGTTCGGGAACATATCCAGCTGATCCGTAATACGGGCCCCTGCTGAATCGACTAAATACAACATCGGAACACGATGCATTTCAGCCGTTTCTTGTATTCTAATAATTTTCTCTACTGTGCGGGATCCCCACGAACCCGCTTTGATCGTTGAATCATTTGCCATGACACAAACCGTTTGGCCGCCAACCTTCCCCATTGCGGTGACGACACCATCTGCAGGCAAGTCGCCCGCTTCACAATTCGCAAAACGTCCATCTTCTGTATATTCACCGTCGTCAAACAGTAACTCTAGACGTTTCCGAACAAAAAGCTTTCCTTGCTGAGCAGCTTTTTCATGATATTTCGGCTGTCCGCCCGAAAAAATCTCCTCGAGCTGTTGTTCAAGTTTATGATTATACCCCTTTTGTTCTTCTGTGTGGTTTGTCATGTGAACTCCCCCTTCGTTAATTCACTTATCCTTCAAACGTCAGAATAAGGTCCCCTTCGTCAACAAAGTCCTCTTCCTTAACAGCGATAGACGCCACTTTCCCATCCATTTCAGCTTCAACAGGAATTTCCATTTTCATTGATTCAAGGATGACAACGACATCCCCCTTTTTCACTTCTTGCCCAACTTCAACTTCAATTGTGAAAACTGTTCCTGTCATTGTAGAAAGTACTTGTGCCATATTGTTTTCCTCCTCAACTTTTGCTTGCTGCAGATAGATGATTTTCAAATATCTATTTACTAGTTTATCTGAACAATGAAACCGTTTTCAACTATTCGTTTATCTTTAGAATATTCGAACTATATATCCAGCAATTATCGGTTGCGAAATTGACGTACAGCCGCATGATGTGCTTCGGATTCCCAAAGGATTGAACACTGATTGCATTCTTCCATCATCCGGCTCTTCAAGTCTGACTGTTCCCATTTCCGTACAGCAACTGCCTTGTAAGCTCGTAAGACATCGGACTCTATATTTGCAAACTTCGCTATAAACTGATCTAGTGCTGCCTGTTTGTCATCTTCATAAAGTTCAGTGATCCAGCCCCATTCAACGAGTGCTTCAGCTGTATGAAGCTGCGCACGAGTCAATAACTGAAGGACATGACTATGCCCGGACTCTTTTTCATAAAGTAGCGATGCCCCGCCCCAGCCAGTAGTAATTGCAAGTGTTCCTTGGATGAACCCTGCTTTGACACCGGACTTCATCAGTCTGTAATCACATGCAGCTGCAATTTCGCAGCCTCCGCCAACTGCAGCTCCATCCATCAGTGCTAGTGTTGGTACAGGCAATGTTGCAAGCCGATACAATAGCTCTGTCATTCGAGAAAGCATCGGCAGCGCCTGCGCAGATGTTTCTAACACGTGGAACTCACCCAGGTCACCGCCTGAACAAAATGCTTTGCCGCCAACAGATGTGATGACTCCCCATTTCACCGATTTGTTCTGCTCAATTTGAGCAATGAATTGTTCAAGACCTTCTATCACTTCATGATTCACCGCATTCCGAACTTCAGGTCGGGTAATGGTGAATGTCACGACTCCCTGATCGGATGTAATATTAAATGACATGACACAGCCTCCTAGATTTTTATGTACAAAAAAAGACTACCGTGACCCATGGTCTCACGGTAGTCTTTAGATAGCAATAGCTATCAGGGAGTTGCGGCAGAATCTTGCTTATTCGCCTACAACGACTTTCCCTTTGTATTGACCGCATGACTTACAGATGCGGTGTGCCAATTTCATTTCACCACAGTTTTCACAAGTTGTCATACCAGGTACTTGTAACTTGTAATGTGTACGGCGCATATTCTTTTTGGTTTTAGATGTTCTTCTCTTTGGTACTGCCATTAGAGGGCACCTCCTTTATTTCGACTAGTCGTTATCGGATTCAAAAAATCTTGCTAAGCCTGCAAGTCTAGGATCCGTTTTCTTATCCTGTTCTTCTGTCAATTGGAGATTATACTCTTCGTCAGTCGCGTACGACCAACCCGTGCCGGAGGCTTCCGTCATGGTATCCGCATCGTCGCAGTAAACCTGCAACGGTACTTCCAGAAGAATGAGCTCTTCAAAGATCGGCATTGGATCGACGACATCCCCCGTAATCGGATGGATTTCATCGTCCTGTGCTAATACGTCTTCATCCCAACTGTACTGTTCGTCCGACTCAATGGAGAACGGAAAATGAACATCTTCCCATGTGCGGGCACATGGCAATGTCAACGAACCTTCCAAATGGAAGTGAAACGAGATCTTTTTAGAACCAACTGTACAACTTCCTGTTAACTGAACAGGTGAAATCGCCCGGATTTCCGGGTTTCTTTCCCTTACAGATCCTAAATCAACCACTTCGTCAAGCGGCATTGCTCCCTGCCTGAACTTACGCAATTGATGAATTGACCATTTCATGCCTATCACCTCAAGACAACACTTTTGATTATATAGCGGATAAAAAAAGATGTCAAGATATTTTCTTGTCACTTGATCGCTTAGTTCATTATACTAAACGAAAGAAAAACTTCAAACAGGAGTGATTTTCCATGAAAGCTGTCGGCATCGTCGTAGAATATAATCCTTTCCATAACGGCCACTTGTACCATGCTGCCTCTGCAAAAGCTCAAACTGAATCTGATTTAGTCATCGCTGTCATGAGCGGTAACTTTCTTCAACGCGGTGAACCTGCATTGGTCGACAAATGGACGCGTACAGAAATGGCGCTTGAAAACGGAGTAGACATCGTTTTCGAATTGCCTTATGAGCGCGCAACCTCAAATGCTCCTTCGTTTGCATCTGGTGCTATCCAGCTTTTAGATGCTGCTGGCTGTTCCAGTTATTGCTTCGGTAGCGAGAACGGGTCTATCGTTCCATTCACGACTACACTAAGCCGGATTGCATCGGTTCAAACACAGTATGATGAACTTATCCATGAGTATGTTCAAGAAGGGATAAGTTACCCAAAAGCGTTAAACCGTGCATACTCCACGCTTATTCGTTCTACTGCAAACGAACAAGAAACAGTAGATTTATCATTACCGAACAACATACTTGGTTTTCACTATATGGAAGCCGCTGCAAACATAGGCTCTTCCATGAAACCAGCCACTCTCCCGCGCCTGGGAGCGGGGTACCATGATGATGTGAAACACGGCAATCCGATTGCCAGTGCAACGGGAATCCGAAAAGAATTTTTTGAAACCGAGAGCACAGCGCCTATCCAACAGTTTGTCCCTAATTCTGTTTATAATTCTTTAAACAATTGGATTATTGAGCGCAGCTCTTTTGGCAGCTGGGATGCTTTCTATCCGCTCCTTAGAGTCCAAATTCTTCGCAGCGGACCCGAACACCTTGCCGCTATTGCAGATGTTACAGAAGGCATCGAAAATCTTTTATACAAAGCAGCCAGACAAGCTGAGACATTCCAGCAATTCATGGCTATTGTAAAGTCTAAGCGCTATACATGGACACGCATCCAGCGCATGCTCACCCACATCTACACCGGCTTCACATACAGCCACCGTGCATCCATGCCTGCTCCAGACCACCTGCGTCTGCTCGGAATGACACGTGCCGGTCAAAGCTACCTTAAAGAAATGAAAGAGAATATGAAATTGCCTGTCGTAAGCCGGCTCGCCAATTTTAAAAGTGCATCTGCAGGCTTCTCATCTTCTGTTTCGGATTTATATGCATTCGGAATCAATCCAATTCATCCATCAATAGGATTGGATTATCGAATTCCTCCAATCCGTAAAGACTGACTCACTTTTTCGGTTTTAACTTATCTAAATAGGCAAGGGCATCATCAACCGTTTTAACGGGTACGATTTTCATTTTCGTGCCTATTTTTTTTGCGGTTTCCGCAGCCTCTTCGTAGTTACTCATTATGCCTGGATTCGCAGCTTTCACTTCTTCAGGTAATTCATCGTCAGGTGCAAAGAAAATTTCCATTCCATCACGATCGGCAGCCATGACCTTAAAGTCAATGCCTCCGATACGGCCGACAGTACCGCCTGGCAACATTTCTCCCGTCCCTGCGACTGTATAGCCTTTTGAAATATCCTCAGGTTTAAGCTGATTCATGATTTCCAGTGTAAACATCAAGCCAGCAGACGGACCTCCGATTTCGGATGTATTAAAGTTAACTTTTGGTATAGTTTTCAAGGTGCGGTCTTCTAAAAACTGAATTCCAAGACCCACCTTCCCTTTTGCTTCAGGAATTTCTTTCAACGTAATATCCGTCTTAAATTTCTTTTTATCCCGTTCCGCTTCCACTTGGATTGTATTGCCTTTTCGCTGGTCAGCAATGTACGCAGCAAACTGGTCCGGCTCCAGCAATGGTTTCCCATCAACTCCGACCACCCGATCCCCTGCTTGCAGTTTCCCGTCTGATGCACTGCCCTCTACAACATGTTGAATGTAAATACCGGCAAAATCGATTTCCACCGGTTTTCCGGCTCTTTCAAAAGCAACCGCAATCGCATTGAATTGTGAGTCGCTCATCAAGCGCAGCTGGCGCACATTGTACTCCTGATCACTCTCGCCATGACGTCTTACTTTGTTCGCTGGAAGCAGCTTCATTTTATCTGAAATCTTGGACCAAAAATAAGTTGCAGGTGTTGCTTTCCCAACAGAAATGGTCATAAGACTAAACGTTCCAGCGTCATCTTCATCACCTTGTTCCACTTTGACAAGGGGTGACAATTCATAGGCGCCGCCAGGTTGGGACACGTAGCTATCTAAGGGATAAAGCATAAACAAAGCGATTAAAACCGTAAGAATTGCCGTTATCCCAATTCGTTTAAATGTAATTTTCCTGCACCTCCATTAATAGCCTGTACCTAATTTACATATGGTTAAGTGTACCATCTGAAAAATGAGCGGCACAATGTTTTTTGTTTGAGCTTCTCACACAATAGAGAAAGGAGCCGCAAGAGTGAATACAAAGCTGTCTGCACTTGCAAGAGAAGCATGATCAACGTCATTATGATTTGGGCGCTCATTGCGTTATTCATTTTACAGCCTGGAATTGCTCATGATGGAGCTGAGACAGGTGTGAAATTGTTTGTGCAAGCCTTGCTTCCCTATTTACTTCCTTACATCATTCTAACCCAATGGCTCTTAAAATTACCCGCTTCCAAAAATTCTTCACCTGCGTGGATGCGTTATCTAAAGGCATACACACTTGGATCTTTTGGAGGGTTTCCCGTTGGCGCAGTTACGGTGAGTGAAATGAAGCGGACCGGACAACTTTCCGCGTATGAAAGCAGCCTGCTTCTTGCAGCTTGTCACGCACCCGGTCCAATGTTCATCGTCGGATATGTAGGATTGGAGCTATTCGGCAATTCAATGGCAGGATGGAAGCTACTCATTGCGATTCACGTCGCTAATATTCTATTTTTCTTATTCGTTCTTCTGTTAATGGCATCTAAACGTTCGCAGCTTGAAGTCATTGGTAATTTACCGTTACCACCGCCAAGTTCAGCTCCATTACTGGATGCTTTTAAAGAAAGCTCTTCCATCATCATTTTAGTCGCTACAACTGTCGTATTTTTTTCTTCGCTTGGCAGCGTGCTGACGACAGTTATTCAAGCCGCTGCATCGGTCGAAATGGGGATTGTAAAAACAGCAGTGCTGGCATTCTTTGAAATGACATCAGGAGTTCAATCAGCCACGCAGCATTTTTACGGATCTGCAATTTTCCCTTACTTGATTGCAGCCATTCTTTCCATCAACGGCTTAAGTATTCACATGCAGGTTTTCGTGATTGCACGCTCAGCCGAGCTGTCGCTTAAACCTTACGTTATCGGCCGCATCTGGAGTGTGCTGGCAGTTCCAGTGTTTCTTTATATGCTTTTATGAGGATCTTAGAGAAAGCAAAAAACAATGGGAGGCAACTAAACTGCCGTCCCATTGTTTTGAGATTATGTATACACTTTCTTCAATGCCCGATTGACTGTCTCCGGTACAAGTGCCGAGACATCTCCGCCGTACTTTGCCACCTCTTTCACAATACTGGAACTGAGGAAAGAATACTGATTCTTCGTCATCACGAAGAATGTTTCTATGTCTTCATCTAAAAAGCGGTTCATCGATGTGATTTGCATTTCATACTCAAAATCCGATACCGCACGCAATCCTCTTACAATTGCCGCTGCATTAATACTTTTCGCATAGTCAATGAGCAACCCAGAAGACGAATCAATTTTCACTGAAGGATACTCAGCAGTCGCCTGAGCAATTAACTGCTGGCGTTCGTCAACAGAGAAAAGCGGATTTTTTGATGAATTATTCATCACCACTACGTGGACCTCGTCGAAAATCTTTACAGCACGCTTAATAATATCAAGATGCCCATTCGTCAACGGATCAAAACTTCCTGGCACTACAGCCACTTTAGACATGATAGACCCTCATTTCTTATAAATTGTAATCGCGCTGCCACCGTATACCGTAGTTCCAACAGACTCATATGGACCATAGGCAGACGGAAGTTTCAATTGCTTTTCGTGCTCGCATACAATAATTGCATGTTCTGCCAGCAGGCCTTGATCAACAAACTGAGAAGCGAGATTGTAAAACTCTTCTTTTGCATAAGGGGGATCTAAAAATAACAGATTGGCTCTAACGCCTTCTTTGGCAAGTTTTGCAGCCGCCGACCTCGCGTCACCTCGAATGATATGAAGTTCCTCCGTAAATTTGCATTTTTCTGCATTGGACTTAATGACCGCGCATGCTTTAGGATTTTTTTCAAAAATCCAGGCGCTATCCGAACCGCGCGAGAGCGCTTCCAAAGTTAAGGAGCCACTTCCGCCAAACAACTCCACCGCAATGCCACCGTTAAAAAACGGACCGATTTTACTGAACAATGCTTCTTTTACTTTGTCTGATGTGGGTCTTGTATCTGTGCCCGTAATTGATTTTAAAGGGATTCCCCTTCTTGTTCCAGCGATCACTCTCATGTGGCAACTCCTTTATGATTCCCCCGACAGCCGATCTGCAAAGAATCCCACAGCGTGCTATGATGGGAAAGATACTTTTTTGAAAGGTGTGTGCATCCCATATGCGACAGCAGCGATTTATCGAACTCGGTGAAGGGTACTCGGATATTTATGAACTATGTGAACTAATAACAACGAACGCAGACAGACTTGAAAGAACTTTCTTATTTAAAGCCACAACGAAAGACGGGAAACCATCCATTTCTTTAGCAGCTTCGTTCTCGCCCGCTGGTGAAGGAGGCTTTTACCCAATCTATATTTGCCGCGAAGGGATTCCTTCAAAAGAGGGGAAAGTTTCTAAACGTCAACTCGTGTTTGAAGAAGCCGCTGCTTCAGTTGGCAGCAAGCCCGTCCCGGTTGAACTTAAACATTCCTCTGAGTTTCCGGAAACCAAATTATTTTTCCAATACGTAACTGGCGTTTTACGGCTTAATCACTTGCTGCCGCCTCTAGACTGACCTTACAAACCTGTTTTGTAATCGTATTCCTTGGCTTTGTCAGGGCGTGCATTTTCGTATTCTGTGCTCACAAACGGTCTGTAAGAAGGAATTGCTTTCTTCACTGACGAGAGCTTCTCGACTTTACGAATAACGTCCTCGACATCGTCTTGACTGCAATAGAGGACAACGTATTTCATGCGTCGTGATATATAGTGAACGTGTCCGTATTTACGGAACGATTTCGCCTGTTTCAAGTGGTGGAGATAAATGATAACTCCTTGACGATCAACCAATAGTATCCCTCTTTTCTTCCCCTAACAATACCATAGGTTTGAAAAAAGCCGCA
The DNA here is from genome assembly GCA_029257435.1 of Sporosarcina sp. Lineage (GTDB taxonomy): Bacteria > Bacillota > Bacilli > Bacillales_A > Planococcaceae > Sporosarcina. The sequence goes on along the minus strand of JARIBI010000058.1, from coordinate 14,325 downwards.
ACCAGACTTTACTGACAGTTTGTCCAATTTGTCTTATAATGAACTTACCAGTTGCAAAACAAGGAGGAATTAGACATGGGAAGAAAAACTAAAGTTGCCCTTTCAGTCGGTGCAGCAGGCGCAGCTGCCTGGGCCGCTTCAAAAGCAATGATCCGTCCAAACGCGAGACCTGGAAAAAAAGCGCTTCAATTTGAAGGGCCGGTTGTTATTCAACAATTAACCGACACTGCAACTAGTGAGCAGCAAGCCGCTGAAGCCGCTTCCCTTGGCGTTCACGGATTTGCGATGGATGTTAAATTGACAGTCCATGAAGAAATCATTCTTGTGAACAATGAGCATCCTGAATCCTCCCATTGCTTACTGAAAGATATGATTACCCAATATCCGCATTTGCTTTTCATCATTCGTATAGCTGATTCTCCCGATACATACGAAGGCAGTTTGATGCCTTCGAAGTTATGGAAACTGCTAGAAGAATGCGGAGCGCAAGAACAAGTCGCTGTCCTCAGTCATTATGACGAGCAAGTAGATCGTTTCAACTTGTATACCCAGCATAAGGCTGCAGCAGGAGCAGGCATAACCGAACTGAAGCAAGCGTATGCTGCTTATACGAGTCGTTTCGGTCATCTTTATCACCCTCGTACGGATCTTTTTGTTTTAGCCGGTAAGATTGGGCCATTTCAGCCTGCAAGTGAGGGATTCATACAATTTTTAAATAAACTCAACATCACTGTATATGTGGAAAATTACGAGGCCGATGACGTTATCAAACTAGTGAATTCCGGTATTTCAGGATTTATAACAGATTCTCCAAAATCAACAATGGTACAACTGGATATGTTACTGGAACACTAAAAGCGGATGGCTGAAGAGCCATCCGCTTTTAGTGTTCTATTCAAATTATGCTGAGCACGAGCAGCCGCCGCCAGTTCCGCAGCTGCCTCCGCAAGAAGAATCCGTTACAAACGTGTTATCTGTCGGTAACTTCACCGATTCAGATACAGAGTGTGCAATCCCTGCACTTATTTCATCTAGCATATATTGGACATCGTTCTCCGCAAGTCTTAACGCTGCAACCTTCTCATTCATATCTAACGCCCGTTTATCGAGTCGGATCGATTTCATTACTATATTATAATCCGGATGGTATCTTCCGAATCGCTGCACCTCTTCATAACGGTCCTTCATTTCAGAGAAGTTTCGGATTTTTTTCACTAAATCCGGATCACCGTATACTGCCTGATGAGCGGAGCGGTACTCAACTAATACATCGGATGTTAAAATCATATCTGCCAATTCGTCTGTTTGCTCGATGATGGCAAGCCATTCGTCGGTCATCATCATAAGTGATTTCCCTCCATTCTTCTTCATTATACCAAATAGAGGGAGTGTACGCATTACTTCTTCATTCTAAAAGCGTTTTCAACTGATTAAGGGCTATCATCGCCTCTGCAAGATCAGACATTCTAATTTCATGAGTGCCAATGATTTGTGACGTTTCGTGGCCTTTTCCAGCGATAAGAACAATATCATTTGGTTTACTAGCTGATATCGCTTGATGGATAGCACTTTTCCTGTCCATAATCACGGATATCGATGCTGGATTTTTGGTGCCTGTTAAAATGTGCTGAACGATTGCTAATGGGGGTTCACTGCGAGGATTATCTGATGTGAGTACGATCGTATCACAGTAACTTTCCGCAATTCCCCCCATGACCGGCCGCTTTTCCTTATCTCGATCTCCCCCGCACCCAAATACACATATGAGTTTCCTAGGATTCAAACTTGTTACAGCCTGCAATGCGGCTGATAAAGCGTCAGGTGTATGAGCATAATCGATAAAAACCCTTCTGCCTTCATGCTCTACAAGCTGCATGCGGCCTTCGGGGAGGGTCAACAGACGAAACGCACTGAAAATTTCTCTTTCAGGAAACCCAAGCAATTTGACAACAGATGCAGCAGCCATCGCATTCAACCGATTATGTTCTCCGGGAGGCAGCGAACCGATTAACTCCTCAGAAGGCATACAGCCTCCCGCCACGTTTCTGCCAAACAAGTGTATCGGCGGTTCTATATCTTTTACAATTCTCATACACTCCGTGTCTTCACAATTCACAACAATTTGCTCTGACAATGAACACAGCTTTTTCTTTGCCTTAATATAGTTTTCACGTCCGCCATGCTCTTCGAAATGATCAGTTCCAATATTTAAGAAAACCCCGACTGACACACGGCAATGAGCAAGCCTTTCCATTTCCAACCCGAGCGAAGAAGCCTCTATTGCAACGTGAGTCACTCCCCGATCTATGCATCTTCTTAACAATGGATGCAGATATTCAGCAGTCGGTGTTGTCAGAGAAGGGATTTCTTCATCCACTTTCTCCCCGTCTATATAACAACCTGTCGTCCCCACCACAGCGGTCTTTATTCCAAATTGTGAAAGCAGCTGACCGATAAAATGCGTCACCGTAGTTTTTCCATTCGTACCTGTCACCGCAAGTACCGTTAGCTCTTCAGAGGGGAATCCTGATAATTGCGCACTGCTGAAAGATAAGAACTTTTTACAGTCGGGTACAGTCACAACGGCAGCCCCTCGAAGACTCCATTTTGACAGAGTACTCTCTGAGACAGAGCGGTCAATCACAATTGCAGCCGCTCCTTTATCAAGGGCCTCTTCAATGGACTCGATTCCATCATGATGTGCCCCTTTTCTAGCGATAAATAAGCAATTCTTCTTAAGACGGTTCGGGTGCTCTGTAACTGAGTCAATCGTAACGTCACGCCAGTTCCCGCGGATTGTGCACGGCCAATCCTTTAATAATTCAATCAGATGCAAATCAGCATCTCCTTCCCGAACGTTTTTCTTGCGAGGGAATATAGTAAGAGTGAACCTACCACAGAGTATGAAAAGCATCGGGTAAATGTCACGAAGAAAGTTGGGAGACGAGATGATCATCCAAAAGTTTGGTGGCGCAGCGATGAAAAATCGTGAAATGCGCCGTTTATGTATTCACCGGATTCAAGAAGGTTTGAAATCACATGATGAAGTTATTGTTGTCGTTTCTGCAATCGGACGTCAGGAAAGTCCGTATTCCACAGATCGGCTGCTCTCGATAACACCGTCATTGAAGTTCTCTTCAGCTTCATGGGACCTGGCTGCTTCATGCGGAGAACTGATTGCTTCTGCAGTACTTAGTGCTGAATTGGAGGAAGCAGGGATCCCTAACAGGGTGATGCACAGTATGAATTCAGGTATCAGAACGATTGGTTCCTTTGGTAACGCAATAATCGAGACAATCGAGACAAGCCATATCGAACGGACCTTACAAGATCACAAGTGTTTAATAATACCGGGATTTCAAGGAATGAATACAGCCGGCGATTACATGACACTGGGTCGTGGCGGCAGTGATTTGACAGCCATTGCGCTAGGCAGCAGCTTAAATGCCTCCCATGTTGAATTTTTCAAAGATGTGCCAGGTGTAATGTCTGCTGATCCGCATATTCATAGAGAAGCAAAAAAATTTGATTCACTGACGATCGATGAATTCATTCCTTTACTCGACTGTGAGAGACCTGTCATACAAAAACGCGCAGCTCTTTATGCAAAAAAAACAGCAATCCCTCTCTGTGTTAGAGGAATTGCTGCAGCTGAAGAAGGGACGTGGATTGTTCCGCACTCTTTATAGTTGTTTTATTGACGCGCTGGTCTCTCGACTTCCTGAATTAAATTTTGCGTATAATAGTTTCCATAAACGCCAGTACCAATATGAGTAAAGTTTTTATCCAGCAACACTTCCTGGTGTGCAGGAGAATTTAACCATCCATGAACTGCTTCAATCGCGTCTGTATAGTTCAACGCAATATTTTCTCCTGCTTTTTTAACATCGATTCCAGCAAGTTTCAAACGATTGGCAAGTGTGCCAGACGTCGGTGAATCTTGGGAAAAGTAATTTTGCAACGCCATTTCTTTACTATGTTCGCGCGCAACCAGTTGAAGCTGGTAGTCCCGTTTCAACTTGCCTACATCATGATTCGTCCGATAAACATTGGTGATGTCTAAAATTTGACGTTCCAGTGCCCGATCTACAGCCATCTGATCTTCAGATGAAGGCTTCTTCACTTCTACAAGCTCTCCTTTGTAGAAAAGGTCATAGGGCTGCTGCATGACAAGTGTCACCGGATCAATGAACCGAACACCTTCCAATTCTTCACCCTTTTCATCAATATATAGTTGTGTGAACAGGCCTTCTGATTGAATCAGCATCTTGTTTTTGATGTCATCCCCATTTAGGACAAATGTATACTGGTTTTCTCCAACCACTACTTCCAATTCCGATTCAATGATGGTACTTCGATAGATATCCTCACTGCTTTGCCCATTTACATACGGATAAACATCTGCATCCAGATCCGCACTGTAGATTTGATTTACTTTACCCTCTGAGACCCCAGCCATCATCATAGGATTCGCGTTATATATCCACCATTCAAAGCCAAATACCGAAAGATCTTTTCGATCCGGTTCTCCATATTGAGTAATCAATTCTTTTGAAGTTTGGCCAACTATCGTCGATATTCCTTTTTCAGGACGTTTTGCATTACTAATCCCTTGCTGTTCAAAGGTCTCGCCCCCGCTAATCGCAGTTCCGGGTTGTACAGGCGACTCTAAAGGCTCATTTTCCTTAAATCCATCGTCCCAAAAGTAAAAACCCAAAAGGATGAGTAAGAATAATACAAGCACTTTCCATAATCGATTTATTAATCGTTTCATTATTTTCCACCCCCTCATCCAATCAACCTGCATATAATTCTCTGCCTCTATTGTAATCAACATCAGATGAATAAGTCACCCATTTCTAACCCGTTCCCCAAATCCGGCTCCAGACACAATGTTGCCATTGCAACCGACTTCCTTTTGTTCTATGATTGTAAACGAATAGCAATCGATTGTCTGTCTACTTAAGGAGGAAGCTAATCAATGGATTTTGTAAACACAGGTATTGAAGAGCTGGCTGTCAGCCTAACTGATCTTGAAGAAATTGCTAAAAGATATGATTTAGTTCTTGCGGGACAATGGGACTACGAACGTGTCACGTTCGACAAAAAGTACACGGTTAGCGAAGGCGTGTTCTATCTGCGTGTATACGGGTTAACACCAAATGGTGATGTTGGCAAGAACGAAGCAGTGATTGAATTCATCACTCCGCAACTTGGAAAACACTATTATCCTCACGGTGTTGAGTACGGAGATGATGAGTTTTATCCACCGTTCGTTGTCAATGATTGCAAAAAGACATTAACAGGTCTTGTGAAAGATTTACAAGCGTTCAACTTAAAAAAATGATTGTCTACCGGAGAATATTCTATTCTCCGGTTTTTAATATCCATTTTCATTTATTTTGGCTATAATAGAAACAATACACAATTTGGAGGAATGCCGGGTGTCGAAATGGTTAACAAAACGAACATTCTTAATCTTAGTGACTGCTCTTATTGCAGCTGCTGCTCTATTCTTTATACTCCCGGTATCAATACCGCTTATTTTAGCCCTGCTGACAGCACTGATCATTGATCCGCTGGTCAAATTAGTAGAGCGGAAGTTCAAGTGGAAGCGGAAGCTATCCGTTATTTCCGTATTCATCTTTGTCGTTTTACTTGTTTCGGTAGGTATCTATTATTCCGTAACTTCTTTGATCGGCAAGATTATTCAATTTACAAAGGATGCGCCAGACTATTTAAACTCGTTATCTGGTGTATGGATTGATATGCAAGAAAAAGTATTTAAATATACGTCTGGAATGCCTTCAGATATCGTCAAAGCTACACAAGAACAATTGACTGCTGCGCTCACTTCCTTCAAAATTTCCCTTCTTGAATTGTTGAGCTATGAAAAGATTATTGCACTCGCTTCTGAAATTCCGAATTTTCTCGTGAGTTTCATCGTCTTCTTAATCGCCTTGTTCTTGTTTATGCTCGAGCTGCCTCAGTTAAAACAAAGTGCGTTTAACTTATTAACGGACCGGACAGCTGAAAAAGTACGATACATGACCACGAAACTGAATGCCACAGTTATTGGATTCATGAAAGCGCAATTGCTCGTAAGTTTCATCATTTTAGCTGTAGCATTCGTCGGGCTGCTGTTAATTGTTCCGAAATACGCAGTCGTCATGGCGATCATTATTTGGATTATCGATGTTATTCCTATATTGGGGTCAATTATCATTCTGGCACCTTGGTCGCTTTATGAGTATGTAAGCGGCGACGTTGCAATGGGAACAAAGCTGGCAATATTAGCTGCGACGCTTCTGATTATCAGAAGAACTGTGGAACCAAAAGTGATGGGAGCCCAAATCGGCTTGTCCCCTCTCCCCACATTGATCGGAATGTTTATCGGCCTGAAACTGTTCGGAGTCCTCGGATTCTTCATCGGCCCAATGGTCGTGATTCTCTTTACGACAGCAATTGAAGCAGGAATCATTAAAATGAACTTTAAAATTTAAATCGAAATTTGAAAAGACGCATATCCCAATAATAGGGGCATGCGTCTTTTGTGTTAAAATCCTAAAATCGCTTTAATCATTGAAGTCGTTTCTCCGCCTTTGTAGAATACATAGAGAAGAAAATAGACTGCAACACCGGTAATGGCTGCAAAAACCCACACAGTACTCGTTACTGGCCCAAGACGTTTATGTCTAGGTAAGTTATCCTTGAATCCTGAAATGAGTGATAACACACCCAAAACGCCCCCTAAGGTAGCCAAACAAATATGGAAGATCAAAAATACGGTGTAATAGATTTTAACAGAATCGGGTCCACCGAAAGCTGTGTTCCCCAAAATTGCTGTCCTTGATAAGTAAATCACTAAAAACAGCAGTGCTGAAATAGATGCGGCAATCATCACATTTTTGTGTGCTTGTTTCCGATTTTTGCGTATCAGCATCCACCCAATCACTACTAAAATGCCGGAAATAATAATGAGCAAAGTGCTTAATGTCGGCAGGATTGGCAAGTTCATATTAGTTCTCCGTTTCTATTCAGATGTAACAATCAACCGTGCATCGTCAAGTTTTTGCGGTTAATCAGGTCTTGACGAGTAATTTCGTCAGCATTATCTTGTTCATCACGATACCATGTAATGAAGATTTTACCAATGATGAATACATACAATAATTCTTGAATGACTTTCATAATAATCCCGCCAAGCTGCTGGTCATAAAGCGTTGGCATATTCGTAAATAACTCAGGGCCGGAAATCGTCAGACCGGACAGCGTTCCAGCAGGTACACACAGCGCCATTGCTTTCAGCCATGCTTCACCGCTGCTATACGTCTCATACACCGGAACTTCGGCAAAAATGATTAACGAACAAGCAGGTGTTAACAGAATTGCACTCAAAATGACATAACCGATTTTTTTCAAGCCATGTAATTGAGGCTCCCCTGGAAGTGTGTTGAATATTGGCCACCATAAAAACAGCGCCGATAAAAATAATGTCAGCGTAAATGCAGTATGCAGCATTAAGCTTAGTTTGATTGTATCCAGGACGAGCGGATAGTGGTTTAACGAAAACATAATCGTAAACGCAATCAAGCTAATGACCGGCTTAGTGAAAAACCGGATAACCGCTGCGAGTTTTGGGAAACTGAACACTTTCTTCCATAAAAAGTTCGGAATTCCGACAATGAATAAAGGAGCAATCACCAACAGCAAAAGCGCCATTTGTCCCATATGAACAGAAAACAGAATATGTCCCATCAAATCCATTGGGGATCCTTTTACTATATACAGCAGTACAATTGCGGAAATGAAAGAGGTGATTTGTCTGGAAGTGACAGCCTCAGTTCCTTCAAATCGTGTTCTCCACTTTTTAGTCAATAAAAAATAAAGGACCGTCACGAGAACGAGAAATAAGAAAAAGTACGGACTCCATAAAGCGCGGAAGCCAAATATACTTAACGGCAATTGCCTCAGCTCCTTTTATAAGATCTGTTCCTATTATAGGCTCTTCTTTTAGGTAACACAATGAACGTTCTTTGACATTGGTACAAATAAGAAAACCTCTGTCTTTAGCCCTTGGCTAAAGACAGAGGTTTTTAGTGCTTACCACCAAACAATCGTAACGAAAGCAAGTGGAATCAGGAATGCAAATACTACTCCTGTGAACATGAACATCTGAGGAACACCGTGTCCCTTATCTTTCATGTGCATGAAATAGTACAGCTGTAATGCTACTTGAACTGCAGCAAAGAGGAAAAGAACCGGGATTACTAAATACTTAGAAAACCCATCCACTCCTTGCTGATAAGCCACGACGAATGTAAACGAGACAAGTGTCATGAAAATCATGAGTGAGAACATCATAACTTGACCGCGCATAGTTTCCTTTGAACGACGGACGAATAGATCCTGTTCAAGAGGGGTTCTCTTATACATTTCTACTTCTGCCATGTTATCCGATCACTCCCATCAAGTAAACTACCGTAAAGATGAATACCCATACGACGTCAATGAAGTGCCAGTAAAGTGAGAACGTATAGTACTTAGTTGCATTATACAGGTTCAAGCCGCGTTTTGCATTTCGTAAGAGCAGCAATGTTACCCAAACAAGTCCGATGGCAACGTGGAAACCGTGTGTTCCTACAAGTGTAAAGAACGATGAACTAAATGCACTATTTCCAAATGTAAAGCCTTCTTTTACGTAATGAGAGAACTCATACACTTCAAGTCCCAGGAAGCAAAGTCCAAGGAATGCAGTGATAGCTAACCACAGCTGCATTTTTTTGAAGTTGTAATTCTTCATATGGTGCATCGCATACACACTAGTAAGTGAAGACGTTAAAAGTAACAACGTCATGACAAATACTAGTGGAAGCTGATAAAGTTCTTGAGTCGAGAAGCCGAAACCGCTTGGTCCTTTATTCTTAAGCGCCATATAAGTTGCAAATAACGTCGCAAAAAGAATCGTTTCTCCGCCAAGGAAGAGCCAGAAGCCAACAAACTTATTCTTTGCTTCAAGTGTTGCACGCTCAGGGTGTTCCGGCCAAGTTTCCGGAGTGAATTTTTTATTCAAATCCATCAGTTTTGACCCCCTTTATGAGCATTGTTAATATCACGCTGAATTTCTTCTTTTGTTACATGGAAGCCTAGGTCATCTTTAACTGAGCGCATTGCCATTGAGACAAACGTCCAAGCAAGACCCAAGATGAGCACTGGAAGTCCCCAAGATGTTTCTTGGTGGAACATTGCACCAAATCCTGCGATGAACAAACCAAATGTCATGAAGAATGGAATGATTGAACCATTCGGCATGTGGATATCCGTTACAGGCTCAGCAAATGTAAGACCTGTTGCGTTGCCTTCCTGCTTTTCAATCCAAACTGTATCAAGTCCGCGGACAAGTGGAGTCTGAGTGAAGTTATAGAATGGCGGTGGTGATGGAATCGCCCATTCAAGCGTACGTCCGTCGCCCCATGGATCATTTCCAATACGTACATTCTTAACAGTTGTCATAATGATATTGATGACCAATACAATCACACCGATCGCCATTAGAAGCGCACCGATTGAACTGATTAAGTTTGCAGTATTCCAGCCTTGTCCGTCCATATATGTCCAAACACGACGCGGCATTCCCCAGAATCCAAGCCAATGCTGGATCAGGAATGTACAGTGGAATCCGACAAAGAAGAAGACGAACGTAATTTTACCAAGTGTTTCACTGAGCATTGTTCCGAACATTTTCGGCCAGTAAAGGTGGACACCTGCTAAGATCGCAAGTACAACTCCGCCAACGATTACGTAGTGGAAGTGAGCAACAATGAAATAACTATCGTGTAATTGATAGTCAAGAGGTGCAGCACCCTGCATAACCCCTGTAACACCACCCATTACGAATGACGGGATGAATCCAAGTGCATACAACATTGGAGTTGTAAGGACAATGCTTCCGCCCCAAATTGTAAGCAGCCAGTTGAAGATTTTAACACCAGTTGGGACAGCAATCGCCATCGTGGCAACTGCGAAGATTGCGTTTGCAGTTGGCCCAAGACCTACTGTAAACATGTGGTGAGCCCAAACCATGAATCCTAAGAACCCAATCAACACTGTCGCAAATACCATTGCTGGATATCCAAACAAGCGCTTGCGAGAGAAGATTGAGAAAATCTCAGAGAAAATACCGAATGCCGGCAAAATCAAGATATATACTTCAGGGTGTCCGAAGATCCAGAAAATATGCTCCCAGATAATTGTGTTTCCACCCATCTGATGATCAAAGAAGTTACCGCCAAACATACGGTCGAATGTTAAGAAGAACAAACCGACAGTAAGTGGTGGGAAAGCGAAAAGGATCATTGCTGAAGCGACAAATGTCGTCCAAGTAAACAATGGCATCCTCATATATGTCATACCTGGTGCACGCATATTAATGATGGTAACAAGGAAGTTAATCCCGGCCATCAGCGTACCCCCACCAGCGATTTGAAGACCTATCGCATAAAAGTCAATTCCGTGTCCTGTAGAAGCAAGTGACAGCGATGCATAAGAAGTCCATCCAGCATCAGGAACTTGCCCAATAAGCCATGATATATTCAGGAACAATCCTCCAAAGAAGAACATCCAGAAACCTAATGAGTTAATGAATGGGAACGCAACGTCACGCGCTCCGATTTGGAGTGGCATAATATAGTTCATAAATCCAAATAGTATCGGCATGGCGGCCAAGAAAATCATCGTAGTACCATGCATCGTGATTAAATCATTGAAAAGACCTGCACTAACTAGGTCATTGTTCGGCTTTAACAGCTGGAGACGAATGATCATCGCTTCAATACCGCCGACGACGAAGAAGAAACCGCCGCCAATGAGGTAAAGAATTCCGATCTTCTTATGGTCGACAGTTGTCATCCAATCCCAAAGGGCTGCGCCGAATCCTCTTTTTTGAGCAACAGAACTCACGTTGTTTTACCTCCTCTTCAATATCGCGTTACGTATTACTGCTCAACAGACAAGCCAAGCAAGTACTCAGCTAAGTCGTCTAACTCTTGGTCAGAAAGCTGATTTTCAAAAGAAGGCATTTTGTTGCCCGGTTTAACTTTTTGTGGATTCTTAATCCATTCTTTCAAGTGCTCTTCATCATGATCTAGGAAACCAGCGACGCGGTTACGGTCACCAAATGCTGCAAGGTTCGGACCGGGTGCTCCGCTTGATCCAGCACCAGAAGTGGCGTGACAAGTGATACAGCTTTGTTTGAAGACTTCTTCACCTGCTGCGTTTGCTACAGGGGTTTCATCTGCAGTTGCCTTCATGTTTTTCGCCCATGCGTTGAACTCATCACGCGGTAATGTTTTTACTTTGAAATCCATCAGTGAGTGAGACGGTCCGCATAGCTCAGCACATTTACCATAGAATACGCCATCTTTAAGACCTTTTGATTCTTGATCGAATGTCAGGAAAAACTTGTTTAAGTTTTCAACGTTCGTATCCAACTTACCGCCGATTGCCGGGATCCAGAAGGAGTGCTTCACGTCTGCAGCTTTCAGATTGAAGAATACTTTCTCCTTAGTTGGTACTACGAGTTCTTGTGCTGTTACAATCCCGAGATCCGGGTATTCGAATTCCCACCAGTAAAGCTTAGCGGTAACGTCAACAACAAGATGCTTCGCATTTCCTTCGTCGTCTACTTCTTCCATTGCTTTTACGTCCCCAAGTTTATATGTGTAATATACAGTAGGAACTGCAAGAATGATAATGAGGATAATTGGAATGATTGTCCAAACAAGTTCCAATTTATGACTGCCTTCAACTTGTTCAGGCACGAAATCCTCACCTAGTTTCGAACGTCTGAAACGAATCAATGCGACTACATAAATTACGACTACAACAAGAATGACGAACAACATGATACCTGAAGAAAGCATCAGCAGCTTAAACTGATCTTTACCTACCTGACCAGCCGGTAGAAGCGTGGATAATTCCTGTTGGCCACATCCTGCTAAAAAAACAGTCAGAACCGCTAACAAGGAAAAGAGACGCCATTTTTTGAGTCCTTTCATCATCGCTTCATAATCCCTCTCTTTCTAATAGTGTTTTCTTCCATTGAGGAGTAAAGACCTCTCTATAATGAATTCCTGTCAAAGAAAGAATTCCAGACATTTAGATGAAAATCGAAAAGATAATCATCGAGACAAAAAGGATTGTCATGTAATTCAATGAGTAGATGAACATGGATGTTGCCCACTTTAAATCATCTTTCGCACTGAATCCTTTTAGAGCCAGCAATAACCAGCCTACGTTTAACAGTGTTGCCAAAATCAGAAACCCAATTCCCAATTCGCTTAATAAAAAAGGCAAAGGAAATAACAGCACAACCCACGCAAGCATTGATTTCTTTGTGCGGGCAAATCCTTTTACGACAGGTAACATGGGAATTCCAGCTGCTCCATATTCATCTGTTTTTTTCATAGCCAGCGCATAAAAGTGCGGCGGCTGCCAGACAAACATAATTAGGAACAACGCCAAAGCTCCAAATCCAAGTGACGGTTCTACTGCTGCCCATCCAATAAGCGGCGGAATAGCTCCAGATAAACTTCCGACAATCGTATTTGATACGTGACGGCGTTTTGACCACATCGAATAAAGAACGACATAACTGAATACTCCTGCGAGACCAAGAAGTCCTGCAGTAGCATTTGCTGAAAACAGCAACCCTTCTCCAATTGCGATAAACCCTAAAGCCATTGCAAGGACTGCCGGGGCTTTAAATCGGCCAGTCACTGTAGGTCTAGTCCGAGTACGTGTCATAATCGGGTCGATATCACGATCGATCAAATTATTCAGCGCTGCTGAACCGGCTATGATTAAGGCAGTTCCGAAAAGAGTAGCAATCATAAGATCCAGTCTATGTACAAAATTGATGTTCGCAAACTGGAACGCCAAGAAAAGACCCGTGAACGCAGTAATCAAGTTAGAATTCACTATTCCAATTTTAATGAGTGCTAAAAAGTCCTTCATGAATGTTGGTGCAATTACAGTTTCCGGTACCGTCTCTGCAGCAGTCGTACGACTGTTTGACATTTGACTCCCCCTTTCAAAGCCTTTAAAAAATGACCGCTGTACTTAACTATATCGAAAATCCTTCACAATTTCTATACAAAATCGCAATTTGTATAGAATTGCACACTCTCTCAAGGAATTATACAGTGCACACTCTATAGTAAATCATTCCACGTACCTATTTGTGAAGTTATCAGGTCTTTTTTATGAACTTTTTGTGAAAACCCAAACCTTATCAACTCTTCTTTGTTTCCGGCATTGTGTTTTATGACGGGATTCTCTATCATTAAAAACTAGAGACCTTTTCAACGGTCGACATTTTACAGAAGAAGGTGTCTTTGTTTGAAACGATATAACTACTTAAAATGGTTTGCGGTAGCTGCGACAGTTGGAATGCTGCTCATCATGCTCGGCGGTGCGCTCGTTACGAAAACAGACAGCGGTATGGGCTGCGGCAGACATTGGCCTGGCTGTAATGGTCAACTAATTCCAGACGAGATTACAACAGAAGTATTAATCGAGTTTTCTCATCGTCTCGTAACAGGTGCTGTCGGAATTTTAATAGTGATTTTAGCCGTATGGTCATGGAAAGCGATTGGACATGTTCGTGAAACTAAATTCCTCTCGGTGATGGCTGTATTTTTCCTCATCTTGCAAGCACTCATAGGTGCGGCACAGGTAAAATGGGGACAAGGAGATTTCATCCTCGCTTTACATTTCGGAATTTCATTAATTTCGTTTGCGGCGGTTCTGCTTCTAACTCTTCTCATTTTTGAAGTGGATAAAAAGTTCGACGCTGATAAGATCAAAGTCGGACCCAAACTGAAATTCCATACAATCGGTGTGACCGTTTACTCTTACATCGTTATTTATACAGGCGCTTTAGTGCGTCATACAGAATCCAGTCTGGCTTGTGCGGATTGGCCGCTGTGCAGAAACGATCAATTCGAACTCCCTTCCACATTGAATGAGTGGGTACAAATGGGACATCGTACGGCTGCTGCATTAATTGTCATCTGGCTTGCGTATATCGCTATCCATGTATTCCGTAACTATCGTGATCAAAAAGTGCTGGTATGGAGCTGGTCTATCGCATTGGTGCTCGTTCTGGCACAAGCTACAACGGGAATGCTCTCTGTCTTCACTCGTTTGAACCTTTCCATTGCATTGCTTCACTCATTTTTCGTGACATTACTCTTCGGGTTGCTCACGTACATGATTTTGCTGCTATCCAGAGTGCGCATTCATAAATAATGATAAAAAACAGCC
>JARIBI010000029.1 GCA_029257435.1 Sporosarcina sp. | reverse complement strand
CGATTGACGGACTCGCATGGCCCTACTGTAAGTTTCAAAGATACAGTCATCATTATGACAAGCAATGCAGGAACAGGCTTTGCTCAAAAAGCAAGTGTCGGCTTTAATCAGACAGAGCATGAGTCTGTAACGATGTTAGAAACACTAAGTGATTATTTCAAACCAGAGTTTCTGAATCGTTTTGATGCGATTGTTGCATTCAACGAACTATCAGAAGAAGACCTTCTGGAAATTGTAGATTTGATGCTTGTGGATCTTCAAAAAACTATTGAAGAAAGTGACATCAACCTCTCCATTACTCAAGAAGCAAAGCAAGCGCTTGTGAAATTAGGCTATGACAAACGCTTCGGCGCTCGTCCGCTGCGAAGAGTGGTTCAAGACAAAATTGAAGATCCTTTGACAGATCTTTTATTGGAAAATGAGACTGTTGGACATGTAAGTGTGGATATTGTCGGGGAAGAGATTGCGGTACAGCGAGCTTAATGGAAAATGTTTAAATGTAATAAACGCAGAGCTAATTGACTCTATTAGATTGATAAACCACCCTTTTTGCTTATTAAGAGTATAGGGTGGTTTTTTACTTTTCACTAGAATCATCTTGAATCTATGATGAATACTCTGATTTGCGCGGTATATCTTTCTATTGTGCGGAAATATCTTGAGAGAAGGCTGTATACATGTGGAATCATCTTCTATGAATGAAAAGAACATCTCAGGAAACAGTAAAAACAATCAGCTGGAAGAATTCCGGAAAGCCGCTGACAACAAATCAATCGAAAAAGTTATCAAACGATGAAGACCATTAAAGGCGGGTATCCGCGGTCCGTCACTGCGTCAAGACTATGAATTCTTTGAAAAGATGTACGCATTTCGTACATGAGCCGATTCCCGAAAGGAAAGGTCACGCTAGGGGTTACGGAGCGCATGGAGAATTTGAATGTTATCAGTCCATGAAGCAGTTTACGAAAGCCGGTTTTTTACAGGAAGCTGGGAAGAAGACACCGCTTTTCGTCCGGTTCTCAACCGTACAAGGAAGCAGGGGATCGAAGGACACGGCTAGAGATTTACGTTGTAAAGGTGTAAAGTTTTACACAGAAGAAGGAAACTACGACTTGACGACAATTGCGATGCCGGTGTTAATCAACCAGGATGCTATGAAATTTCCGGACGCCTTGCATGCCTACCAGCCGGAGCCTCGAACTGGGATGCCGACTGCTGCAGGCGCACATGATAACTTCTGGGACTATGTAGCAAATAATCAAGAAGCACTCCACATGGTGTTATGGGTTATGTCCGATCGAGGGATCCTGAGAAGCTATCGGATGATGGAATCTTGGTCCATTAATACGTATCTATTTGTCAACGAACAAGAAATCGCAACTTTTGTCCGATTTGTTTGGAAACCGGTCTTGGGAGTCCATTCGTTATTGCAGGATGAAGCTCAGAAAATTGGAGGAATCGATCCCGATTTCCATCGTCGCGATTTAAGGGAAGCGATAGATCGCGGTGCATTTGCAGAATATGAGTTAGGGGTCCAGCTGATTGCGAAGGAAGATGAATTCAACTATGATTTTGACATCCTCGATCCATCGAAGTTTTGGCCAGAAGAACTAATCCCTGTCCAAATGATAGGGAAAATGACACTGAATCGAAACGTGGATAACGAATTTGCGGAGCTTGAACAAGTCGCGTTTAATCCTGCCAATGTCGTTCCTGGCATTGATTTTTCAAATGATCCAGTCCTTCAAGGAAGACTGATGGCTTATCAGAGTGCCCAATACCATAGACTTGGCAGTGCGAATTTCCAGGACTTGCCGATTAACCGTCCGATTTGTCCATTCCACAACAATACACGACAAGGATTTATGAGGTATCGGATCGATGTGGACCAGACGAACTACCATAAGAACTCGCTATCGAATAACACTCCCTATACAACCCCACCCGAAGAAGGCGGCTATGAGTCCTACCCGAAAAAAGTGGATGGCCATGTCATCCGGGCGCGCAGTAAATCCTTCGATGACTTCTTCACACAGCCCCGGATTTTCTGGAACAGTTTATCACCTGTTGAAAAACAACATACAATTGAAGCGTTGAGCTATCAGCTTGGCAGTTGTAAAAGTGAGTCTGTTCGACAGCAGAACGCAGATATTCTAGTGAATGTAGATGAAGAGATGGCTTATATCGTGGCAGAAAATATAGGTGTCAATCGTCCGAGCGGTTCTCAAGTACCTGTCTCCACCAGCTATCCATCATTGAGTCAGACCACTACTCCTAAATACGCCTATTCACAAAAAGTCGGCGTACTGGTTGGAGATGGTTTTGATACAAATGAAGTTACGAATGTATTGAACACTTTGGAAAAGTACGGTGTGTTCATAGTAATTGTCAGTGAGACGTTAGGGACGGTTACAGGTAATGACGGTACCCAGCTCAAAGTGGATGAAACATTCTTGACGACCAGTCCATATCTCTTCGATTCTCTCTATATTGTTGGAGGAAATCCTAAGAAACAGGAACAATTCAACTACGATATTAAAGAATATTTAAATGTTGCATACAAACACTATAAACCGAT
>JARIBI010000153.1 GCA_029257435.1 Sporosarcina sp. | reverse complement strand
TGTTACAATTGTGTTTGCAGTCAGTAAACGAATTGAGGGTTTGTCTATGAATAACAAATGGTACGGAACATATGCCTTACTATTGGGGATTGTAGCTTTTTTCACAGGTGAATTGGTCACGTTCATTATGCTTGGCTTTATATTAATCGCTTTAATTAACATCAATACGACACTAAAAAAAATCTACAATAGAGACCATGAATAGGTGTATGGGAGTTTGCAGGCAGACCCGAAACACGGGGAACAAAGATTGAGGACTTCTCAATACAGAGGAGAAAATATGAGTGTTTTAGTTGTTAGTGTTTCTATCGTTAAAGACGGCAGGGTTTTCATGATTAAAGAAAACAAACCGCCCATCATTAATCAGTGGAACTTTCCAAGTGGACGGATAGAAGCTGGAGAAGACATTGCGAATGCAGCTAAACGGGAAGTGAAAGAGGAAACGGGGCTGGACATTCAACTTACAAAGACAACGGGTGTTTATAACTTTATCAGTAGCTCTCATAGTCAGGTGATCCTGTTCCATTTTGTTGGAGAGATTATTGGAGGTGCCGTATGTCTTGAAGAGGATGGAATTATAGACAGCGCCTGGATTGAAGTAAGTGATTTAGTGAAACTAAACGATGAGGAACTCCGTAATCCACATGTAATGAAAAAAATAGCAAATGCTCTTATGGATAAAAGCTTCCATCCAATGAATGTATTTCATCATCCAATCAAAGGAGGAGAGAAAAATAGAAGCCATAAATAGCACGTTTAACCTAGGGGATATGATCTTTACACTAATGTCTTTAGGCGTCACAGCAATGATTATAGGTTTGATTGTATTTTTGCTTGTTAGAAGAAATAAACGGAAACAGCATCTCGATAATCACCGATAAAAAGCGACTGGCTTGGAGTCAATTTTATTCAGCATGCTGCACTAGAAGTGACATTGTCACAAGCCCGACGTAATGGTAATCTGAAGAAAATGTGTTCAACGGTTTGGGAGGGGTCAATCCATGAGATCTTATTTACTAAAGCTGCCATTTAGCCTGTCCATCAGTTCACTTCTATTTACGTACACTGTGTATCTCGTTCAGTTATTCACACAGGGAGATGCCTATATGAGTTGGCTGCTCATCGGTGTTTTAATAAGTTCCGCACTTCTATTCAGCTCCACCCATCCAAGGAGTTGGATGAACAAACGTGCAGTGCAAAATACATTGCTCGTGATGACGGGCTTAGCAGCGGGCTGCGGAACATTTCTTGCATCAGATATGGATCAGATGTATTCAAGCCTTCTTACCATCATTGGCTATTTGTTGTTGGCTGGTATCATCATCGGCATCTATCAAACAACTCTGCGTGCCGAATCGGCAACTAACGCGAAGGTGCTCCATGCTCTCAGCATTACGAGTGGCATTGCGGTAACACTGGGTACGCTGTACTTCTTATACATATTCTTTTTGTTCAGTGAAGATGGAAACGGATCGATTTGGAAGGTGTTTATTCCACTCATGATTTATGGAATCATTTACCCCATTCAGATGAAGGCATTAAAAGTACAGCGCAGGTGGATTGCGTATACGGTTGCTGTTATACAGATTCTGACGCCAGTTTTGCTGATTTTGATTTGGAAGGCAGCAGCAGGGGAGGGAGGACTTTGAAGAGAACGATTCTGTCTGCAATCCTCATTGTACTCGTAACTGGAGCGTGTCTGTGGCTAGGCTTCACTTACAGCATTCCGGATGAAGAAAAACAGCAAGGACTAACGGGACAATTTGACGTATCGGCACAAGGAGATATCGCTTATGTTACTTACGAAAGAGGGAAACCGACGCTATACGTGAAATCCGATCAGTTAAGACAAGTCGTACAGCTTCCAGCAGATCGGTCAATTTTGGATTTAGATATGATGCCCGATGGAAAAACAGTGCTTTATGTAAATTCGGATAAAGAATTTGACGAAGAAAGTAAAAGTACACTCCACCAAGTTGACATACAATCAGGTGAGGATGAAATTATTTTCACAA
>JARIBI010000138.1 GCA_029257435.1 Sporosarcina sp. | reverse complement strand
CAAAAAGACCTTCAGCAGGATTTAAGTTGCCCCATGTATAGCGGATTATAAAAGGAAAACAAAAGGCGGCCTCAACAAGTCATGGATCATGACGTTGCTGGGCTCGCCTTTTTGTGCTGCAGTGTGGCGCATATCCACACGTTCTCTTTTAAAAACTGGCATCTGTCTGTTTAGCTCTCGTGTCAATCAGCGCTCGATGATCATTTTCAATCCAATCCGTGTACAATTCATACAAAGGTCGAATTTGCTCAATATCAGATGCGATAATGTCGTAGCCCCGTTCCACTTCCATAATCGATAAGTGTCTTCGGTTGAATTCCCTTCAACTCCGCACGTACTTCCTCCTCGTTTTTCTTCAATTTTTACTCTTTTAGCAACCAAAGCGACTTCCGGTTCATCCATGCACACTCATAACAAACCGAGAAATACTGTCTCGAGGTATACAAATAGTAACATACACATTCACACCATTAGTACTGAAATTGTTTTCACAATATGAAAACCCTCTCTATTAACAGAGAGGGTACGTCTGGACGGCTTTACTAACTGAGATTCTTCACTTTCTCAACATCTAATCTAACTGAATGCTGACACTTTCCTTTTAGTTCTTATTGATTTCTTCAATTGTACGTTGGGCGTCTTGTACATCATCAACAAAAAATACTTCAACCTTTGAGTTTAGTTCTTTTTGAAACTTCAAAGCGTCGTCTCTGTTTTTCTTAGACATGATCGCAACATGAATGCCTGCTTGTTCAATAATTTGCAGTTTTTCTTTGATGGAATTTACTTTAGTCGCATTTCCATGCTTATCAATCCCAGCTGAAACAGCAATTGGTAACTGATTGTCCAGTTTTCCTTTTTTATAGAGACCCGAAAGGACTAAGCTTAACCCCGCGCTATCACCACCTGTGTTAGGACGATTCAACGTTGCCACCCAGTCCTCTTCTGTTCCCAGATAACTTTGGACAGTTTCCACCATCTCTTTTGGTGTATGCTCTCCAGTGAGATGCAACCAAGATAAAAGTTGTCTATTTTTCACTCCATAGATTATTTGATTGTCAATTTGAGTAATGGATAGTATTTCATTCCCTTCATCTTTCATAAGTTCAGTAATGTACTTTTTACTTGTTCCTTTTTTATAGCGGGTTTCTTGAACTCCCACAGAATAGATTCCAGACCCTTCAACAACCTCTTCGGGGGCGAAATAGCTTGCAGTGACATAGGAGGGTGCGGATAAATAGAAAAGCAATGGGAACTCATACGCAGTCAAAAAAACGAGAACGAGGAGAGAAGAACCTAATAATCTTGTCAACATTCTGTATTGGCAAATGAGAACAATGATAAAAAGAATGGATTGTATTACTCCTCCTAAAAATAAGACCGACAAAAAAACAGGAGCATTTAGGATATCCAAAAGATACAGAAGCAATGATGCAGAATAGAATAAAATAGAAGTGAATAGGCCGGTCAATATCATCTTTAACATAGATACACCATCTTACCTCCCGAACTGAAAAGTGTAAATCTGAATTTCATGAATTAATTCCGTTAGCTCATCAGGTTTATCTAGTATTTCCCGCTTCAATTTCCTTGCCACCAAAATGATTCCAACTATAATACGTTCCCCAGAAAGCAATGATCATGGCCAAAAGTGAGTAGAATTTATAACCAGCGGGTGTAAAAGAAACCAACAAGACACCTATAACAAATAGGGCGGCAGCAGAGTCCAAAATCGTTTATTTTTAAAATGGTTAACCAACTGAAAAACGCCTTTCCTTTGCATTTCGGTAATTTGGCTCGATTATAAGTAGTATTTAAAGAAAATCGCAACTGTAAGAATCGATAGTATCGATTTAATCCATAGTGCTTTTTTAGGTATGCCAGCTTTCTTTTCGAGGTAATTTATATAAATCATGAGTAAAGTGAAACCAAACAAAGTAAAACCGAAAGCCGTACTGCCCATAGCATCATTTGCTTTCAGGATCCCTAAAAAAATTATGAGCGGTCCTGCTGTACCAATCAACAAATTTACATATAAGACGTCTCTATCCGTTTCCTCCAACATACCACATCCTATACCGGTGCATTTTTCACACAAAATCGTTTACTATTGCATCGACATAAAAACGGTTTAGTTATGTCTGTAATCATACGTATCGTTAGGCACTTTCAGTTTATGGCCATTTATAGTTACGAGACGATCATCAATCCATTCCACCGTTGCACGTTCTTCCATATCCCAATATATATTTTTACTCTTGTTGTCTTTTTCATTAAAAACAAGTTCCCCTATAATTCCGTCTTGAACAGTGGCACCATTCTTACTTTTATACAAATTTATTGTGTAGCTGCCGTTCGGAGAAGTACTTTCAATCAATAATTCATCTTTACTGACTCTCTCTATATCATAAAATGCCCAATTAACGATATAACTCCCCAAACAAAGAAACAGAATGGCTAGAGCAGCAAGAAAGGATACGACGGGTCGTTTCTTTATGAATGCGACCACCAAAATCCCCCTTCCATTTAATATCCATATCAACGCACAAATTTTATTCTAATTGGCAGAGGACTCATCACACTATCAACTTGTTAACTCTACATATTAAGTATATCATTTCCATTTCCTATACGTGCGTTTTTTCTCAATGTTCTTTTAATTCATAATCGGTATAGCTGTTGTGATCCGCTGATACAGTCGATGAAACTTAAAATTCTTAATCCAATCTAAGGGATGTAGCATAAACTAATTCCTTTTCATTTGTATGCCCTTAAGTTGAAATCAGTACAAAAAACCCTTGCCAACTGTTCCGGCAAGGATTTTAGTGTAGTTATGAAGTTGGAAGGATAACATGCATGCTGCGCAGTAATCCATTATTTACAAGACGGTCTAAGAAAGACTTTTGACTCTACTCACACAAGGAACAATTTTACGCAAAAAAAAAAGAGACCCTGCAAGCAGGGTCTCTTTCCGCATTAATTATGCTTTTTGAACGTTTGAAGCTTGAAGTCCGCGTTGTCCTTGCTCGATATCAAATGTTACACTTTGACCTTCGTCTAAAGATTTGAAACCTTCGCTTTGGATAGCTGAGAAATGTACGAATACGTCTTCTCCTTCAGCGCGTTCGATGAATCCAAAACCTTTTTCTGCATTAAACCATTTTACTGTACCTTGTTCCATAGTTATTGCCTCCTAATGCGGATTTCCGCATAATTAGTTACTATACTTGCTCAAATACCTTAGACGAAAAACAAAATCTTTTTCTCAATCTGAAAAGAACAAAGATAATACTACTTATAGAATAACATATGAATGTGGAAAAAGCAAATAGTTCTAAACTTATTTAAAATGATGTTTTTGTAATCTCTATTTCATCATTAAGATTGGCGTTATTAACATCCAGGAAAGAACGGACAATAATTCAGCCTAACTGCTTCAACTGGGACCGACCCTCAACTTTCCTTTCCCAGCCAGACATCCCTTGGTAAAGACATCAGGATCGAATCTATCCATTCTCCTTCAAATTCCAGATCATTCTCTTCAATTCCGCATTCGACGAATCCCATTTTTTCATATACGTGCCTCGCACGAGGGTTAAATTCAAATACGCTTAACGTAATTTCACGCAGCGAGGTACTAGTAAACAGATACTCCAAAAACAGCTGAGTCGCTTCTGTTCCTAATCCTCTATCCCTCCCACGAGGTCCAATCATGATTCTGAAGTTCATACTGTGATTTCCTGCATCGTAAGAATTGGCCACGACTTCACCGACGAAACATTCTAGGACAGGGTCAACAATTGCCAAATCCAAGCGATCCGTTTGTTCATTTCTAGTTGTATACCAGTGTAAAACGGATTCGCGCTCGTATTCGGAATCACTCCCGGTTAATTTCAATAGCTCCGAATCTTTCAAGCATTCTTCAAGATGCGGAAAATCTTCTTCTAAAAAAGGTCTCAGAATCACTTTCCTTCCAACTATTGTGGGTTTCTGAAGTAAATCAATCATTTCCTCTGCACTCCTTTTTAATCATCTGCACTGTCCGCCACACGAGTTCCATGCAATTATATTCCAGTGCGGATTAAAATCCATGACCGTGTTCATGCTCCTCCTCCTTCAAAACGTTGAGCAGATTGAAGGTGTCGGAACTATCACCTTGCTCGCATCCTTCTAGCGTATACGTGAATAATTGCTGCCCTTCTTCTGTTACAAGGTCCGTACAGGACATTTTCACTTTAACAGGAGTGTCTCCTCTCTTTTTATTTTTTGAGCTGTCGATTTCCAAATCAAAACCTGTCCCGTCAAACGCTAACTTATACAATGTCGGATTTCCCTCAAGTGTAAAATTGGAGATCTGTACAGCAGCGGAATCTTCTGCATCGACGCTTCCTAAAAATTGTTCAAATCGTTCAAAGTTATAAACAGGACCATTCATATTGATGACATCCCCATTTTCCATCGCTTTTTCACTGTCATATGAACAAGCAGCTAACAGGCATGTCCCAACAAGCATAAGTACAACTACTATACGCTTTTTCATAAGATACCTCCTGGGGCGTAATAATGCTTCAGTTTCACTTTATGCAGCGCACTGTTGTCTTATCCCAGCAAAACATAATATGTGCCGTGCCATTCATGCCTCTCTCTCTTCCGTAAACATAAAAATACCGTACGCTCCTATAATTAGGCGGGTACGGAAGTCATCTATAACTTCGGATGGGATCAGAAATTTTCGATTAACGGCTCATGACTTGTATTCCAGGTAATGGAGGGTCAGGTGTAAAGGTATCGATAGCAGCACTAATCAGTAATACAGTCCATACAATCATAATAACGATGCTTCCTATTCGAATCAGCTTGATTTGAATATCCGACAACTCCGGAACTTCTTTATATCTCCAGCGGTCTAGAAAGAAAAAACTTTTATCTGGTTCATAAAGACTCCATATCCTATGGAATCAGCCCAAACATCCGCTTCGTGCAAGCTATCGAATACAGTATTTTCTACTTTCCAGTGCCATGGCATCTTCTAACCTTCCTTTTCATATCACTTACTGTAAAAACGATTAACTAACTCTCATTTAATCACTCCCTAGCATTATAATGGCCCGACAACTATATCTATTTAATAATCCAAATACATACTTATACAGCAAAAATATAAACGGTTTTAGCCAAGTAATTTGCAAGCTCTCTAAATTCATGAACATTTCATTCTCTTGAACTTTCTCCATTTTTAATCGGCCTTCAGCTTCTCGATTCGTTCCTGGTCAAGTGAAAAAGGAGTCGCACAAAAAAGCAAAAATCCCGCTAACAGATATAAAAAAATAATAAGTCCCAAGTTAGGATGTGCTTGTGTAAAGCGCAGCATTGCATTGATTACAAGCCCGACCAGAACAATGACTGCAAGCACTTTCGGCAACTTGATGAGTTGCCTCCTTTTGTCGGGATTCACAAATACTGAAGTAATCCTCTCTTTCAATAAATGGCTGATTAAGAATAACAACACGGTACCAATCAGGAATGGCCAAAAAGCCAACGTGCCATATGTTGATCTAACAAAAGGCATCATTGCAAAAATAGAAGATCCGATAAGTGCCCAATACAATTGCAGGGAATTGTATCGCCTCGGTTCATACTTACTATATCGCTTCCATAATAGGAGAAGGCGGAAGATGATGAAAGTCTCAATTGCCAGATTGATGGGCAGCCAAAATAGAAAACGTCCTTCCGGTACGGCACTGGCACATAGCAGTAACAAGAGGTGCAGGAAAAATGTAAAGATAATAAGATTATCCGCTTTCACTGACTTATTGGTATTTTGTTGTGAATTCATCGGATCCCCTCCTCTTATATTTCCCACGAGAAATAATAAAAATATTTTAATTAATTAACTAAAATATAGTTCTTATATCTTCCCAGCCATATACAAGTTCGGGAAGTTTCTTACCGCCTATCTCCACTTCAACAGTATCAATTTTTCTTCCCCCAAGTGATTCGTAAAATTTACAGGAATTATTATCTTCCAAAACAAGAACAAGCATTGAGTTTATTCCGACTTCAATAATATCTTTAATAATTGGCTTTACAAGGGCTGTTCCGATTCCTTTTCTCTGATACTCTTGTAAAATATAGATAGCGTATATCTCGCCTTCATATCCCTTATACTTACAGCTTCTTTCTTTACCGCCTTTGGAAAATCCAACTATTTCTCCAACGTTGTTCTCCACTACGTAAATATCGCCAAGGGGGATAGCATTGGTCCACATTTTTTCACGACTATCGTACGAAAGGTTCGATAAATATTCATTTGGAACTATATTGGCGTATGTTGTTTTCCAACTATCGATGTGTACTTTAGCGATTCCGATAGCATCTGTTACCACTGCTTTTCTGATTTTAAATAGGTCGTTATCCACTTATCTTACCCCCTTCGGATTCCTTAGTCTTGCCTGCTTCCTTAAGATCGGGAGCTGTTTTTTTCCAGATACGCCCCTGATAATTGAATAACAGAGTAGTTAGATAGGTAATTTGGGTAGGATTGTTTTTAACTCAATTAAATCATCTATTACTACATTGGCCTGAGAAAGTTCATCTTCTTTCGCAAAATCAAAATTACATCCTATTGAAATTAAACCAGTATCCTTAGCTGCATGTATGTCTGATAGGCGATCCCCTACTACTGCTGCATTAGTAATCCCATACTTTTTACAATACTCTGAATCAGGTCCGATTTATTGTATGACTCAATTTGCTGGATACTGAATGTCTCTGTAATCCAACTGTCCAAGTTATAATGACTCACTATTGCTTCTAGGTATACGGTTAAACCATTTACTTGCTATGTAGATTGAAAAATCATTCTCATGTAAATAACTTAGAACTTCCTTCGTATTAGGATACAAAGAACCGTTTCCATTTTTTATATTTCCAAGCAGTTTTTCAAGAAAATACGCATCTGTATATTCTTTATCTTTTGGAGAGTGATCAGGTAACAGAGTTTCCCAAACTTGTGGCAAAGGAACTCCCATGACTTCACGATACTGCTGAATTGGCGTCGCTGCATTCCATTTATCCATTAAGCGTAAATGTTCAAAAG
>JARIBI010000243.1 GCA_029257435.1 Sporosarcina sp. | reverse complement strand
TGGGGACAGTGAAGGCGATTATATTGGCTATGGCTGGCACGAACGCCTCGATTACAAAGACTGGATTAAGTATCTCATTCAACAGCATGACGCGGAACAAATCATTTTGCAAGGAAATTCCATGGGCGCCGCGACTGTTTTAATGACGAGCGGTGAGCAATTGCCGAAGCAAGTGAAAGGAATTATTGCAGACAGCTCCTATAGTACGGTTAAAAAAGAACTTGCTCATCAGCTGAAGTCTATATACGGGTTGCCGGCATTCCCTTTACTTGATGTGACAAGTGTTATCACTAAAATCCGTGCAGGCTATACGCTTCAAGAAGCGTCCGCGGTGGATCAGGTACGGAAAACAGAGATTCCGCTCCTTCTAATTCATGGAGATGCAGACGATCTGGTCCCTACGGAAATGGCAACTGAATTGCACGATGCAGCCAATGGCGATAACGAGTTATGGATTGTTCCGGAAGCCGGGCATACGAAAGCATTTGACAATATTACAGGTGAGTACGAAACAAAGCTCACACAGTTTCTTGAGAAAGTACTTGATTGATTATCGGATCGCTCTCCAAATTAGGAGGGCGATTTTTTATAATAGTTTATTCTATACCTTCTATTACGATAGCATCGCCAAAAGGTTTCATTGATTGTTAGGTTACTTTTCATTCTCTGCCATTCAGGGTACGCTACGAGTAATTAAAGAATTACAGTGCAAATGATTATAAATGATTTATATGCAGGCAATGGTCGGTTACAACGTCTGACAGACGTTCACGATGAACCGATCACCCGGACCATATTGTCTAGTTGAACCCGAAAGGATGAATGCAGATGAAAGTAATTATTACAGGTGATACACATATCCCGGGCAGAGGAAGTAAATTGCCGGAACGTTTACTGAACGAATGCAGAGACGCAGACTGCATCATCCATACGGGGGACTGGCGCTCTCCTGAGGTTTTTGAATCGCTTTCTGCATTAACGGACGTTATCGGGGTTTATGGAAATGTAGATGGCGAAGAAATGCGTGCTCTTGTGCCTGAGCGGCAGCTGCTGGATGTGGGTGGACTGCGGATCGGCATCGTTCACGGTCACGGGGACAAAAAGACCACCGAGCAGCGTGCAGTAGACGCATTTTCTGATGAGCACGTGGATGCGATTATCTTCGGCCACTCCCATATTCCCGTTATCAAATACTACAAAGGACTCCTCCTGATGAACCCTGGTTCGCCAACAGATAAAAGAAAGCTACCGTTTTATTCGTTCATCACACTGGATATCGGAGACGAACTTCGCCCTGAGCTTATTCTATTTCGTGACAAATCCTAATGCGACTCACTGAATGATTCACGCTTCGCTACATATACTACTGGCGAATTGAACGGGAGGAGTTTGAATGATGGAAGAATATTCAGCAGATAGGGTACTACAAAGTTATAAAGAAAGCATGGGTCAGTTCACTGAACAATTGCCCGAGATTGGGAGCGGGTTCCACTCCTTTACCGAGAGCTGCTTTGCAGATGGAGCGCTGGACGGGAAACAGAAACAGCTGATTGCACTGGCAGTGAGTGTTTACGCAAACGATAAAACCTGTATGACTTTCCATGCAAAGGGATGTGTCGATGCTGGCTGCACCGAACAAGAAGTGTTAGAGGCATGCAGTGTAGCCGCTGCATTAGGAAGCGGTGCCGTGATGAGTCGGACGGTTACTTGTTTAAGCGGGATGTTCCAACAATTTCAGAAGTGATGATGATTGCTGCTCGTTGGACAACTTTATAGTTGTTGGCGGGTGGTTTTTTTGTTGTTAGTTGCGGGGTTATGGGTGCTTTGTGAGGATGGGTTATCGGTATGAGTGGTTTATGGGGTTTATGATTACTTTTCAGCGATTATGAGCGGATTCCATGTTTTATGATCACTTTCCTGGGGTTATG
>JARIBI010000019.1 GCA_029257435.1 Sporosarcina sp. | reverse complement strand
GCCATGAATGACTCCTCCTCTGTTGGTTTTATTTTGTTGTAAAATAAGACCAGATGCGTTCAATCCCTACGACATTCTGTTTTCATGTATCTTCACCTCTGCAGCCAAGGGTTACAGGATACACCTCGAATTGAGGAACAGACTGAGCAATAGAGAACACACAAATGCTGCAATTATTTTACACAACGATTATCATACCAATATTCAGCAACGTCGTCAAGTAATTTCAAAAGAGACTTCCTTCCACATAGTTCGAGTTATGTTTAATGAATACATTGAACTAGTTATAAAGTTGCATATTTAGATTGGGTACTATAAAATGGATGTAGGTTATTCAATGCGTTTACTGAATGATAGAGGGTGATGAAATGAACATGAATGAACAAATATATGAATCGATTAAAAGTGACGTACTCGATCTGCTGGTGGATATGCTCCGCAAGCTGGATTACGACGTATTTATCAATAGACTGGAAGGTCTGTTCGATGAGCACTTCAATGTAAGCAAGATTGATTTGTTCTTATATCAGGACAACGAATTTCACCGTGCCTCCTCTTGTCGGGGAGCTGACAAAAGTCCGATTGACCGTGTTGTAGAAATATCGGCACCCTATGCGTATACAGGGATATTAATGAACGTGGACGATCCATATGAATTTGCAGACGACACGCTGATGATCCGCAATAGTAATCGTGAGCCGATTGCGATAGTTCTGGTTAAAACG
This sequence comes from Sporosarcina sp., assembly GCA_029257435.1. GTDB lineage: Bacteria > Bacillota > Bacilli > Bacillales_A > Planococcaceae > Sporosarcina. The sequence continues at coordinate 1,702 of JARIBI010000019.1, read as the reverse complement.
ACAGAGCAATGGGATACCTTCGCTGTATCTGAATACGTTAAGGAATTTCAGCTGCTTCTCGGAAAAGTGATCGAAACACTCAAAGATTCCCGTGCATTGAAACTCCAATCGAAGAATTATCATCATCTGCTGGAAGCGATAAAACAATTCAATTCAACGCTGGAAACACCGGTCATTTACGAGCAGTTGGTAAAGACGGTGTTGAGTGATTTTTCTTCGCTGTCCGTGTCTGTCGAACTGATTCTCTCGCAAGAAGAACCTGATCCATCAGGCCCTTACCGATTATTCGATTATTCCAAGGAGTTGTCTTCAACTGCAGACGCCTTCCTGACCGGCGAATTGACAATCGGCTCCGACGCCATAAATAACAAGAAAATATTGAATGCCCCTGTTAAAGGGAAACAAGGCACATACGGTATTTTGCAGATCACTGCACCCTCGGACTATGTATTCTCGACTACACAAAAAGATTTTGTGCGCAGTATTTCTGAAAGCGCAGGGTATGCTGTGGAAAACTCCAGCCTATATACGCAATCCTATCGGCTGATCCGTGATTTGCAATTAGTGAATGAGGTTTCAAAAAAACTGACAGGACGTTTGAGACGTGAAGAAATGGTAGGCTATATCAATGAAAAACTAATCAAGACTTTTGAACATGAAGAGATTGCTTTTGTCTCAATCCATGACGGTAAAAGGGTTTTAGCAAAAGAGACGTCACGTTATTTTTACACACCCAATGGAAACCGGTACTTGGACTTTGCAGAAAACTGTATTAAGAAAGAACAGGATGCAATTTATATTCCGGATTTGAACGGTCGTAAAATTGATGGCTTTGCCCCGTATCGATCATTGATCATCACGCCGATGTTGGTCGAAGACGATTTTGTCGGATATTCGTTATTGGTGCATACCGAGAAATACAAGTTTTCGTTCGATGATTTCAAGTTGGCGAAAGCTATTGTGAGCCATTCATCACTGGCGCTGTCTAACTTGGCGCTACGTGAAAAGTTACAGGAACTGGCAGACAAGGACCAGCTGACCGGCTTATTTGCCAGGGGATATTTGGACAGTCACATGTCGGATTCGTTCCACAATGGTGAAGGTGGGGCTTTCTTCTTGTTGGATATAGATGATTTCAAGCAAGTGAACGACCGATATGGCCATGCGGTCGGCGATCTTGTACTCAAACAAACCGCTCGTATTCTCCAAACGAATATTACGGATAAAGATATCGCCGGGCGCTGGGGCGGTGAGGAATTTGCAGTCTATCTGCCGGGAGCGACACTGGAAGAAGGGAAGCATCTTGCAAACCAATTACTGCGCGAACTTCCACAACATACGGATCCATCCATAACCGTGTCGATGGGGGTTAGTGTATGGGCGCCTTCAACTGCCCAGGAAACGTACCAGCAACTGTTCCAAACTACAGATGAAGCTCTCTACTCGGCAAAATCAGGCGGTAAAAATCGAATTGTTGTCAGTGAATCGGTACTTGCAGAATGACTTGCAAGTTCCGATTTTCTTTGAGTTTTGTAGTTTGTAAGCATACAATGAATGTAAGCGTTTACTTCATTAGCGAAAGGTGGATGATTCAAAGTGACTGACAACATGCATAAAGATACGGCGACGGTTCACAAAGGCTATGACAGCGGTTCGCATCATGGGAGTTTAGCAGTTCCGTTATATCAAACTTCTACCTATG
>JARIBI010000188.1 GCA_029257435.1 Sporosarcina sp. | reverse complement strand
TACTGTAGTCTTTCAAATTACGATTAGCTGTACGATAATCGTTTAATTGCCATTCAAAGTATTGTTTCTTCTGGGTCAGTTTATCGAGCGGAATACGCTCTGCTTTCATTAGATCTTTTACAATCGTTTCAGTATCAATACCACTCGCCAGTCCGCCAATTCTCATATCCAATCACTCCTTAGATTTTACGGTCGATCATCAGACCCAGGAACTTTTTCATTTCCGCGTGCATGTCCATCAGTTTTTTGGACGGGATTTCCTTGATCACTTCATCGGTTTTCGAGTCCACAATCGTCACATAGTATTCGTGCAATTCGTCGTGCATTTTGAACCGTAGCTGCGTGTCCACGCTTTCCAGGAACTTATTCAATCCTGCCGTCACTTCTTTGGCTTTCTTGATGGGTAACTCTTGTTCTCCAGATGCTTGCTGTTGTGCTTGGTCGTTAATGGCTTCAACTTTTGTCACAATTCCGGATAGTATTCCATCCGCAGGTCCCGCCGCATGTTGCCGCTCGTGGCCTCCCCCTATTTGACTGACCATTTCTCCGTCCTCCTCAGATATCCCTCTTAATTACGTATTATATCGGCAACCCTTCTTTAAAGTTAACATCTTTCCTAGAAATCCCACTCAACTTCTTCAATTAACAGCCGAAGAATCACTAAATACCAGAATTTTTAGATAGGTGGTTACTATTATGGCGAAATCATTGAAAACAAAAATCATCGCTGCTGCACTTGCATTATTTTTAGTCGGAATTATTCTTATGATTTATATGGTGAACGATCAAGTCACAAAGCTTTCTCAGGAACGTGTCATTGATTCCAGCGAAAGTTTAGCAGAACAAACCGCTTTTATAGTCGATAACTTCATCGATCAGTATACGAAAGGGATTACGACGATTGCTAAGTCCGAAACGATTGCCAATTATACCGGAAAAGATGGGAAAGTGGTTACGGAAGCTCAGTTGCTGAACATGCTGAAAGACAATCTGGACACGTATTCAGATGCTGTTGCACTTTACTACGCAACGCCTGACAAGTCTACCATTCTTTATCCGGAAGCAGATTTAACAGGATATGATCCGACGTCTCGTGAATGGTATCAAAATGCGATTGCAACTCCAGGGGTTGTCCAATGGTCAGCGCCCTATACGGATGCGACGAGCGGGAACTTCATGATTACAGGATCGTACGGTATAGAAGAAAACGGCGTCATTAAAGGCGTGGCTGCTATCGACTTGGAGCTCTCGACCATCAATGTACTGTTAACATCTACAAAAGTTCCTTATGACGGTTTCACAGCGCTATATGATCAGCAAGGAACTGCAATTTCACACCCTACTAAAGCGGGAGAAAATTTGATGGATGTCTCCTACATTAAACCGATGTACGAAAAAGACAGCGGTGATCTGGAATTCACAGATGAAAAAGGAA
>JARIBI010000051.1 GCA_029257435.1 Sporosarcina sp. | reverse complement strand
CAAAGTACCGCAGAAGATATCGTGCAAGAGGTACTCATTCGTTACTGCCAACGGTCAGACCAGTTTAGGGAAGAAAGTTCGTTGAAGACCTACTTGGTTAAGATGACTGTGAATCGGTGCCATGATTATTTAAGAAGCTGGACACATAAACGAGTTTTATTGAAAGAAAAGATTATTGGAACGAAATCGATGAAAACTCCGGAAAGACGTTTGATTGAAGAGGAAACTTCAGAATCTGTATTAACTGCTCTGCTATCTATGAAACTTATCTATCGTGAAGTGTTGGTGTTGTACTATTACGAAGAATCGTCAACGGTGGAAATTGCACAGATTTTAAATTGTCCTGAACCAACGATTCGAACTCGGCTTCAACGTGCCCGCATTCAATTGAAAGAGCGATTAGAACAACAGGAGGGATTTTCTCATGGATTCGATTAAAGACCAGTTGAATACCGAGCTGCAAGGAATCATCTTCGCCGATGAACGGAAACAAGAGCTCATTCACAACGTCAAAAACAGCCGGAAACCCAAAATACGCGGCTCTTTTTGGACATATCGAATTGTGCTTTCGTCCTTTGTATTGTTGTCTATGGCTTTTGTGTGGATCACCAGAAACGAAGAGAACCCTTCAAACGTTACACAAGCCGATGGCGGAGGGGCACTAACCATTATAGATTTACTTGCATATGACTCGGTGAAGACGCTGCTGCTGGCAAGCTTGTTTCTCATCATCTACGGTTTGTTTAAACGCAGTATTCGAAAAGAAGGAAGAACGCTGCCTGTCTGTGCGAATTGCGGGGCTGGATGGTCTCAGAAGCTGGCATTGAAAAAAGCATTCAGAAATGAAAAGACTGCGTGTCCGAATTGTTGTGAGATGAATTATCAAACAAGAAAGTCCAGGAAAAAAACGAGCTTGTTCCAACTATTCATTCCTGTGATGATCATCGCAGCAAACTTATTTGAACATGGCATATATGGAGTGTTTATTTACCTTGCATTCCTAGCTCTATTAAACATCCGCTTGGTTCCGTTCTATGTGGAATTGCAGCTGGAAGATCCGATGAAGGAACCATTATGGTGAAAAGGATAAGGCCGTATCGATTCCAAACGGATGGATACGGTTTTTATTTTTCAAAAGTGGAAGGGCTGCTGTTTACTGCGGCAGGTGAAAAGGGAATAGATGACCAAGAAGAAAAGGATGGAGGGAATGACACAGTTCATGCAGCTGATAGGGATCGGACTAGCAAGTGGTGCAGTGCTAAAAAGAGGAGTAATCGGTTGAATGTAGAATAATAACACTATACAGATTGGCTTTAGGAGGTTTTGAAT
>JARIBI010000089.1 GCA_029257435.1 Sporosarcina sp. | reverse complement strand
GCGCCAAGTCAAAGATTTGCGTGTGCTGGATTACTTTTACACGGGCGTCGAGGATGTACCTGAAAGTTATCATATAGAGAAAAAAGCGATTGAAGAACAGTATGAAACGACAATCCGAATTGAAATCATCAATGGCGGTTTGTTTTATTTGAAGACGGCGTTACTATGATTTTTATAGATGCTAGTAGGATACGGCATTTATTCTGAAAATACTGTATAGTTATCCTTAACTAGTAAAGGGAGGGTTGACCATGACGCAATTGTACTTGAATTCTTCACTGTAAATGAAAAAATTACAGGAGGAATCTAAATGACACAACCGTGGGTAGAACCCTTTTATCGGAAGCAATTTGAGTGGATGAATCATAATGTAGATATGAAAGAAGCTTATAACGAGTTAGCAAGGGATGTGAAAGAGCAAGTTGGGAAGCCTTTTAGCGAGATGCTGGATATTGGCGCAGGCAGAGGCGATTTGGCAAAGACATTGGCGGAATCAGGAGTGAAAATGACTACACTGGAGCTGGTCCCGGAGATGGTCCAATTTGCTAAAGACCGTTCTAACGGATTAGTGACAAGTCATTGCGGGGATTTCTATACGTTTGAGCTGAAAGAAATATTTGATGTTGTAGGTTACTTTGATGGTTTTGGCATTGGGACTGACGAAGATCAGCTGCGGCTTTTACTCCGTATTCGAAAGTGGATGAAGGAGGATGGCTGTGCATTGGTCGACATCTATCAACCGCGATACTGGCAGCAGGTGGATGGCCGGGAAATGACGGTGCACGATGCGAATCGTGTTTATCGATACGATAAGGAAGGGCAGCGCATGCTGGACAGCTGGTGGCATCGGGATCATCCAGATGATCCCGTCACGCAGTCTTTACGCTGTTATTCTTTAGAGGAAATTAGTGACCTGTGCAAGCAGGCCGGTTTGAAAGTCGTCGGCATTTTTCCCGGCGGCGCGATGGATTTTGAAGAATGGCGGTATCATGAGTGCGTGCCGTTACATGAGTGTTTGTCGTATCGGGTGAAGGTGGAAAAATAGTATAACCGGATGTCAAAAAGGGTGCCGTGAAGGCACTCTTTTTTGTTGGATGAAAACTGATCCCCATGAGGAATTTGAAACTTTCGAAAGAGATAATCCGTAAGAGAAGTAAGAAACGTAAGAAAAGGGGTGAGGACGTTGTTGAAAAAAGGGATAGGGATTTTGCTCATAGCTTCCGGAATACTATTTGGAATTACCTGTACGGGACTCCTATTCACGGATGGGGTTTTCTACTTATTCCTGTTCATCTTGCTCGCGTTTCCACTATTCATGGTTGGGCAATGGCTTCGAATCGGTCATTCCATAACTAAACAGAGTTTGGTGAAATTCACTGCAATTTTTGTGCAAGTCGCATTTTTGATACCTTTGATTTTCCAAGTGTTCAATAACTACTCCAAGCTGAAAAACGAAACCTTTGCACGTGAAGGATTTCTCTGGTTTCAATCAAGCTCTTCTTCCGCAATCGGTTTAATAGGAACTCTTTTACTGATCGTATTGGTTCTTTCGATTATGCCTAAAATCCTGTTTGGTTGGACCCACGGAGGAAAACCGTTGACGGGATTCATCCTAAGCCTGTTTGTCCTCACTGTTGCATTTCTGTTTATCACTTGGAGTGATTATCAGGCGATCCATGAGGAAGAGGGAATTGTTGTGTCCACATGGTGGGGGAAACAACAGACCGTGGATTGGGCATCGGTGGATAGCGTAGAGATTACTCCGTATGTTCTGAAAAGAGTCGCTACCAAATATTCAAAGGAACCGATATTTGCTTGGAGGTTTGAATTTAAGCAAGCGAATGGAGATCAGGTTTCGTTTAAACGAACAGATCTTTCAACCTATAATTTAGAACAGTCCCAGAGAGTGAAGGAGCACATTCAAAAAGAAAATATCCAATTGTCAGTTGGACAGATGGATGAGACAACGACGAAGTGGTATGAGCTGGAATTGGAATTGGATAATTTAAATCCGGAGCCTTTTAATGAGTTTTTTAACAAATGAATGTCTTGAAGTGGCTATGTATCGTTTCATACCCCAAGAATAGAAGTGATACAATGAAAATTAACATATGAAAGAAGCTTCAAGGTATTAAACTGCAGTTTATGTCATTCTTGTCACTGGGGCTAATCGAGGACAGGGAAAAGCGATTGCTCAACACCTCAACACCTCAACACCTCAACACCTCAACACCTTGCCACCTTGGGAGCTATGGTAGGGATTGGTGCTCGGAACTATGATGATGCTACAGAGGTGGCTAAGTTAATAGGGGAGGAACATGCCTTTCCGGTTCAGTTAGATGTCACAAAAGAGGTAGAATGGAAATCAGCAGTTGATCATGTTGTACATAAATTTGGAAAGCTTGATGTGTTAGTGAATAATGCTGGAACTTTGAAACGCAAACCATTTAGAGAGACAATGCTGGCCATTAGGAATTCGTGTAAATATGGTCCATCCAGGTGGAATCCAAACTGAAATGGTCACTCAAAGTAATGATGTTCCAGCTGATTACGTTTCAGTAACGCTAGGACGTATAGGACAGCCAGTTGAAATTGCTAGGGTTGTAGCATTCCTTGCCTCTGAAGAAAGCTCTTATTGCACGGGAACGGAGATTGTTGTTGATGGTGGAATGACACTTGGTGCAGCGGATGGGTAAATAAAATTCCTGATGATTAGATTAGGAGTTGTGAATTAAAAACGGGAAATGTTCGAAACTTCTTATAAAACCTAAACTTAAGTCTGCTGGATAAGAATCCATTTTGATCAGTTTTATTGTCAAAATAGATTCTTTCTATTTGTAGGAGAACTGGGATTGCAATTTACCATTGCAATCCCAGTTCTTTTTTGTTTCTTTCTGTTTAAAGCAAAATGCTTAGTGACATTATTTCGGATAGAAGAATATACGGCTTGAAGAAAGTAATGGTAAATGAATGCGGCGAAAAATACAACATCATGATTAATCGTGGAGATTGTGATTTGAAAAGTAGCTGAGTGTAGAGTGTTTTTTCTATAAAAAAAGAGAGCCTGCCATGTAGCATGCTCTCTTTGTCAGTTTTAGTCAGTTTCGCAGGTCCCGTCATCTTCTGATGATACCCAGATGTGCGACCAGTTTTCGATTTCTTTTAGCACAGGTTCCAAGGAGTGACCTTTTTCGGTTAAGGAGTATTCAATGATCACAGGAGTTTCAGGGAATACTTCCCGTTTAACAACACCTTGGCTTTCCAGATCCTTCAAACGATCTGACAAGACTTTGCCGCTAATCCCAACAGCTGTCTGAATCTCGCTAAAACGTTGAGTCCCTGTTAGAAGCTGGTAGATTACCAAACCCGTCCATCTTTGACTAAGGAGGGAGATGGCTTTTTCGAATTTTGGACAAATCGTTGATTGTTTCATGGGATATACACCTCTTTCCATATAGTATACCATAGAAAACACCTTAGTTACAAAGTGAAATTTAAGTACTTGAGGATACTTGTTTTCTTATGTATAGTAGGTTACATAAGGTAAGTAACTTATAAAAAGATTGATGTGCATCGATTGTGATGACAATCGAATGCTTCTTATTCAAGAAGGAGAGGAGGGGAATGATGAGTTTCCATAAGAAACCTACGACATTCGTGGGTCATGTCCAAATTAAAGTTGAAAACCTAAAGCGAGCGGTGACTTTCTACCAAGACATTCTTGGTTTCGATATCCTAGAGCAAACTACTTCATCCGTGAAGCTTACAACAGACGGGAAGATTAGCATTTTGTCGCTGGAGCAACCGGAAAATGTTGCTCCCGAGCAGGGCAGAACTACAGGGTTGTATCATTTTGCAATTCTATTACCAGAGAGGGCGGATTTGGCGAATCTCGTGATTCATTTATCCAAACAAGGTATTCCATTAGCATCTTCCGATCACCTTGTCAGTGAAGCGCTGTATCTTAATGACCTAGATGGAAACGGGATTGAAATCTATATTGACC
>JARIBI010000120.1 GCA_029257435.1 Sporosarcina sp. | reverse complement strand
GACCTCACGGGTTTCCATGACCAGTCTCCAAATCATGAAATTTATCTAAGAAAAGGAGAGACCCATCGATGGATTCCTGTTCACCAAAGTCGCAGTGAAGGACTTGCTTACATGAGCGGTGTTACGGCGTATCAGTATTGGCGTTTTTCCAATATCAATTAATACAGCTCATGCTTAGGAAACAATATTGACAATACTAAGGTAACCAATTATATTCACCTTGAATTTAAGGTGAAAAGGGAGAGGGACGAAAATGACAAAAACAGCGATTGTTTATTACAGTTCAACAGGTACGAATCATCAGCTTGCAGAATGGGCGGCAGCAGCAGCTGAAGAAGCGGGATCTGAAGTGAAATTATTGAAAGTGAAGGAAACAGCTCCTGCAGCTGCAATCGAATCGAACGCAGCATGGAAAAAACATTATGACGCAACACAAGATATTCCGGAAGTGACCCCGGAAGATTTGGAATGGGCAGATGCGATTATTTTTAGCGTACCAACACGATTTGGTAATATTCCTGGACAAGTGCAAAGTTTTATCGACACTGTTGGGGGATTATGGGCTCAGGGCAAACTTGCGAACAAAGCAGTGAGTGCAATGACGTCCGCACAAAACGAACACGGCGGGCAAGAGGAGACGATTTTATCCCTTTATACGACGATGTACCATTGGGGAGCAATTGTCGTGGCACCGGGTTATACAGATCCGGTGTTATTTGCAGCGGGAGGAAACCCTTACGGAACAAGCGTCGCGGTTGCACAAGATGGCGAAATGAAAACAGATCGACAAGCCATTAAAGCGGCAGTGGACTACCAGGCAAAGAGAACGGTAACTGTTGCTAAAGCGCTGAAGCATATGGAATGAGTGAGATTGTTCTACGAAAGTACAAAACCGTCACCCATCCGGGTGACGGTTTTGTTATTTCACGAGTAATACAGGACATCTTAAGCGCTTCATCACTTTATGACTGACGCTGCCGAGAATCATTTCTTGGAAAGCACTAAGCCCTCGACTTCCGATTACAACAAGGTCGAACGACTCTGAATGCGCATAGTCAATCAGCGCAGGTGCAGGCTCGCCATGCAGAATTTGTACGTTGTAAGGTACATCATATTCACGAAGGACCATTTCCACAGGTTTCAGTTGCTTTCGACGTGTCAAGTCCAGCGAGTCTTTACTCTCTGCGTGCAGGACGGATTCTTTAGACTTGTCAAAATCAACGACAAATACAATTGTAATCGCACAGTCATCTGAACAGTTAGCAAGCCGTGCAGCTTCTCTAGCTGCGCGAATGGAGTTTTCAGATCCATCTGCAGCGAGCATGATTGTCTGATACATCGTTGCCACCTCATTGATCAATAGAGTCAGGTCGTGAGCTCGTTGAGCAGACGCCTGCTGGATTCCCCTAATCCGGTAATTGTTACATTCAACCCCTTGCTGCGATAGGATTCAGTCACTTTTGTGACGGCAACAGCTGCCGAATCATCCCATACTTGTGAATCTGTAAAATCGAGGATGATGTTACCAGCGGCTTCATCCATACGGAACGAATCATGGAATTTCTCAACGGATGCAAAGAATAATTGGCCTTTCACAGCGTAGCGTATGGAATCATCCTCAACGATGCGATCTACATGGATTTTGGAGATTTTAGCAACGAACAGAACAGCACTCAACACGACGCCGGCAATTACTCCTTTAGACAAATCATTTGTTGCGACCACAATGAAGACTGTTGTGAGCATGACCAGAGCGTCTGCTTTAGGTGCTTTTCTAATATATGTGAAAGAGCCCCAGTCGAATGTTCCAATTGAAACCATTATCATAATCCCGACTAGAACAGGCATTGGAATCTGAACAACTAAGTCGCCCAGCACGATAATCAGAAACATGAGGAACGCTCCTGCCACGAACGTTGACAGTCGCGTTCTGCCGCCTGATTTGACGTTAATAACCGATTGACCGATCATCGCACAGCCAGCCATTCCTCCAAAAAAGCCATTAATGAAATTGGCAATTCCTTGTCCACGGGCTTCTTTGTTCTTCTCACTATCTGTAGCGGTCATATCGTCTACAATCGTGGCAGTTAGAAGAGTTTCCAGCAAACCGACAATTGCTAAAGCAACTGAATAAGGCAGTATAATCATCAAAGTCTCAAGTGTAAAAGGCACGTCAGGAATGATGAAATCCGGTAATGATTTTGTAATTGTACCTAGATCACCGACAGTTCGTAAATTTGCACCTGAGTAGATTGCGACGATACTCAAAATGACAATCGCAATTAGCGGTGCAGGGATTGCTGTGAAAAATCTAGGTAAGACATAAACAATAAGTAATGTGATGGCAACGAAAACATACGTCATTGTAGAAATGCCTAGGAAATGGGGAACTTGCGCCATAAAGATAAGAATGGCTAAGGCATTCACAAACCCAATCATGACTGCATTCGGAATGAATTTCATCAGCTTCGCAACTTTAAAGACGCCAAAGATGACTTGTATCACACCTGTTAGAATTGTGGCGGCTAGTAAGTAATCGAGCCCATAGTCACGAATGAGCGGAGTCATGAGCAATGCCATGGAACCGGTTGCTGCCGAGATCATGCCAGGGCGCCCGCCTGTAAAAGAAATAACAACAGCGATGATGAATGAAGCATATAACCCAACCATTGGGTCAACGCCTGCAATGATTGAAAACGCAATGGCTTCAGGAATGAGGGCGAGGGCTACGACAATGCCTGCGAGCACATCAGCCCGCACATTCGAGAACCAATGCTGTTTTAAGTATGTTGCCATTATTGTGGACTCCCTTATAGTAAAAGTTGCAGAGTTTCTTGGTGTACTGCATCGTTTTAGTGTATCACGGAGAGTCACGACAATAAATGGGGATTCATAAATCTGTACAATAAATCTCAACACATTTTGGAATTAGATCGATTCTTTAGGAAGTTGAATTGTAAACAATGCTCCATGCCCTTTTTGACTGGAGACTTCAATTGTTCCTGCATGCAGCGTCACCAGCTGGCGAACAATAGAAAGACCAAGTCCGAATTCTCCGTATGGATTGGACGTGCGGGAATCGATTGCTTTATAGAAACGGCTCCAAATCTTTTCGACCTCTTCCGAATCCATTCCAATACCTGTATCTTGAATTTCTAAAATGACGTGCTGACTATCTGCTTTCGCCAATAACGAAATTTCTCCTCCTTCCGTAAACTGGATACTATTTTTTGTAATGTTAAGAAAAATTTGTGTGAGACGATCATAGTCAGCAAAAACTGTTAATGTCTCAGGAGACTCCACACGAATTGCTGTTCCGCGCTGTTGTGCCGCGGGTTCTAATTGTTCACGAATGACCTCGAATAATTCTATAATCCGAATCGGCTGTTTGATCAACGTAATTTGGTTTGATCTGATTTTTTCATAATCCAGGTTTTCATTAACAAGGCGTAGCAGCCGTTTCGTTTCTCCGCTCGCAAGTTGCAGTGCTTTGTCTTTTTCTTTTTCTGAAATCAAATCACTCCGCAACCCTTCAATCGTTCCACGAATGGTCGTTAACGGCGTACGAAGTTCATGAGAAACGTCGGCCATGAACTGCCGTCTCCGATTTTCCAGGTTCTCAATCTCTTCATGCGAAGTATACAAGTCGCGAACCATTGTATTGAAATCAGTTGCCAATGCATCGATTTCATCCCGGCCGCTTTCCGGAATTCGAATGGTATAATCACCAGCAGAAACTGCGGCAGTTGCCAGGCGTAATCTCTTAATGCGCCGTCCATGGTAGTTGGAAAGTAATCCACTAAGAACAATAGCTACCGCAAGTGCAGTAAGGGCAGCGTAGACTAAATATCGATTCATCTGCGAAATGATTTCCCTTGGACCTTCAATCGGGGAGGTTAAGAGAATACCGCCGATGAACTGAGAACCTTGGAAATAAGGGAGCAGCACAAATGTCACTGCCTGATCGAAGCGGCTTTGCTCCTGGCGCACAGAAACGGTTTTCCCGCTTTGAAGCTGAGCCCATTCTGATTCGTTAAGTTCAATTAATGGAGTCTTAAGTCCAGTGGAGTAGATGATTTTCGATTCCTCATCGAACAAACTGTACTGAATATCCCGGCTGTTCAGCACTTGTCCGAACGATTGAAGCGTTTGCTGCGAAGGCTTGGGACTGCGATCGATGTCAGTCAGAAGGGCATGTCCATATTGTGCGAGCTCATCGGTTTTCGTATCGTATACGTATTGCTCGAAAAAGTGGGAGAAAAGCAGTCCGACTAAAAGAATTGCAGCAACAATCACACTCACGTGACTGACTAACTGCTGAGTAAAGTAATTAACTTTCATGAGGATGCCTCTTCTGATTCATCAAACTTGTAACCGACTCCCCAAACGGTATGGAGTACTGACGTCCCAATACCAGCTATCTTCGTTCGAAGCCGTTTAATATGAACGTCTACCGTCCGATCATCGCCATAAAAGTCGAATCCCCAGACACGTTCCAGAAGCTGATCCCGTGAGAAAACTTGTTTCGGATGCCTGATGAAGAAGACGAGTAAATCATATTCTTTCGGTGTTAAGTTCTCAATGGGCACCCCGTCTGCAAACACTTCACGGGAGCTTTCATCGACACGGAAATGCACAGTTTCAAGCATAGGATTCACTGTGGGTTCTATTGCCGGACGTCTGCGTGTGACCGCTTTAATACGTGCCATTAACGCAAGGGGACTAAAAGGTTTCGTTACGTAATCATCTGCTCCCATTTCCAACCCAAGCACCTGATCCGACTCTCTATCTTTTGCCGTGAGCATAATAATTGGAACGTCATCTCCGGCTTTGCGGAGGGATCTGCATATTGTGACGCCATCCATCGAAGGCAGCATCCAATCGATAATCAGGCAGTCCCAGGTATCTTGCTCGGCTCGTGCTAAGCCAGTTTTTCCGTCTAAGACGAACTCGCCGTCAATGCCTTCCTTTTCAAAAAACAACCCAATCATCTGTGACACACTCTCATTATCTTCAATGACAAGAATCTTCAACGAAGTCCGCCTCCTTTGCTTTTAAAGCTATCGGGAAATGTCCATTCATGCAACTCATTTGTCCAATGCAAAAAGCTATCCAGAACCCAACTAACAGGTGTCCGGATAGCTGAACTCACACTTACTTTTTGACATCCGTATTACTTGTGAGTGTTACATTCACAACTTGCTGTTTGCCCTCCCGGTAGATAGTGAACTTCGCTTGATCTCCAACTTTCAAATCTGTGTAAAGAATTTTACGCAAAGCAGTTGAAGAATCGATAGCTTTTCCATTGATCTCAGTGACGACATCTTCTTCTCTGATACTAGCTTTTCCAGCGGGAGAATCAGGGTCCACATTCCCGACCATAACCCCGCCTTTAACACTGTCCGGTATATCACGTACGTACATTTCAGGAACATCTGCAAGATCTACGAGACCAACGCCGATATAAGGACGTGTAATTTTGCCATCCTTCATTAGTTTTTCAACCAGCGGTTTGACATCATTACTTGGTATTGCGAAACCTAGACCTTCAACGCCGTTTTGAGCGATTTTTAAACTGTTAATCCCAATCAATTCGCCGGATGCATTTAACAATGCGCCACCGCTATTGCCAGGGTTAATGGCGGCATCTGTCTGAATCACGTCCATCTCCCATTTGCCAGCAGATGTATCGACGTCAATAGAGCGGGTAGGTGCACTTACAATTCCCTGTGTCACTGTACCCGAGAAGTCGAGTCCGAGCGGATTGCCGATTGCAACAACTGCATCACCAGCACGGAGTTTTTCAGAGTCTCCGTAAGACAGCATACCTTCCGCATATTTTTTATCCATTTTGAGAACTGCTAGGTCCGTTAAAGGATCTGTGCCAACTAGAACAGCTTCAGTCTCTTCACCGCTTGCTGTTGTAATTCTAATTTTAGAGGCATCCTCAATCACGTGGTTATTCGTAATAATATACGCATCGGACCCTTTCGTTTTAAAGACGACTCCTGAACCTGTCCCGATTTTTTGAGATTCAGAGGAACCCGCAAAACGATTTCCAGCCGATTGATAGTTATCCACACCGACTATAGCTTTTGATGCATCTGCTACCATATCGGACAACGTGCTTTGAGGAGTTGAACCTGTAGTTTGGACGTTGTAAGGAGCAGTGTTGTCTGACTGCACTGCCGCGTGAGTTCCACTATCTTGCTTTAAAATATTAGTATTTGTAACTGCACCAAGTGTTAATGCAGATCCAAGAACTCCTGCGCCGACTGTGGATAAAAGCCATTTGCTTTTTGATGTATTCATTGTCCATCTCTCCTTTATTTTCTGTTGATAAAGTAAGTGTAAATCGAAATTATGAACAAATTATTACCGAGACGTTACCAAGTTAATAATAGTTAGAAGAGTGAATTCTATAGTAGAATAAAATTGTAATAATCAAACTAGTCAGATATAGTTGTAGTGAAATAAGATTTTTTTATTTTGAATGAAGGCGCATACATCATTCATGCTCTAGGACAACCCGGCATAGAGTGTTCATGTGTGCAATGTACATGCACTGATTTTCTACTAAACTTGCAGAAATGGGAGGAATGGAAATGGTACAAAAAGTCGAGAACCAAGCTTACGCAAACCCGAACACAGAAGGCGCAAAGGTGAATTTTAAGGAACGATACGATAATTTCATAAATGGTAAATGGACAGCTCCAGTTAATGGAGAATACTTTGACAACCCGACTCCAGTTACAGGGAAGGTATTTACGCAAGTGGCCCGCTCCACTGCAGAAGACATCGAACTTGCACTCGATGCTGCACATGCTGCCAAGGATGGGTGGGGAAAGACATCAGTAACGGAGCGTTCTAACATTTTATTAAAGATTGCAGACCGGATGGAAGAGAACTTGGAAATGCTCGCTGTAGCAGAAACGTGGGAAAACGGGAAAGCCGTTCGTGAAACGCTGAATGCGGACTTGCCATTAGCTATTGACCACTTCCGTTATTTCGCTTCAGCAATTCGTGCTCAAGAAGGCGGTGTCAGCCAGATTGATAACGACACGGTTGCTTATCATTTCCACGAGCCTATTGGCGTTGTTGGACAAATTATTCCATGGAACTTCCCAATCCTTATGGCAGTTTGGAAACTCGCACCTGCACTGGCTGCAGGAAACTGTGTAATTCTTAAGCCAGCGGAGCAAACTCCAGCATCGATTCTAGTACTTGTTGAATTGATTGAAGACTTATTGCCGGCAGGTGTATTGAACGTCGTGAACGGATTCGGTCTGGAAGCAGGGAAGCCGCTTGCATCGAACCCGCGAATCGGTAAGATCGCATTTACAGGAGAAACTACTACAGGCCGGATGATTATGCAGTATGCTTCTCAAAATATCATTCCAGTAACACTTGAACTTGGCGGAAAGTCACCAAATATCTTCTTTGAAGATGTTATGGCAGAAGACGATGACTTCCTGGATAAGGCGGTAGAAGGGTTTGTCATGTTTGCATTGAACCAGGGAGAAGTATGTACATGCCCTTCCCGTGCACTTATTCAAGAATCCATTTACGACAAATTTATGGAGAAAGCATTGGCGCGTGTCGAAGCTATCAAAGTTGGTAATCCACTCGATCCAACAGTCATGATGGGCGCACAAGCATCTACAGAACAGCTGGAGAAGATTTTGTCTTACCTCGACATCGGAAAGCAAGAAGGTGCTGAGTGTCTGACGGGCGGCGAGCAGAATAAGCTGGAGGGCGACTTGGCGGAAGGGTATTACGTGAAGCCGACAGTCTTCAAAGGTCACAATAAGATGAGAATCTTCCAAGAAGAAATTTTTGGACCAGTGGTTGCAGTTACAACGTTCAAGACAAAAGAAGAAGCACTGGAAATCGCAAATGACACATTGTACGGACTTGGATCAGGTGTCTGGACACGTGATATGAATACGGCGTACCGTTTCGGACGCGGTATTGAAGCGGGCCGCGTTTGGACGAATTGTTACCATGCTTATCCGGCGCACTCTGCATTTGGCGGTTATAAGGCATCCGGGATCGGCCGGGAAAATCACTTGATGATGCTCGAGCATTACCAGCAGACGAAAAACATGCTCGTCAGCTACAGTGAACAGAAACAAGGATTCTTTTAAGCGAATTAGAGAGGTGAGCAGCAAATGACAGAGCGGGTTATTGCGACAGAAGCAACGCTGGCGCTGATCAAGCAACTTAAACAGAAACACGGTCCATTGATGTTTCACCAATCAGGAGGATGCTGTGACGGCTCATCACCCATGTGTTATCCGGAAGGTGATTTACTAATAGGTGATCAGGATGTGCTTCTTGGATTTATTGGCGGCGTTCCATTTTACATGTTACGAAGTCAATTTGAGTACTGGAAGCATACCCAGCTGATTATAGATGTAGTGGACGGAAGAGGCGGGATGTTTTCACTCGAAGGGGTAGAAGGCAAAAGATTTCTCACTCGTTCACGTGCATTTACCAATGAAGAGGTCGAACAGCTCCAAATATAACAAAGACGGCACCCGTTATCAGGGTGCCGTCCTTGTTATATGAAACGCTTGCGCTCTGCAGGAGTTGGAAGCATACAAGCCTCTTCTTTTTTTCCGAACCATTTATATCGGTTGCGAGCAACAAAATCATAAACACTGTCTCGTATGGGAGCAGGCACAATGATGAACAAAAAGGCAAGATGCCAAAGTCCATCCAGTTTCTTAGCAATCCGGAGTGCGGCGGATGATTTCGTATACGCTTTTCCTTTTTCAATGAGTACGAGGCTGTCTACATCATCCGGGACCCCGAAGTCTTTAGAAAGTTGAACGCCAGTTTCACTTTGAAGGGAAGCAAACTGAAAATATTCATATGGATCACGTTTAATAATGAATTGAACACTCGCATCACAAAAGTTGCATTCACCGTCGAATAGTACTATTCGCTTCATGTGGGAACCTCCTTAAATAACTTCGTGTCTATACTATATCCGAAAACAAAACTGCTGAAACAATACAATTCTGTTAATGCATTGGATAAATAGACAGAATAGTCTTTGCAATTTACTGAACATATGATAGACTGTAGGTGAGAAAACGTTGTCTGTTTGGTCCTATACGCTTCACTGGTGAAAGTCCCATCTGTAATTACATTAAGGGAAGGTGATCGAAGTGGAACGTCAAAACATTCATCCAGATGAAATGAGTTTACGGAGCGACATGGATTACATCGCCATGCTGCACATGATTGGAGAAGGTGCTCCAGACCTTAGCAGATTTCTAGACCATTCCCCAGAACAACCGTCGGAAATGGGGTTTGACGAGCACGAACTCCCTCGAGATTATCAGTAAAAACCTTCCGGTAGGAAGGTTTTTTGTTTTAAAGCAGAAAAGTCTTTCATCAATTTTTTTCCCTTCAAGGCGAGAGCCCGTTCTATAGACGGGAACTTGCATGTAATGGAGGGAGGAGGTGATGAAGATGATGCAACAAAATCACAACCGCTGCATGGGTTCAAAAAACATGCCGGCAATGCAACCTTGTAACAATCAGGCGCAACCGATAATCTGCCCAACACAATACCGTGTCCACGATACGTTTATGCCACAGGAGTTGCCAGTAGTTCATCCGTTCGTCAACGTAAACCGCCAACATACCGTTCAAATCCCTCGCCATTATTACACAGAAGTGAATGAAACAATGATGGGGCAGACGGTTCAAGCTAGACCTGGTTTCGGACCAGGACCGGGAATGGGGCAGTGGGGTTCTCAACGACCTCCGATGGGACCTGGACCAATGCCTTGGGGAAGATGATAATGTAACAAAAGAGCCTGCAGGTTTTGAGTGAATTCACTCTCCTGCAGGATCTTTTTCGTTCTTTATTCAACATTGAAGTAACGTGCATCTGGATGAGCAAAGACGATAGCAGATACGGAAGCTTCAGGCTCCATCATGAACTCTTCTGTTAAGTGGACTCCAATGTCCTCTGGCTTCAATAACCTAAACAGTTTCGCCTGGTCTTCCAAGTTCGGACAGGCAGGATAGCCAAAGGAGAATCGTTGTCCTTGGTATTTTGCTGCAAACCGGTCTTTCATCGTGAAATCAGTGGCATCTGGGAATCCCCATTGATCACGGATTTCCTGATGAACCCGTTCTGCAAAGCCTTCTGCAAGCTCTAGGGCAGTCGCTTGAAACGCGTGGCTTTCCAAAAACTTACCTTCTGCTTTCATCCGTTCCGCTTCTGCACGGACTCCGTGGCCAGCCGTTACTTGCATGAACGCAACGTAATCCATCTCACCGCTATCCACCGGCTTCAAGTAATCAGATAAACAAAGAAATGGATCTTGCTGTTGTCGAGGGAATGTAAATCGCTCAATTTCAATTTTCTGGTCTTGCGGATCATAAATGATGACGTCATCTCCATCCGCTTGAGCAGGGAAGAATTGGTACAAGCCGGACGCTCCTAGTTTTCCAGACTCTAAAAATCCAGTCACCATTTCATGCAGTTCCACTGCGCGCGGTTCCCGCTTTTTCAATGTCGAATCCGTAAATCCGCGAAAACCCAAATGATGTCCAATCAGTGTCCTCATGTTGACGTAAGGGGAGAGGTGGGAGACGGAATAATCCCGCAGCACCCGCTTTCTGCAATCATTCGGAATGAAAATAGGAGCATCTGAACGGACTGTTTTCACAGGTCGGATTGCAACCGCAACCGCAGCGGATTCCTTATCAGCAGCTTTAGCTGCTTTAATGGCATCATTTGCCACCCGCTTTTCCAGCTGCTGATCTAGTTCTAGAAGAAGCGCGTCTTTCTCACTGCCTTGTAAACGGTTCGCAAGGTCCAATCCTTGCATCGCGTCTTTTGCATAAATGACAGGTCCATCGTATTCCGGTGCGATTTTAGTATCCGTAAATCGACGCGTGAGCGCAGCGCCGCCTACCATTACAGGCAAATCGATGCCTGCAGTCTTGAAGTCTTGAGCAGTGAGCACCATTTGTTGAGCTGACTTGACGAGTAATCCGGAAAGTCCGATAATATCCGGCTTTTCATTCTGGATGACTTCAATCAGCTGCGCAGGTGTTACTTTGATTCCGATGTCCACAACTTTAAACCCATTGTTGCTTAATATGATTTCCACAAGGTTTTTCCCAATGTCATGGACATCCCCTTTTACAGTTGCGAGCACAATTTTTCCTTTACCATTGTGGTCTTCTTTTTTCTCCATGAACTGTTCCAAATAAGATACGGAGGCTTTCATGACTTCAGCACTTTGAAGCACTTCAGCAACAATCAGCTGATTCGTATTAAACAGTCTGCCGACTTCTGCCATTCCCTTCATAAGAGGACCGTTTATAATGTCGAGAGGCTCCGCATACTGGCTCAGTGCGGCGTCTAAATCGGGAATCAGTCCTTCTTTCGTCCCTTCTACAACATAATAAGCAAGACGTTCAGGAACGGTTTTCGGAATATCATCTTCTGTTTTTTCTTTCTTCTTTCCTCTGTAAAAATCAGTGAAGGCTGCGAGTGTTTCATCGGTTGTTGTAAATAACAGCGCATTTGCCATATCGTTTTCCGCTGAAGGGATCGATGCGTAGCGTTCAAGCTTTTCGGTATTTACAATGGCATAATCCAGTCCGGCCTGCGTGCAGTGATACAAATAGACAGCGTTCAATACTTCACGCCCTACAGGAGGCAGTCCGAACGAAACGTTACTGACACCAAGGACGGTGAGTGCCCGCGGCAAGTGTTCTTTAATCAGCCGGATTCCTTCAATTGTTTCAACAGCAGAGCCAATATACTGGGCATCTCCGGTTCCCACAGGAAATACAAGGGGATCGAAAATAATATCTTCAGGCGCGAGTCCCCACTTATTTGTCAGTAAATCATACGATCTTTTGGCGATTTCCAATTTGCGTTCCCGTGTAACAGCCATACCGACTTCATCTATTGTCCCTACAACGACTGCTGCTCCGTACTTCTTAACAATCGGCATTACTGCATTGAAGCGCTCTTCGCCATCCTCTAAGTTGATGGAGTTGATAATTGCTTTGCCCTGGGAGTACTTCAGTGCTTCTTCAATAACGTTTTCGTCGGTCGAGTCAATGACCAGAGGCACTTTGATCTTTTTCACAACTTCCTTCATGAAGTCTGTCATATCTGTCAACTCATCACGATCTGGATTAGCGAGACAAACGTCGATGACATGGGCACCGTTTTTAACTTGAGCCCGTGCGATTTCAGCCGCTTCTTCCACTTTCCCATCGACAATCAACTGTTTAAACTTACGTGAACCAATAACGTTGGTCCGTTCCCCGATTAAAATCGGACGCATGCTCGGATCATACAAAAGCGGTTCAATACCTGAGACGGTATGTCCATGAGTTTGTGCAGGGAGGGGACGTGGAGTTTTTCCATCCACTGCATGGCGGATCGCTTGAATATGAGCAGGCGTTGTTCCACAACAGCCGCCGACTATATTGAGCCATCCTTTGTCCGCAAATCCTTCCAGTTTTTTCGAGAGCGATTCCGGAGATTCATGATAATGACCTTCCTCGTCTGGCAACCCGGCGTTTGGATAGCAACTGACAAACCCTGTTGCGAGTTCTGATAAAGAACGTAAATGATCCGTCATGAATTCAGGTCCCGTTGCACAGTTAAGACCGACTGAAAGAGGGTTAATGTGCTCAATGGAAACGTAGAACGCTTCAATACTTTGTCCGGCCAACGTTGTGCCCATCGGTTCAATCGTTCCAGAAATCATCACTGGAAGTTCCCGGCCAGTTTCTTTAAAAGCCCTGCGGATCCCGATCGTGCCAGCTTTAACATTCAGCATATCTTGACTGGTTTCCATTAATAGAAGATCCGAGCCGCCGTCGATTAACCCTTTCGCCTGTACGTAGAAATCGTTTGCGAGCTGGTCAAACGAAATTCCGCCTGTTACAGACAGTGTTTTAGTCGTCGGACCCATTGCTCCTGCAACGAATCGCGGATGTTCAGAAGTCGAGAATTCATTTGCTGCAGCGCGTGCAAGTTCCGCGCCGCGTCGATTAATGACATCGGCTTCACTGCCTAAATCGTAATCGTCCAGCACGATAGGCGTACCGCCAAACGTATTCGTGCAGATAATATCAGCACCAGCCTCAAGATATTCATGATGAATCCGAGTCAAAACGTCGGGTTTTGTCAGATTCAAATATTCGTTGCAACCTTCATACGCTTCACCGCCGAAGTCCTCTGCCGTTAGATTTGCATTTTGCAGCATCGTACCCATCGCACCATCCATCACGAGAATTCGTTTTTGTAGTTCATCTTTAATAAGTTGTTGTGACATGGTGCACCTCTCTTTCTCTTTTAGCATCAATCTGGTTAATATAATGTACAAGCTCGACCGTCATGTCATAACGTAAAAATGGAGTAATTAAGTAAATGCCATTAAATAAAGACGCAGCTGTATCGATTAATTCTTGAGCAATTTGAATCCCTTCCACAGTCGATGCCTGCCGATTATCCCCACATGATCTCATGCGTTCGAGCACTTCATCAGATAACTTAATACCAGGAACTTCATGATGCAGAAATTCGGCGTTTCGAATATTTGTCAACGGCATAATGCCGATGAAAATGGGAGTATCCAAATGTTTGACGGCTTCATAGATTTCTATAATCTTCTCTTTTGTATAGACCGGCTGTGTGATGAAATAATCAGCACCGTACTCGATTTTTTTCTCAAGACGCTTCACCGCACGTTCTACGACTCGGACATTCGGATTGAACGCACCCGCGACTGAAAAATTTGCCTTTTTGCGTAATGGACGGCCGGAAAATGAAATTCCTTCATTCAGCTTTTTAATCAGCTGAAAGAGTTCAAGACTAGAAACATCATATACGTCTGTTGCCCCGGGAAAGTCTCCAATTTTAGTAGGGTCGCCAGTCACTGCTAATATGTCATGGATTCCTAATGCGTCCAAACCCATCAAGTGAGACTGCAATCCAATCAAATTATGATCCCGGCATGTAATGTGGACGAGTGGCCGAATATCATCTTGATGCTTCACAATAGATGCCATCGCCAGGTTGCTGATCCGCGGGGAAGCGAGAGAATTATCAGCCATTGTCACAGCATGCGCTCCGGCTTCTTGAAGCTGACGAGCCCCTTCAAAATAATTTTCAGTTTCCAAGTGACGCGGTGTATCTAGCTCAACGAGAATTGTGCGCTCACGTTTTGCCTTTATGTGCAAAGGTTCATAACGTGCAGGTTCGGCATCCCGAATAACAATCGGTTTATGCGGGACTGCAGTTTTTTCAGTAATGGGCGGCAGATTAGCCAATTGGGATTTCACGGCGACAATGTGGGCAGGGGTTGTTCCGCAGCATCCTCCAATCAGCCGGACACCTTCGTCCCGTAACAATCGAGCTGCTCGCCCGTAGTAATCGGTTTCAGATACATAGACAATCCGGCCGTCCTCGACATCTAACAAACTAGCGTTTGGAAAAGCAGATAAGAATGCCTTCTCAGGAAGTTCAACGCCTTCGAATGCTTGAATTGTATGATAGGGACCAAGTCGGCAATTCACCCCGACGACATCGGCTCCTAAATCCTCCAAACGGTGCAGGGCATCGGTCAATTGCAGCCCATTTTGCAAGACACCAGGTTCGTGCATGGAGACTTGGGCAATAAGTGGAATATCCGTTTGTTTTCGAAGGTGCTTCACCACTGCAGACAGTTCTTCAAAGTCGTAGTATGTTTCCAGTAATAATCCGTCTGGATCACCTGCAAGCAGCGGTTCCGCCTGTTGTTGAACAATCGATAGCACTTCATCAATCGTTGCGTCGCTTTTACGGATACTCCGGATTCCTCCGATTGTACCGAGCACGTATTGACCGCCAGCTGCTGCAGCTTGTTTAGCGATATGAATACCAGCCTCGTTAAATTCCTGTACTCGATGCTCCAGACCATAGCGAGCAAGTTTATAGGAGTTAGCACTATAAGTATTGGTTTGGATAATATCCGCTCCGGCTTGTATATATTGTTCATGGATTCCTTGAATGACACCCGGCTTTTCAACATTTAATTGTTCATAGCAAAAGTCTAGTCCTTCAGCGTAGAGAAGCGTTCCCATTGCACCATCCGCTGTCAGGACTTCTGTTTTTAATCGTTCCAGTAATTTCATTTTCAATCATCCTTTCTTGCGGCAGAGCAATGAAGCAGAGAATAATAAAAAAGCCTTCTAACGTACGAAGAAGGCTTTGTCATTTAAATGATTGTCTCCTCCTCATCTGCCGGACAATAAAAATCCGCTGGAAGTAGCACCTGACCATATGGCTGGTTGCTGAAGCATCGACGGGCCAGATCCCTACGCTTCTCTTGATAAGAATGACTATTAAGTTGTGTGAATAATTTAACACATCATACCATTGTTTGATAGTTCTGTCAATAGATAATGTAACTAGTGAACTGTGAGTTACTAAGTGTATGTGGTAAACTGTTAGGACATGCAAAGAAAGGGGATTGCTATGAGGGCGTTCAAATATGTTATCCCGATGATGTTATTAGTCGGCGGAGTGGCCTGGGTTATGCTCAACAAAAACTTTACAGATGTGCCCGTCATGTCTCGTTTTTATATTACACTTGGCGCAATGTTTTTAAGTGGAGTTATTTCCTTTTTCTTATTCCCTAAAGATGAAGGGAAAAGACGATAAACTGACAGAAATCTGCTGTCAGTTTTATTATTGCTTATATTTGTGTTAACTATCACTATAATCAGGTTGACACAATACATTCTTCCTTTTATTCTATAACTATATAGTAAAAAGGGGTGTTATAAATGGGAGCAACAGCAACTATGAAACCAAACCGTTCTAAAACAATCAACGGAACGCTTGGACTTGTCTACTCAGCGATGTTCGCTGCATTAATGATGATTGGAGCAAATATTACATATTTTTTACCGGCTTTATCAGTAAGCGGCGTGCCCATTACATTGCAAACATTTTTTGCGGTTTTAGCAGGACTGCTACTAGGAAGCCGTTATGGAGCAATTTCTATGACCGTTTACATGGCTATCGGTCTTGCAGGTGCGCCAGTATTTGCGAAGTTTAGCGGTGGCATCAGTGCAATCGTCAGCCCGACGTTCGGATTTGTTTTATCATTTATTTTTGTTGCATATCTCGTCGGAAAAATCATTGAAAAAAACAGCACCGTGGCAGGATTTGTAATCGCAGCACTTGTCGGATGTACCGTCAATTACCTCATCGGGACAAACTGGATGTTTGCTGCCTACAAGCTATGGGCAGCAGCACCAGATGCGTTCACGTACAAAATAGCATGGATTTGGATGCTGCCGCCTTTACCAAAAGACATTATTCTTTCTATATTGGCGGGAGTGTTCGGCCATCGAATGGCGCGCATTCTTAGAACACGCCGTTCTATTTAATTCATTAAACCGATTTCTCTCGAAAAGGGGAAATCGGTTTTTCTATGTCCGGTTTTAAAAGCTGAAACATTTCTATCCCCTCATCCGTATACAGAGGTAAGTACTTAACCAAAGGAAGGATGGCTTTATTATGATTCACTTACTCTTGTTTTCTCTAATTGCCGGGATTGCGGCATCCTTGTTAGCGGTGCCGCTGCACAAAAATGGCCTTGGAGAAGAAAAAGAAAGAAACTCCGATTATAGGGCAGTTGCTGTTATAAGTGCTGCTGCAGTGATTGCATTAGGGACTGCTGTTTTTTATTACACAACGAATCTAGACCAGCATTGGTCTTCCGTATGGGTCCTGTTCCTCGCCGCCGCGATACTAGGAGCTATTTTAGACGGAGGTGTTTTTAGAAAGGTTAAAATTGCTGCAGCCACAATTGCAGTCCTCGCAGGGATTTACATTTTATCCGCACCTCTATTAAATGCGAACACTAAATTCGAAGCGGTTGAAATGGATCAGCAAGTTGAAATCGAGGCATTTGACGAAACTCAAACGCCTGCCAGTGTACCGCCGAAATTTGCCCGCAACAAAATGAAAAAAGCATTCGGGCAAGTTCCGAATACGAGTTACTACGATTTGGGGCATCTGCAAATTCAAAAAGTTAAAGACGACTATGTGTATATAGCACCAGTCGAGTTTTCAGGGTTTTTCAAATGGTGGAATGGCAAGACGACACCTGGCTATTTCCAAATGAGCGCTACGGACTCTGCGGATAATCCGAAATTCATTGCATCGGAAATGACTTACACGGAGACGTCCTACTTCAACAAACAGGTAGATCGCCATATGCGGTTACAATTTCCTGAACTGATTTTTTATGGAGATGTCCAGTTGGAAATTGACGATGAAGGAAATCCGCATTACATTCGTTCTTACGGGAAATTCATATCTGCACGTAACGGATTTGACGTAAAAGGAATTGTCATGACGGATCCGATGACAGGGAAAGTAGAAAAGTTCGCGCTTGCCGAGATTCCTGATTATATCGATGGGGCTGTGTCTCCAGAGGCCGTCAGTCTGCAAAACAGTTACTTCGGAAAGTACGTCCACGGTTTTTGGAATTCGATTGTTGGTAAAAAAGATGTCAAACTGCCGTCTGATGAAGGAACGGAGACAAACGTCAGTCCGATTTTCGATGAAAACGGACACATGTATTACTTCACAGACTTTACAAGTCCGAAAGAAGGCGTCGATTCGATGCTGGGTTATGCGCTAACAGACGGGCGTACGGGAAAAGCGACGTACTACACGGGAGACCTTGAAGAATCCTACATGGACTCACAAGGAGCCTTGCAAATTATCGAAAAGAAATTCATCGAGAAAAAATGGTCTGGTGAAATGCCTGTTCTCTATAACTTCTACGGAGAAGCTAGCTGGCTGACACCCGTGTTAGATTCAAATGGTTTCTTGCAAAATTACTTCATCGTTTCTGCTGCGAATCCGGAAATCTCAGTGTTTGGCAATTCTCCGAATGATGCACTGAAATTGTATAAAACAGCGTTGCAGCGCGGGGGCAGTTCTGTGGACGGAAGCTCAGAAGCTGAAGAAATGAAAGCCGCGATCGCGGTCAAGCGTGTCTACAAAGAACGGGCAGGGGACTTTACATTGGTCTCTGTAAAAGCTGAAGACGGACGGAACTTCCTGGTTTCATCGGAAATAATTCCGGAAGCAGTTTATATTCAAGAAGGCGACAAATTATCGATTACTTATATAGAAACAGGGGAGCTATTCCTGCCTGTCAAAGAACTTACAAATCTCTCAATTACGGAATAAGAAATTGAGTTTATAACCAGAACAAAGCGGAAGCCATAGTAGCGGCTTCCGCTTTGTTCTGGTTTAAATGAGGGATATGACTAATTAAGCACTAACTGTAGCAAAAGGTTTTAGGATATTTGTTTTACCTTCTGTCTGGAATGTCAATACTTTGTCAATCGGGTCGTAGGATTCACCGTAAAATTCGTCATCCTTATACGTATGGATCTCTTCATACGTCATTTTCATTGCATCATATACCGTTTCTTCTTCTGCGTCTTCAGGAGACCAGTAAAGGATTTCGAGGTCAGTTTGTTCTCCTGTTGCGAGTGAACGACGGCTATAACCAATGCGAGATGCATGATGGAAATTTTCACGAGCATAGAAGCGCAAGCGTTTTTCAGTATCCGTGTCTTCATAATTGACGGGTTCCACTTCTAACAAAATCGGCTTACCTTTTTCCTTTAGCTGTGTCAGCAGTTTTTTTCCAAGACCTTCACCTCGTGAAGCGGACGACACGAACAAATAATCGACAAACACAAACGATTCTGTTTCAACGTACATGAGTACGTGTTTTGGACCTTCGTCTTTACGATAAACATTGTGTTTATCCTTTAATAGCGCGTCCATATGCTCTTTTGACTTCATTTCTTCAATTGGAAAATACTCACTTAGTTTCTCGTACCAATTCATTGATTTAATCTCCTCCGTCGGTATGGGTGTACCCGGAGCTTTTTGTTTGGGGGTCAAACGTAGAGAGAGGAAAAAAGAGGTCAGAAAAAAATCCTCGACTTTATTCTATACCCCTATTATAAACATACTAAACATAAAAAGTTCAACTATTTTACTTTTTTCTACCCTGCTAAAGGACTAAATGCCCGATTTGCAAATTTCTTGCGCGGGTATTGTTTAATACGGTACAATTAAGTCAAAGATAGTCAAAGTCAACACGATGACTGTGCCAATAAAAGAGGTGAGAGGATGCGTAATATTTCCGACATCATAGAAGGGTATTTAAAATCGATTATCGAACATGAAGATAATGGGATCGTGGAAATCAAGCGCAACGAAGTGGCGGAAAAGTTCCAATGTGTTCCTTCGCAAATTAATTACGTCATTAAAACACGATTTACATTGGAGCGCGGCTATGCAGTGGAATCGAAGCGCGGCGGCGGCGGATACATCCGTATTTATCGGGTTCAAACAAATTCTCGCAAGGAGCTGCTGGATCATGTTTTAGAAAGTGTACAGCAAGGTGCTTCGTTTACGATGGCAGAAGATGTGATCTATCGATTGATAGCAGAACAAGTGATTTCCAAAAGAGAAGCCCGACTAATGCTAGCAGCTGTCGAGCCGGCTGTTTTGAATTATCCGTTGCCGGAGAGAGATCTGATTCGTGCGCGAATCTTGCAGGCCATGTTATTCTCGCTCCTGTACGAACAATCGGAGTGACTAGTTATCTAAACGATGGGGTGGTAAAGAATGCTATGTGAAAACTGTAATGAGCGTCAAGCTTCCGTTATCTTGATGCAAGATACACAAAATGGATCGATTGAACGAAATCTGTGTGAGAAGTGCGCATTTAATTTACAGACATTCTCGATCAGTCCGAATCAGGAACCAATGTCCATTCAACAATTTTTGTCGCAATGGCTGAGCGGAAGCGAATCGCTGCATCAGCAAACGCGCGAGGTTCAGAAAATGCCGGAATGTCCAGAGTGCGGTCTGACCTTCCATCGTTTTTTAGAAATCGGGAAGTTTGGTTGTCCGACATGCTATGAAACATTCCGTGAGCGGCTGCCTAAAGTATTTGGGAAATTGCATAATGGCAATACAAGCCACAAGGGCAAAATCCCTGCGTCTTTCAATGAAAAAATGACCATTAAAAAGAAAATAGAAGAGCTTCGGGCGACCATGCAAGAAGCCATTCAAGAAGAACAATTCGAACAAGCTGCTGTGCTGCGGGATGAAATAAAAGACTGGAAACAAAAGCTGGCAGTTGAAATAGAGGAAGGGGGAAGTACGCATGGGGAATAATCGGTTTATGCAGAACGCTGTCACAGGCTGGATGGTGCCCCATGGAGAGCATGCCGATATCGTAATGTCGACTCGGATCCGGCTTGCGCGTAACCTTCGTGAATTTCGATTCCCGATTGCCTTTTCTGATGAACAGGCCGAGGAAGTGGGGGAAATTGTTTCAGAAGTATTGCTTAGCGAGGGTGAAAAAGGGTATTCCTATACGAGAATGAAAGAATTATCTCAACTGGACCGTCAAGTTCTCGTTGAAAAACACTTGATCAGTCCGCAGCTGGCAGATGCGGAACAATTCGGTTCGGTATTCCTATCTGAAGATGAAACAATCAGCGTTATGGTCAATGAGGAAGATCACCTGCGTATCCAGTGCATTTATCCGGGCTTACAGCTCGAAAATGCCTATCGACAGGCGAATGAAACTGATAGTGCACTGGAAAAGAAACTTCCTTATGCATTCGATGAAGAGTTTGGTTATCTCACAAGCTGTCCGTCAAATACGGGAACAGGAATGCGCGCGTCTGTCATGCTGCATTTACCGGCGCTCACGATTACCCGGCAGATTAACCGGATTATCCCAGCCGTTTCAAGGCTCGGAATGGTCGTTAGAGGAAGTTACGGTGAAGGCAGTGAGGCACCCGGGAACGTCTATCAAGTATCCAATCAGTTGACGCTTGGTAAATCTGAGAAGGAGATCTTAGCGGAACTTGCCAATATCGTCTCCAGACTGATTGCGCACGAACGCAGGTCCCGTGAATTGCTTCTCGAAAAGTCTCGAATTGCACTTGAAAATCGGGTGTTCCGTTCACTTGGAACAATTTCGTATGCTCGCCTGCTCCCTTCCGCAGAAGCGGCACGATGTCTATCAGATGTCCGGCTTGGCATCGATCTTGAATTGATCGAAGACGTGGAAATGTCGATTTTAAATGAGTTGATGATTTTCATGCAGTCTGGATTTCTCCAACGTTATGAAGGAGAAGAGCTAACGTCTGAAGAATTAGATATTAGCCGTGCTAAACTTTTTAGAGAACGATTGAAAAATGGACCGTCAAAAGCAGATGAACAGACAGACTGTTCTTGAGCATCTCTTTTGCGTCCGTGTAACCAATTCGATAAAATGGTCAAATATGATCAAAGTCAATTCACCCGGAAACCGATTGTTTAACGGTTCCGAAGAATATAGATAGAAGTAGTACGATGAAAATTATTCTCTGCAGAAGGAGAGGAATGTTAATGATGTTTAATCGATTCACACAACGCGCACAAAAAGTACTCCAACTCGCTCAAGAGGAAGCTATCCGTTTGAAACACGAAGCAATTGGAACAGAACATATTCTACTTGGACTAATACGTGAAGGCGGCGGCATTGCAGCCAAAGCACTTGAAGCAATCGGCGTAAGCTTCGAGACAATTGAAACAGGCGTAGAAACACTTGTTGGAACAGGCAGTAAAGAAGTGGGGCCAATCGTACATTACACACCGCGCGCAAAGAAGGTTATTGAGCTTTCTGTCGATGAATCCCGTAAACTCGGCCATTCGTATATCGGAACAGAACACATTTTGCTTGCGTTAATCCGCGAAGGAGAAGGCGTAGCTGCTCGAGTACTTAATAATGCAGGTGTCAGCTTGAACAAAGCGCGTCAACAAGTGCTGCAGCTTCTTGGAAGTAATGACGCTGCAAACGCAAGCGGTCAAAATGCATCAGCATCAGCTGCGACTCCGACATTGGACGGTTTAGCACGGGATTTGACTGAAATCGCGCGTGAAGGAACGCTCGACCCTGTGATTGGACGCGGTAAAGAAATTACACGTGTGATCGAAGTGTTAGCGCGCCGTACGAAGAACAATCCAGTTTTGATTGGTGAGCCGGGTGTTGGTAAAACAGCAATTGCTGAAGGTCTTGCATTGCAAGTTGTTAACAACGAAGTCCCCGAAATCCTGCGTGACAAACGTGTGATGACACTCGATATGGGTACTGTCGTTGCCGGTACAAAATATCGTGGTGAATTTGAAGACCGCATGAAAAAAGTGATGGAAGAGATTCGCCAGGCTGGTAACATCATTCTATTCATTGATGAGCTGCATACACTGATTGGCGCTGGTGGTGCAGAAGGTGCAATTGATGCATCTAACATTTTAAAACCGTCACTCGCTCGCGGAGAGTTGCAATGTATTGGGGCAACCACACTCGACGAGTATCGTAAATATATTGAAAAGGATGCTGCGCTTGAGCGTCGTTTTCAGCCAATTCAAGTGGATGAACCATCCGTTGATGAAACGGTTCAGATCATTAGAGGATTGCGGGACCGTTATGAAGCACATCACCGCGTGAAGATTACGGATGAAGCAATTGATGCAGCAGCTAAAATGTCCGACCGCTACATCTCGGATCGATTTTTACCTGATAAAGCGATTGACTTGATTGACGAAGCGGGTTCAAAAGTTCGATTACGTTCTTATACGACACCGCCAAACATGCGAGAACTTGAGAAGAAGCTTGAAGCCATCCGTTCTGAGAAGAATGCTGCGGTTCAAAGTCAGGAATTTGAAAAAGCAGCATCTTATCGCGATAAAGAGCAAAAGATGAAAGAAGAGCTTGAAACGACGAAAACGGAATGGAAAGAAAAACAAGGAAAAACAGAGTCTGAAGTAACTGTAAATGACATAGCGGAAGTTGTAGCGATGTGGACTGGAATTCCAGTTGCACGAATTGCGGAAACGGAATCCTCGAAGTTGTTGAACATGGAGGAAGAGCTGCATAACCGTGTTGTAGGACAAAAAGAAGCAGTTGCCGCTATTTCCCGGGCAATACGCCGTGCGCGGGCAGGCTTGAAAGATCCAAAGCGCCCAATTGGTTCGTTCATCTTCCTTGGGCCTACTGGAGTTGGTAAAACGGAACTTGCAAGAGCGCTTGCTGAAACGATGTTCGGTGACGAAGATTCGATGATCCGTATCGATATGTCAGAGTACATGGAAAAACATACAACATCACGCTTAGTCGGTTCACCTCCAGGATACGTAGGTTATGAAGAAGGCGGACAGTTGACTGAAAAAGTACGCCGTAAGCCATACTCTGTTATCCTGCTGGATGAAATTGAAAAAGCACACCCCGATGTCTTCAACATTCTGTTACAAGTACTGGAAGACGGACGCTTGACCGATTCGAAAGGTCGTACGGTCGATTTCCGCAACACAGTAATTATCATGACGTCGAACGTAGGGGCACAAGAGCTAAGAAAGAACAAATATGTCGGGTTCAATCTTCAAGACGGTGAACAGGACTACGAAGACATGAAGAAAAAGATGCTGGAAGAGCTGAAAAAAGCATTCCGTCCTGAATTCCTGAACCGTGTAGACGAAATGATCGTCTTCCATTCACTTGAGAAAGACCAGTTGCAGCAAATCGTTTCATTGATGGCAGATGAGTTGAGCAAACGACTTGCTGAACAAGATATCGAACTGATATTAACTCAAGAGGCGAAGTTGAAAATTGCGGATGAAGGATACGATCCTGAATACGGAGCACGTCCACTTCGCCGCGCACTTCAAAAACATGTGGAAGATCGCCTGTCAGAAGAACTGCTGAAAGGGACTGCACTTGCAGGAAGAAAAGTGACGGTCGATTATGCAGATGGTGAATTCACGGTAAATACACAGCAAGAAGAAATGGTCGAAAATTAATAAGAAGCAGAGGAAAAGGATAGTCCATCCCTAGTTATAAAAAATAGGGAGGGGCTGTCCTCTTCGTCGTTTGGAGGACATGCATGGCGAAAAAGAAAACGAAATTCATATGCAAAACTTGCGGATATGAGTCGCCTAAGTGGATGGGCCGGTGCCCGGGCTGCGGCGAATGGAACACGATGGATGAAGAGACGGAAATTGTGCAAAAAGGACCGCGCGGAGCATTCCAGCATTCCGATGCTGTGAAACAGAAAGCGATGCCTATCAATGATGTTGCCGTAGAGGATGAACCAAGAGTTCATACTGAAATGGAAGAATTGAACCGTGTACTGGGCGGCGGAATTGTTCCGGGATCACTCGTGCTGATTGGCGGAGACCCGGGAATCGGGAAGTCTACATTGTTACTTCAAGTATCCGCACTCCTTGCGAACCAACAGCAGCGCGTTTTATACATTTCAGGAGAAGAGTCCATCCGTCAAACGAAGCTTCGTGCACAGCGGCTGGGTGTGTTGTCGGATGAACTTTACATTTATGCTGAAACGGATCTTGCCCTCATTCATGACACGATTGATAATGTTAAGCCGAAGTTTGTCATTGTGGATTCAATCCAAACGATTCATCATCCGGAAGTGGCTTCTGCGCCTGGGAGTGTTTCGCAAGTTAGAGAATGTACAGCAGAGCTCATGAAAATTGCGAAAACGCAAGGGATTGCAATCTTCTTAGTCGGTCATGTAACGAAAGACGGGCAAATCGCAGGACCGCGATTACTCGAGCATATGGTAGATACAGTGCTCTATTTTGAGGGGGAGCGCCATCATACGTACCGGATTTTGCGCAGTGTGAAAAACCGTTTTGGCTCAACAAATGAAATTGCGATTTTTGAAATGGTGCAAGCGGGATTGAAGGAAGTGCTAAATCCATCGGAGATGTTCATCCAAGAACGTTCGCAAGGTGGTGCGGGATCAACAATCGTTGCATCCATGGAAGGGACGCGCTCGATTTTAGTGGAAATTCAGGCGCTGGTTACACCATCTAGTTTTAATTATCCAAAACGGATGGCGACGGGGCTGGACCAAAACAGAGTTTCGCTGCTAATGGCCGTATTAGAAAAACGAATGGGCATGCTATTACAGGCCCAGGATGCGTATATTAAAGTAGCAGGCGGCGTGAAACTGGATGAGCCGGCGATAGACCTGGCAGTCCTTATGAGCATCGTCTCCAGTTACCGTGACGTCGCTGTCAGGGCTTCAGACTGCTATATGGGGGAAGTAGGGCTGACTGGTGAAGTCCGAAGAGTTTCCCGTATCGAACAACGAGTCGGAGAAGCGGCAAAGCTTGGATTTGAGCGGGCAGTCATACCAGCATCTAATATTGGAGGCTGGGACTATCCGGAAGGAATCCAAGTCGTCGGAGTTGAAACTGTCCGAGATGCACTCGATCTTTGTTTGCCGCAGTAAACTTGCATAGTTAGGAACTTTTATGTGTTTTTGGGGGTCCTGTTCTATAGGTCCGGGATTCCCTTTTTTTAAGGTTCAAGAAAGCAATCAATAGGGAATACATGTATACTAGGACTACTAAAAGGAGGTGGATTGAATGCTGAAAAGAGTTGTGCAAATTATGTTCTTATTGGTTGGTGGGACACTTGGTGTATTGTTTCTTCCGTACTTATTCCAATTATCTTCCTTCACAGCAACCCCGTTCATTAATAACCCATATGTCGCAGCCATTTTAGGAGCACTATTCCTCTTCGTGTTCAGCACGTTTTTAACAGATCCGATTGTTAATTTCATAAAATGGTTGGAAGATTTACTATTGAAAGCACCCATACTGGATTTACTATTCGGTTCAATTGGGTTGATTATCGGTTTATTCGTCGCATTCTTAGCGGGATGGGGATTAAGCAATATTCAAATCCCTGTTGTTACATCTGTGCTGCCAATCCTGTTATCCGCGTTGTTTGGTTACTTAGGATTCCAAGTCGGGTTTAAAAAACGGGATGAGTTTTTGACAGCCATCTTTTCAATCCGCAATGTAGGTCGGAAAAAAGAACCTGAAACTGACGTGGATGCCTCATCAGACGCGGTATATAAAGTGCTCGATACAAGTGTCATCATCGACGGACGAATTGCGGATATTGTTGATACGGGCTTCCTGGAAGGTGTGTTGGTTGTATCTCAGTTTGTCTTAACTGAGCTTCAGCACATTGCCGATTCTGCGGATACGCTGAAGCGGACAAAAGGAAGACGCGGTCTGGATGTGCTTCGCCGTTTGCAAGAGGGGGATGGCAAGAAAATCCTCATTACGGATGAAGACTTCCCGAATGTAGCTGAAGTCGATTTGAAATTGGTGAAACTGGCTAAAAAGATGAATGGCCTTGTCGTTACAAATGATTTTAACTTAAACAAAGTTGCAGACTTGCACGGCGTGTCCGTATTGAATATTAATGATCTGGCCAATGCTGTCAAACCTGTCGTCATTCCGGGTGAAGAGATGCATGTAGTCGTCATTAAAGACGGGAAAGAACACAATCAAGGCGTTGCATACTTAGATGACGGTACAATGATTGTTATTGAAGATGGTCGCAATTATATTGGAAATGCTATAGAAGTTGTGGTTACGAGTGTATTGCAAACTTCCGCAGGCCGTATGATTTTTGCGAAGCCTAAATACGGTAAACAAACCAAAGCCCACTGAAAAACAATCGGTGGAAAGGAGTCAGGATGGACTATACGGTAATGATGCCTGCTGCCGGAAGCGGAACGCGGATGGGAGCAGGGCATAACAAACTCTTTCTTGAAATTGGAGGAAAGTCGATTTTAGCTCATACGCTTGCGGTGTTCCAGCAGGATCCTTGGTGTACAGGAATCATTTTAGCTGTGAAAGACACAGAGCGCGCTAAAATTAAAACAATCATTCAGCAAGAACAACTTACGAAAGTATGCGCGCTGCCTGAAGGTGGAACTGAACGTCAGCACAGTGTGAAAGCATGTCTGCTGGCAAGTGAAGCCGGTGGGATTGTACTCGTGCATGATGCAGCTCGTCCTTTCGTCAAACAAGATGTCATTCACGAACTTGTAATTAGTGCATCCCGTCATGGAGGTGCAGTCGCTGGTGTGAAGGCAAAAGATACGATGAAATATGTCACGGATGGGGTTATTGAAGAAACGGCAGATCGAGAACGCTTATGGGTCATCCAGACGCCGCAAGCGTTTCGCTATGAAGTATTAAAAGAGGCTTCTCAACTAGCAGAACAAGAAAACTTTTTAGGAACTGACGAGGCCATGCTTGCCGAACATGCAGGCTTTGAAGTCCGGATCGTTGAAAGTACGTACGATAATATTAAAATGACAACACCAGAGGATCTTGCTTATGGTGAATACTTGCTGAAAAAAAGGCTTGAGGAGACGGTATGATGATACGAATTGGACAAGGTTTTGACGTACATGAATTTGCAGAAGGACGCCCTTTAATCATTGGCGGAATTACAATTCCTCACACAAAAGGCTTAACTGGCCATTCGGACGCAGATGTCCTATTGCATACGATTACTGACGCAGCTTTAGGAGCAATCGGGAAAGGCGATATCGGACATCACTTCCCAGATACAGATGCAGCGTTTAAAGACGCAGACTCAGCAGTGCTACTTCAAGATGTATGGAAGCTAGTTGAAGAAGAAGGCTTTGTCTTAGGTAATGTAGATTGTACGATTATGGCACAGCAGCCAAAAATGGCACCTCATATTGAAACAATCAAAAACCGCATAGCTGACTTATTGCATGCAGAGCCCGGTCAAGTAAATGTTAAAGCAACTACTACAGAAAAGTTAGGATTTGTTGGAAGAGAAGAAGGGATTGCCTCTCTTGCGACAATTCTTTTGGTGAAAGCTTAAATTTTTGGTAAACTAGTCTATACAAGTATTTATTATTTGAACTAACAGAACGGAGATGTCTAGTCATGACAGCAGAAGTACGTGTGCGCTATGCGCCGAGTCCAACAGGTCATTTACATATCGGGGGGGCTCGTACCGCATTATTCAACTATTTGTTCGCTCGCCATCACGGCGGTAAATTCATAGTGCGGATTGAAGATACTGACACGGTTCGCAATATCGAAGCTGGTGAATTATCCCAACTTGAAAACTTGAAGTGGCTTGGTATCGAGCACGACGAATCTGTAGATATCGGAGGGCCTTATAGTCCATATCGCCAAATGGAGCGTCTCGATACGTACAAAAAGTACTCAGAGGAAATGCTCGAAAAAGGCGCAGCTTATAAGTGTTTCTGTACGACAGAGGAACTTGAAGCAGAACGTGAACAGCAAAAGGCGTTAGGAATCGCAGCTCCTATGTACAAAGGGACTTGCCGTCATTTGAGCGCAGAAGAGGTTGCGCAGAAAGAAGCAGCAGGCATTCCATATACAATTCGTATGCGTGTTCCTGAAAACGTAACGTACACAATTGACGATCTTGTTCGCGGCAGTGTTCAATTCGAATCTAAAGACATTGGTGATTGGGTGCTTGTGAAAGCGAATGGCATTCCAACATATAACTTCGCGGTAGTTATTGACGACTATATGATGAAAATGTCTCACGTTTTCCGCGGAGAAGAGCATTTGACGAATACGCCGAAACAACTTATGGTATTCGATACATTTGGCTGGGAAGCACCGCGTTATGGACATATGACGCTCATCGTTAACGAGGAGCGCAAAAAGTTATCCAAGCGTGATGAGTCAATCATCCAATTCATTTCCCAGTATAAGGATCTTGGGTTCTTACCTGAAGCTATGTTCAATTTCTTTGCGCTTCTAGGATGGTCTCCTGTCGGGGAAGAAGAGTTGTTCACAAAAGAAGAACTCATCGAACAGTTTGACGAAAGCCGTCTATCTAAATCACCATCTATGTTCGATAAGCAGAAATTGACGTGGATGAATAACCAATATATTAAAAAATTGAGCCTTGACGAAGTTGTTGCGTTAACTTTGCCGCACCTCGTAAAAGCAGGTCGCGTGAGTGAGGACATGACAGCAGAAGAAAGCGCTTGGATTCATGATTTGATTGCACTTTATCATAGCCAGTTAAGCTATGGTGCTGAAATTGTTGAGCTATCTGCCCAATTCTTCAGTGATGCAGTTGAGTATGATGAACAATCAAAAGAAATCTTGGCTGGGGAACAAATTCCTGAAGTCATGACTTCTTTCAAGCAGCAGCTTGAGAACCTTGAAACTTTCGATGCGCCATCCATCAAAGGAGCAATCAAGGCGGTTCAAAAAGAAACAGGGCATAAAGGAAAGAATTTGTTCATGCCGATTCGCGTGGTTGCAACTGGTCAGGCGCACGGTCCGGAATTACCGGAATCCATTGCATTGCTTGGTCGCGAAAAGACCATTGCACGCGTGGAGAAGTTCGTCCAGTAAGCCTTTGTTGACAAGCGGATACAGCCGTGTACAATAAGAGTAATCTAAGAACGTATCATTTATAACTAAAGCGTTGAAGAGGAGAAGTATGTAAAGCACGCCCTTCAGAGAGGATCTCCATCGGCTGAAAGAGATCTGGGTTCACCGTTTTACAGAAATGCACCTTTGAGCGCCAGGCTGAAATTGAGTAAGCCGGACGTATCGTCTGCGTTACAGACGTCGAGTGAAAGGGAGGATTTTTAATCCCTTTCGAAAAGAGTGGAACCACGCTTTAAATGCGTCTCTGTCATTAGACAGAGGCGTATTTTTTTTACAGAAAAGGGGGGATTGACGTGTTTTCAAGAATGAGAGAAGACATCCGTTGTATTTTCGATCAAGACCCCGCTGCACGGAGTACGTTTGAGGTCATGCTGACTTACTCAGGATTACATGCCATTTGGTCACACCGTATTGCGCATGTACTGTTTAAAAAGAATATGCACTTTGCAGCCAGGGTGCTTTCCCAGATGAGCCGAGTCTTCACTGGGATTGAAATTCACCCAGGGGCTAAAATAGGGAGACGTCTATTTATCGACCACGGAATGGGTATTGTAATTGGGGAGACATGTGAAATTGGTGATGACGTCACCATTTATCAAGGCGTCACGTTAGGAGGAACGGGAAAAGAAAAAGGGAAAAGACACCCGACCCTTCATGATAAAGTTCTGGTCGCTACAGGTGCTAAAGTGCTTGGGAATATTATTATCGGTGAAAACAGCAAAGTGGGAGCGGGTTCCGTTGTGTTGAAAGACGTGCCGGCGGAATCCACTGTTGTCGGAATCCCTGGGAAAGTTGTTATTTCCAACGGCGTTCGCGTAAAAGACCGATTGAATCATACCTTGCCTGACCCTGTCTCGGAAATGTGTTCATCGATGGAAGCCAGGATTCTGCAATTAGAACAGCAACTAAGTGATTTGAAAATAGAAAAACAAATTCGTGATGAAGAGGATGAAATCCAATGACAATCCAGTTATACAATACGCTGACACGCAAGAAAGAGCCGTTTGTTCCAATTACTGAAGGGGAAGTGAAAATGTACGTGTGCGGTCCGACGGTCTATAACTACATTCATATCGGAAACGCCCGTCCAGTCATCGTTTTTGATACAGTCCGCAGATATTTGGATTACCGGGGTTATCACGTGACGTACGTTTCTAACTTTACAGATGTGGATGACAAAATCATTAAAGCGGCGAACGAACTTGGCGAGGAAGTGCCGGAGTTAACGGAACGTTTTATTCAAGCATTTTTTGAGGATGTAGGGGCGCTTGGCTGTAAGAAAGCGGATATGCATCCCCGCGTAACAGATCACATTCAAGACGTGATCGATTTCATTTCTTTATTGATCGAAAAAGAATATGCTTATGAGTCAGAAGGGGACGTCTATTTCCGTACTCGAAAGTTTGATGGATATGGAAAGTTATCGCACCAATCAATAGATGAACTAAAAGTCGGAGCCCGTATCCAAGCGAGTGAACGTAAGCAGGATGCGCTTGACTTTGTCTTGTGGAAAGCAGCAAAACCAGGTGAGATTTCATGGAGCAGCCCTTGGGGAGAAGGCCGTCCAGGCTGGCATATCGAGTGTTCAGTGATGGCGAGGCAATTGCTGGGCGATACGATTGATATCCACGCTGGCGGGCAGGACTTGACATTTCCGCACCATGAAAATGAAATCGCCCAGTCAGAAGCGCTGACTGGCGAAACGTTTGCACGCTATTGGATGCACAATGGCTATATCAATATTGATAATGAAAAAATGTCTAAATCACTTGGGAATTTTGTAACAGTTCACGACATCATTCAGCAGATTGACCCGCAAGTGCTGCGATTCTTCATGCTTTCCGTTCACTACCGCTCTCCAGTCAATTTCTCTCAGGATTTAGTAGAGAGTGCATCGAATGGATTGGATCGTATACGTACCGCATATCAAAATATCGAACACCGTCTAGAGGTTTCTGCCGATAATGGAGACCAGCATGATATATGGCTTCATAAAATCCAAGAGCAGCAGACAGCTTTCGAAGAAGCAATGGATGACGATTTCAATACAGCTAATGGAATTGCGGTTATTTTTGAGTTAGCAAGCTTAGCGAACGTTTATCTGCTCGAAAAGAATACAGAAAAAGCAGTGTTGGAAGCGTTTTTGAAAACATTTAATCAGTTGATGGACGTTCTTGGATTGCCGTTCAAAGAGAAGGATGAATTGAACGATGAAGCGGTGGATCAGTTGATTGAAGAACGTTTAGAAGCACGTAAAAACCGTGACTTCTCCCGTGCGGATGCAATACGTGATGAATTGAAGGTACAAGGAATCTTGTTGGAAGATACTGCACAAGGGGTTCGGTGGAAACGAGCATGAGTGAATACAGCTTACGTCCAGCTGACGTCCGCCAATTAAAAGCACTATCCTTGGCTTATATGGGAGATGCGGTCTATGAGCAGGCGGTGCGAGAGCATCTCCTGCGATCAGGGCGCGTGAAACCGAATATCCTTCACAAGGAAGCGACGCAATTTGTTTCCGCCAAAGCGCAAGCGTCAATACTGCGCTCGATGATAGATGAAGACTTTTTAACAGAAGAAGAAATGGCTGTTATGAGACGCGGCAGAAATGCGAAATCTGGTTCCGTGCCGAAAAACACAGACGTATTAACTTACAATCATAGTTCGGCATTCGAAGCAGTCGTAGGCTATTTGTATTTGTTAGAAGATAGCGAGAGAACGGCCGAATTCATCCGTAAAGCGATTGAATTTATTGAAGGAGGAGAAGACCGTGTCAGAAACTGAAGGAACTGAAATGATTGGCGGCAAAAATCCAATTGTCGAGGCATTGCGTTCAGGAAGAGAATTGAACAAAATCTGGATTGCTGAAGGATTGAATAAGCAAAGTATCGGAGAGATTACAACACTTGCTAAAAAGGCGGGTGTGGTTGTACAAGCTGTCCCTAAAAAGAAGCTGGACCAGCTGCTTGATGTAAATCACCAAGGTATCGTCGCGTCTGTAGCGGCCTACACTTATGCGGAGCTAGATGATATTTTTGCGGTTGCAGAACAACGCTGCGAAGATCCATTTATACTGTTGTTGGATGAACTCGAAGATCCCCATAACCTTGGGTCAATCCTACGTACTGCAGACGCTGTCGGCGTACACGGAATTATCATTCCAAAGAGACGTTCAGTCGGTCTTACAGGTGTGGTTGCAAAAGCCTCTACAGGTGCGATTGAACACGTTCCCGTTGTTCGCGTAGTGAACTTGGGTCAAACCGTTGATGAATTGAAGAAAAAAGGAGTTTGGATCGCTGGAACGGATGCAAAAGGATCTGCTGATTATCGGACAATGGATGCAACGCTTCCACTCGCTGTCATTATAGGCAGTGAAGGAAAAGGAATGTCACGTCTATTGAAAGAGAAATGTGATTTTCTGTACCACTTGCCGATGCGTGGCCATGTCACGTCACTTAATGCTTCTGTCGCGGCTTCGCTGCTTATGTATGAAGTATTGCGCAAGCGGCTGCCGAATCCTTCTACGCCATGAAAAAAGACATCCTGTTAGTCGATGGTTATAACATAATTGGTGCATGGCCGGAACTGAGGGAGTTAAAACGACTTAAACTTGCCGAGGCACGGGACCGTTTAATTGATCAACTGGCAGAATATCAAGCTTTCAAGGGGTGGCGCGTGATTCTTGTGTTCGATGCATACTTGGTTCCGGGGATTGAAAATAAAGAGCAGCGTTCTCAAGTTGAAATTGTGTTTACGAGGGAAAACGAAACGGCAGATGAGCGTATTGAAAAGTTGGTTTCAGAACTATCGAAACGTACTGTACAACTTCATGTCGCGACTTCGGATCTTACTGAACAATGGATTATTTTTGGACAAGGGGCATTAAGAATTTCTGCACGGGAACTAGAGATTGAAATGCAGGAAATCGACAAAATTATATCTGCAAAAGTGCGGGCAATCCAGGAGAATCACTCCTTTTCCAAAATACAATTATCACAAGAAGTAGCAGAAGTTTTCGAGAAATGGCGCAGGGGGAACAGGTGAGCGGTTGACGCAAAAAAATTCCTTAAGCTATAATTGACTAACTAGTATGATAAACCGGAGTGATGGGGAATGGCGGAAAAGACAGCTTATGCACCTAGAACAGCAGACTTCAGTACCTTTTCCGATGAACAGCTAATCGGAATCATTCAAGAAGGAAACACAGATGCACTCGACTTTCTCATTACCAAATATCAATCATTTGTTAGGATGAAGGCGCGTTCTTACTTCATGATGGGCGGGGACAAGGAAGATATAATTCAAGAAGGCATGATTGGATTATATAAAGCTATTCGCGATTTCCGCGAAGACCGGCTTAGCTCGTTTAAAGGGTTTGCAGAGCTGTGTATTAAGCGGCAGATCATCACGGCTATCAAAACAGCCACCAGGCAAAAACATATTCCGCTTAATTCATCTGTATCGCTGGACAAGCCTGTTTACGACGAGGAATCTGACCGTACTTTGTTAGATGTGCTTACGGGTTCTGCCAATGATGATCCGGAAGACTTAATGATCTATAAAGAAAACTTTGTTCAAATGGAAGTAGAAATGAACAAAGTTTTAAGCAGTCTTGAAAAGGAAGTGCTTGGCCTCTATCTGGACGGACAGTCCTATCAAGAGATTTCTGAAGTACTGAACCGTCAAGTTAAATCCGTAGACAATGCATTGCAGCGTATTAAACGAAAGCTTGAAAGGTATATGCAAGTAGATGTCGTTACGTAAAGCATAGCAATTTTCTGACTATCCTTGCATTGACAGGGAATAGGTTAGGTGGTACTCTTTATCAAGACTATGGAAAGACTAGGTGTTCACTAGATATGTCTAAAAAAATTGTAGTAAGCTGTGAAAAATGCGGCTCCAGAAACTATTCACTACCAGCTGGCAGCAACAAAACAACTGAACGGCTGGTCCTGAAGAAACACTGCAGTCATTGCAATGAGCATACGTTACACAGACAAACAGCGTGAGGGTCTGGCTAGACTTTAGGCCGTCATATCTACTATTCGGAGGTTTGCAAAAGAATGGGCAAGATAACAAGTTTCTTTAAAAATGTTGTCACGGAAATGCGGAAAGTCAGCTGGCCGAAACGTAAAGAACTGACTCGCTACACAATCGTGGTTCTTAGTACAGTAGTATTCATGGCCGTCTACTTTGGTCTAGTGGATCTTGGCTTATCACGAGTAATGGAATGGTATGTTTCGTTATAATAGAGCATGTTGAATCGCATACTGAAAATATCCCGTCTAACTGAAAGAGCGGGTTTTTTC
Organism: Sporosarcina sp.; assembly: GCA_029257435.1. GTDB lineage: Bacteria > Bacillota > Bacilli > Bacillales_A > Planococcaceae > Sporosarcina. Next base: position 76,385 of record JARIBI010000120.1, on the reverse strand, counting down.
ATTTGAACAAAAAAGGAGGGACGGACGCGCAGTCCTCATCGATATGGAAATGGAGAAAAATTGGTACGTCGTCCATACGTACTCTGGGTACGAGAACAAAGTGAAAGAAAACCTTGAAAAACGTGTGGAAACAATGGGTATGCAAGACAAGATTTTCCGCGTGATTGTTCCAGAAGAAGAAGAAACGGATTTCAAAGAAGGTAAAAAACGTACAGTGATGCGGAAAACGTTTCCTGGTTACGTCCTAGTTGAAATTATCATGACGGATGATTCATGGTATGTTGTCCGCAATACGCCTGGTGTCACAGGATTCATCGGGTCTTCAGGCGGCGGAGCAAAACCTACGCCGCTTCTTCCTGAAGAAGTGACATTCATCCTGAAGCAAATGGGTATGAAGGATCGCAAAATGGAAGTGGACTTCGAAATTGGCGAAATGGTGGAAGTGTTAGAAGGACCGTTCGCTGGATTCCAGGGTAAAGTTGAAGAGATTGAACTGGACCAAGGTAAAGTTAAAGTATCTGTAGATATGTTCGGCCGAGAAACGAATATGGAACTTGACTTTGAACAAGTTGAAAGAACGAGCTGAAAAAATTAATTCGTTCCCTCTTGCAAAACATGTGAAATAGTGATATTATTTCAAAGGTCAGACATAGAAATGTCTGAACGTCTTAACAAAATTCTACCGGCATTTGCCGGCAGGCACATATTGAGTGGGAGGGGCAACCCAAATACCACATCACGGACTTAAGGAGGTGTGTCTCGTGGCTAAAAAAGTAATCAAGCTTGTGAAATTGCAAATTCCAGCAGGGAAAGCAAATCCAGCACCGCCAGTCGGACCGGCGCTCGGTCAGGCGGGTGTCAATATCATGGGATTCTGTAAAGAATTCAATGCGCGTACATCTGACCAAGCAGGTCTTATTATTCCTGTTGAAATCACTGTATTCGAAGATCGTTCATTTACATTCATCACAAAAACTCCGCCAGCAGCAGTATTGTTGAAGGTTGCAGCTAAAATCCAAAAGGGTTCAGGCGAACCGAACAAGAATAAAGTTGCGGTCGTGAAGCGTGATCAAGTTAAAGAAATTGCTGAACAAAAAATGCAGGATTTGAATGCTGCATCAGTTGAAGCAGCGATGGCAATGGTTGAAGGTACTGCTCGCAGTATGGGAATCACGATCGAAGACTGATCTGAAACCTAATTCATTGTATGTTTTTATGGGGGTTGCGGTCGTTCTATGGAACACGCAACCCTTAATCGTGGGAGGTTTATTCCGCTAAAACCACAATCGAGGAGGAAATATCTGATGGCTAAAAGAGGTAAGAAGTTCGTAGAAGCTGCAAAGCTTGTCGACCGCACAGCGGCATACGACTTAACAGAAGCGATCGAACTCGCTAAAAAAACAAGCACAACAAACTTTGATGCAACAGTAGAAGTGGCTTTCCGTCTTGGAATCGACACACGCAAAAACGATCAGCAAATTCGTGGAGCAGTAGTACTGCCTAACGGAACTGGTAAAACACAACGCGTTCTCGTTTTCGCTAAAGGTGAGAAGCTTAAAGAAGCTGAAGCAGCAGGCGCTGACTTTGTAGGCGATGCAGAATACATCGCTAAAATCCAACAAGGATGGTTTGACTTCGATGTAATCGTTGCGACACCAGACATGATGGGTGAAGTTGGTAAAATTGGACGTGTACTTGGACCAAAAGGTCTTATGCCGAACCCAAAAACTGGCACAGTGACATTCGACGTTACAAAAGCAGTTCAAGAAATCAAAGCAGGTAAGGTAGAATACCGTGCGGACAAAGCTGGAATCATCCACGCTCCAATTGGTAAAGTTTCTTTCGATAACGAAAAGCTTGCAGAAAACCTTACAGCTGTATTTGAAGTAATTCAGAAGGCTAAACCGGCTGCAGCTAAAGGTACTTACATGAAGTCTGTTAACTTAACAACTACAATGGGACCTGCTGTAAAGATCAACCCTTCTTCAGTAAACGTAAAATAATTAGTTGACACACGCCCTATCTTTTGGTAGGATAACGTTTGTTGCAATATACGATTTGTACCGCAGACAGTAGGGGTGGGTGACCACTTAATAATCCTGCCGAGGGACAAGACGCTCTTTTTAACAGTAAAAAGATGACGACTTTCCAACCCTCCGTCTGCTAGTCAGATCGGAGGGTTTTTTATGCATATGGTATAAATGCCCCTACACTTAACAGGAGGTGTCAAGATGAGCAAAGTATTAGAAGCGAAACAAGCAGTAGTAACTGAAATCGCGGACAAGATGAAAGCATCAGCTTCAATGGTCGTTGTTGACTATCGAGGTCTTAACGTTGCACAAGCAACTGAACTTCGTAAGCAACTTCGTGAAGCAGGCGTGGAATTCAAAGTCTACAAAAACTCGATGGCTCGCCGTGCGGCTGAAGCATCAGGTCTTGAAGGGCTTAACGAACATCTTACAGGACCGAACGCAATTGCGTTCTCAACTGAAGATGTAATCGCACCCGCAAAAATCATCAACAACTTCGCTAAAGACAACGAAGCTTTGGAAATCAAAGCCGGTGTCATCGAAGGTGCACTTGCTTCTGTTGAAGAAGTGAAAGCATTGGCGACTCTTCCTTCACGCGAAGGACTTCTCTCTATGCTACTCAGCGTGCTTCAAGCTCCAATGCGCAACTTCGCATTGGCTACAAAAGCTGTTGCAGACCAAAAAGAAGAACAAGGCGCGTAATATCGCATCTTGACCAATTAGCGAGTTAACTCGCAAAACATACCCATTAGGAGGAACTATAATGACTAACGAACAAATCTTAGGCGCTATCAAAGAAATGACAGTTCTTGAACTTAACGACCTAGTAAAAGCAATCGAAGAAGAATTTGGCGTAACTGCTGCAGCTCCTGTAGCTATGGCTGGCGCTGGTGGCGGAGAAGCAGCTGCTGAGCAGACTGAATTCGACGTAGTTCTAGCATCTGCTGGAGACCAAAAAATCAAAGTCATCAAAGTCGTTCGCGAAATCACTGGCCTAGGCTTGAAAGAAGCGAAAGAAGTTGTTGATAACGCACCTAAAGCTATCAAAGAAGGCGTAGAAAAAGCTGAAGCTGAAGAACTTAAAGCTAAGCTTGAAGAAGTAGGCGCTTCTGTAGAAGTTAAGTAATTCGTAAACTGCGAAGAAAAACCTCGTCTTTGTCGACGGGTTTTTCTTCGTTTTTTTTATACCTGGATTTAATTAAGTGATCAGTAGGGGGTTTTCGTGTGGCAGAGCATTACTATTCGAAAAATCCTGATGTGAAAAGTGAGCCGAAACAATGGCGAACGAATTTGCGCGGGACTAGCTTTGTTTTTGTAACAGATGCAGGTGTGTTTAGTAAAGGGGAAGTGGACTTTGGTTCACGTCTGCTCATCGATACATTCCGAGTTCCGGATGTCGAAGGAGATATTCTTGATGTAGGATGTGGATACGGACCTGTAGGGCTTTCCATAGCTTCATTGCTAAAAGAACGGACGATCCAGATGGTAGATGTGAACGAACGTGCATTAGCTCTATCTCGGACCAATTCCCAAAAAAATAATATTGAAAACGTCGTGATTTATGCCAGTGATGCTTTAGATGAAGTTGAAACAAAAGAGTTCGCGTCAATACTGACAAACCCTCCTATACGGGCAGGAAAAGAAACAGTCTTTAAAATTTACGACCAAGCATATGAACACTTAGCAATGGGTGGAGATCTTTGGGTAGTTATTCAGAAAAAGCAGGGAGCCTCTTCAACGATTGCGAGACTCGAGGAATTGTTCGGCAATGCAGAAATTGTAGAGAAAAGCAAGGGGTATTATATTATTAAATCAAAAAAACATTGACGCCGTTAAAGCGTTGTGATAGCATTATAAAATGCAACAATAAATATACTGCATTCGTGTGCCTTTTTATGCGTTTGCATAAGTAATGGAAATGTTAGGTATACTGACGTTGGATAAAAGATTGGTAAATCGAAAATGAGCTCTAGCCGGAACTCGTTTTCTTTTTGTTTTTTCGATATCATACACTATTTTTTTGATTTCGGAAAGACTTTTTATGAGATGCTTGGACACACGTGGCGCTAATTTCATGCCGGCCTGAAATTGCCAGGAGTCCAAACGAGCTCTATTAATGTCTTATGAGGGGTGAAAGAGTTGACAAAGCAATTAGTTCACTATGGTCAACACCGTCAGCGCAGAAGTTTCGCGAGAATTAGCGAAGTACTAGATCTGCCGGATCTGATTGAAATTCAGACGGAATCTTATGAGTGGTTTTTGGAAGAGGGATTGCGAGAAATGTTCCACGATATTTCTCCTATTCAAGATTTCACCGGAAATCTGTCATTGGAATTTGTCGATTATCAGCTTGGCGAACCTAAATATCCTGTGGATGAGTCAAAGGAACGGGACGTAACATTCGCTGCGCCACTTCGGGTGAAAGTCCGTTTACACAATAAAGAAACAGATGATGTTAAAGAACAAGATGTCTTTATGGGTGATTTCCCGTTAATGACGGAAAATGGTACTTTCATTATTAATGGTGCTGAACGAGTTATTGTTTCTCAGCTCGTCCGATCACCTAGCGTATATTTCAATGATAAGACAGACAAAAATGGTAAACGTGGATTTGGTGCAACTGTCATCCCTAACCGCGGTGCTTGGCTTGAATACGAAACGGACGCAAAAGATGTTGTCCACGTTCGTATTGACCGTACGCGCAAGCTGCCAATTACAGTCCTCTTACGTGCACTTGGCTTTTCAACTGATCAAGAGATTATCGATTTAATTGGTGATAATGAATACCTTCGAAACTCTCTTGAAAAAGATAACACGGAAAACTCAGAGAAAGCACTTCTTGAAATTTATGAGCGTTTACGTCCAGGAGAACCACCAACATTAGATAGCGCGAAAAACTTGCTGTTTTCTCGTTTCTTTGATGCGAAGCGTTATGACTTAGCAAATGTCGGCCGGTATAAAATGAACAAAAAGCTTCACCTCCAAAATCGTTTATTCAACCAAACGATTGCAGAAACAATTGCAGATCCTGAAACAGGAGAAATCCTGATTGAAAAGGGACAGCTTATCGATCGCCGTACGTTGGATAAACTACTTCCTTATTTCGAACAAGGCATTGGAGTAGAAGATTTGAAACAGGTAGGCGGAGTGTTAGAAGATGACATTCGCATTCAATCTGTAAAAATTTATGCTCCTAAAGGTGAAGAAGGACAAATCATTAATGTTATTTCTAATGGTGTTATTGACGATTCCATTAAACACGTTACACCTTCTGATATTATTGCTTCCATCAGCTACTTCTTCAACTTGCTGCATGGTGTGGGCGACACAGATGACATCGACCACTTAGGCAACAGACGTCTCCGCTCTGTCGGTGAACTTCTGCAAAACCAGTTCCGTATCGGTTTGTCACGTATGGAACGTGTAGTTAAGGAACGTATGTCTATAAATGACACGCAATCGATTGTTCCGCAACAATTGATTAACATCAGACCTGTTATCGCGTCTATTAAAGAGTTCTTTGGCAGTTCCCAGCTATCTCAGTTCATGGACCAAACGAACCCCTTAGCAGAGTTAACGCATAAGCGCAGACTATCTGCATTAGGACCAGGCGGTTTGACACGTGAGCGCGCTGGAATGGAAGTACGTGATGTTCACTACTCCCACTATGGCCGCATGTGTCCAATCGAGACTCCAGAGGGACCGAACATTGGACTTATTAACACCCTTTCTACATTTGCGAAAGTAAATAAGTTTGGATTTATTGAGACTCCTTATCGTAAGGTAGATCCGGATACAGGTCGGGTTACGTCACGCATCGATTACCTAACTGCTGACTTGGAGGATAACTACGTCGTTGCACAGGCAAATGCGCCTCTAAACGATGATGGTACGTTCGTTAACGAAGAAGTAGTTGGTCGTTTCCAAGGGGATAACACTGTATTCAAACGCGAGCAAATTGACTACATGGACGTTTCTCCTAAACAAGTTGTTTCAGCGGCGACAGCATGTATTCCATTCTTGGAAAATGATGACTCGAACCGTGCGCTTATGGGAGCGAACATGCAACGTCAAGCAGTACCTCTTCTAAACCCGAAATCACCTTTCGTAGGTACGGGAATGGAGCACGTCTCTGCACGTGACTCAGGAGCTGCGGTTGTATCGAAGCATGAAGGAATCGTTGAACACGTTGAAGCGAAAGAAATCCGTGTTCGCCGTATCAACATGGTAGAAGGAAAAGAAGTTAAGGGTGACCTTGACGTCTATCGTCTATCGAACTTCATCCGTTCAAACCAAGGAACTTGTTACAACCAACGTCCAATTGTAAGCGTTGGGGACCGGGTTTCTAAGAAAGATATTCTCGCGGATGGACCGTCAATGGAAAAAGGAGAAATGGCCCTTGGTCAAAATATCCTAATTGCATTTATGACATGGGATGGTTACAACTACGAGGATGCGATCATCATGAGCGAACGTCTGGTTAAGGATGACGTCTTCACTTCTGTCCATATTGAAGAATATGAATCAGATGCTCGTGATACAAAGCTTGGACCTGAAGAAATTACACGTGATATTCCGAACATCGGTGAAGATGCATTGCGCAACTTAGATGATCGCGGAATTATCCGTATTGGTGCTGAAGTACATGATGGAGATATCTTGGTTGGTAAAGTAACGCCTAAGGGTGTAACGGAACTAACTGCAGAAGAACGGCTCCTGCATGCAATCTTCGGTGAGAAAGCGCGTGAAGTTCGTGATACATCACTTCGTGTACCTCACGGAGCGGGCGGAATCGTTCTTGATGTGAAAGTGTTCAATCGTGAAGATGGCGATGAACTCGCACCTGGCGTAAACCAGCTAGTCCGTGTTTACATCGTTCAGAAACGTAAAATCTCTGTCGGAGATAAGATGGCCGGTCGTCACGGTAACAAAGGGGTTATCTCACGGATTCTACCTGAATCCGATATGCCATTCATGCCTGACGGAACACCAGTAGATGTAATGCTTAACCCGCTGGGTGTACCATCGCGTATGAACATCGGACAGGTACTCGAGATGCACCTTGGAATGGCTGGCCGTACGCTGGGCGTTCACATGGCTTCTCCTGTATTTGATGGTGCGAACGAACAAGATGTATGGGATACGATGGAAGAAGCGGGAATGGATCGTGACGGAAAGACTGTTCTTTACGACGGTCGTTCTGGTGAAGCGTTCGACAACCGTGTTTCTGTCGGAATCATGTACATGATCAAACTTGCCCACATGGTTGATGACAAACTTCATGCCCGTTCTACGGGACCATACTCACTGGTTACGCAACAGCCACTCGGCGGTAAAGCCCAGTTCGGCGGACAGCGTTTCGGAGAGATGGAAGTTTGGGCACTCGAGGCATATGGTGCAGCTTACACACTACAAGAGATTTTGACTGTGAAGTCGGATGACGTGGTGGGTCGAGTGAAAACGTATGAAGCTATTGTAAAAGGCGACAGCGTTCCACAACCAGGCGTACCAGAATCCTTTAAAGTTCTAATTAAAGAACTTCAAAGTCTTGGATTGGATGTTAAAATGCTATCCGAAGACTTCGAGGAAATTGAATTACGTGACTTAGAAGAAGACGATGATATGCAGCCAACGGATGCGTTAAACCTTATGAAGGAAGACCAGCCAGTCTGATTCGTAAGCGAAAGTTAATAAATGGGGGCACTGTCCCCCTTTTTTAAATGGTATAACAGGGCCGGCAAGTCAGCGACTAGACAAGAGGGAGGTAGGCTCCTTGGTAGATGTTAATAATTTTGAGTATATGAAAATAGGGCTAGCTTCTCCTGATAAGATCCGATCTTGGTCTTATGGTGAGGTAAAGAAGCCTGAAACAATCAATTATCGTACATTGAAGCCTGAAAAAGATGGGTTGTTCTGTGAACGTATTTTCGGACCTACAAAGGACTGGGAATGTCATTGCGGTAAGTATAAGCGTGTTCGTTATAAAGGTGTCGTTTGTGATCGCTGTGGCGTAGAAGTCACACGTCAGAAAGTTCGCCGTGAACGTATGGGCCACATTGAACTTGCAGCACCAGTAACACACATTTGGTACTTTAAAGGGATTCCTAGCCGAATGGGACTTATCCTGGATATGACTCCACGCGCACTTGAAGAAGTAATTTACTTTGCATCGTACGTAGTAGTCGATCCAGCGGATACGCCACTTGAGCGCAAACAGCTGCTTTCTGAAAAAGAGTATCGGTTGTACCGCGAAAAGTACGGTTCCAAGTTCCAAGCACTTATGGGTGCTGAAGCTATTGAACAACTTCTATCTGCTATAGATTTGGATAAAGAAACGGAGAGCTTGAAAGAAGAGCTCAAGACAGTTCAAGGACAGCGCCGCACACGTGCGATACGTCGTTTGGAAGTTGTGGAATCATTCCGTAACTCTGGGAATCATCCTGAATGGATGGTTCTTGAAGTACTTCCTGTTGTTCCTCCTGAACTTCGTCCAATGGTTCAATTAGATGGCGGCCGTTTTGCGACTTCCGATCTAAATGACCTATATCGACGAGTGATTAACCGGAACAACCGACTGAAGCGTCTATTGGATCTTGGTGCGCCAGGAATCATCGTTCAAAACGAGAAACGTATGCTTCAAGAAGCTGTCGATGCTCTCGTGGACAACGGCCGTCGCGGACGTCCTGTAACTGGACCGGGTAACCGCCCGTTGAAATCACTTTCTCACATGTTGAAAGGTAAGCAAGGGCGTTTCCGTCAGAACTTACTTGGTAAACGTGTTGACTACTCTGGTCGTTCAGTTATCGTCGTAGGACCTAACTTGAAAATGTATCAGTGCGGACTTCCGAAAGAAATGGCGATTGAGTTATTCAAGCCATTCGTTATGAAAGAACTCGTTGAACGCGGTCTGGCGCACAACATTAAGAGCGCGAAACGTAAAATCGAGCGATTGCATTCGGAAGTATGGGATGTTCTTGAAGAAGTCATCCGGGAGCATCCAGTTCTCTTGAACCGTGCCCCTACGCTTCACCGTCTAGGTATTCAGGCGTTCGAACCAATGCTTGTTGAAGGTCGCGCTATTCAGCTTCACCCACTTGTATGTACAGCATATAATGCTGACTTCGATGGTGACCAAATGGCGGTACACGTACCTTTATCAGCAGAAGCTCAAGCAGAAGCACGTCTTTTAATGCTCGCTGCACAGAACATCTTGAATCCTAAGGATGGTAAACCGGTTGTTACTCCTTCACAGGATATGGTACTTGGTAACTATTACTTAACTCTTGAACGTCCAGGTGTTGTTGGAGAAGGTAAAACGTTCAGTAATATGAACGAAGCATTGATTGCGTATCAAAATGGACATGTGCATTTGCACTCCCGTATTGCGATTGCAGCGAGCTCCCTTAAGAACCCGACGTTTACAGAAGAACAGAATAGCCAATTGTTAATTACGACAGTAGGTAAAGTAATCTTTAACGAGATTCTTCCTGAGTCTTTCCCGTATATTAATGAGCCAACTATGAACAACCTTCAAATCGAAACACCTGCTAAGTACTTTGTGCCAGGCACAACGGATATTCCTAAACACGTCCAAGCTGCAGAAGTCGTGTCACCATTCAAGAAGGCGATTCTTGGTGAAATCATTGCTGAGATCTTCCGTAGATTCCACATTACTGAAACTTCAAAAATGCTTGACCGTATGAAAAACCTTGGATTCAAATACTCGACACGTGCAGGAATTACAATTGGTATCGCTGATATCGTCGTACTTCCAGATAAGCACGAAATCTTGCAAGACGCACAAGCGAAAGTAGATAAAGTGACACAGCAGTTCCGTCGCGGTCTGATTACAGACGAAGAGCGTTACGATCGTGTTATTTCTTACTGGAGTCATGCGAAAGATGTCATCCAGGGCAAGCTGATGGACTCTTTGGAAAACACAAATCCAATCTTCATGATGAGTGACTCTGGAGCCCGTGGTAACGCGTCGAACTTTACACAGCTCGCAGGTATGCGTGGACTGATGGCCAACCCGGCAGGACGTATCATTGAATTGCCGATCAAGTCATCATTCCGTGAAGGACTTACAGTTCTCGAATATTTCATCTCCACTCACGGTGCACGTAAAGGACTTGCTGATACAGCCCTTAAAACTGCTGACTCAGGATACCTTACGCGTCGTCTCGTTGATGTTGCACAAGATGTCATTGTTCGTGAAGATGACTGTGGCACAGACCGCGGACTTGAAATTTCAGCCCTTACTGAAGGCGTTGAAATGATTGAGCCGCTAGATGAGCGTATTGAAGGCCGTCACGCTAAGAAGAGAGTGCTTCATCCTGAAACGGGAGAAGTCTTAGTAGAGAAAAACCAGCTTATTACAGCGGATATCGCACAGGCTATCATCGGTGCAGGTATTACGACTATGTCGATTCGTTCGGCGTTCACTTGTAATACAAAACACGGTGTTTGTAAGAAATGTTACGGCATTAACTTGGCAACTGGAGAAGCGGTTGAAGTTGGGGAAGCAGTTGGTATTATTGCGGCTCAGTCAATCGGAGAACCAGGTACACAGCTTACGATGCGTACATTCCACACAGGCGGTGTAGCAGGAGACGACATTACACAAGGTCTTCCGCGTATCCAGGAGATTTTCGAATCTCGTAACCCTAAAGGTCAAGCTGTTATTTCACAAATCAAAGGTATTGTTACAGATATCGATGAGATCCGTGAAGGACAAAAAGAAATGACGATTAAAGGTGACGTGGAGACACGTAAATACCTTGCTCCATATAATGGTCGTTTGAAAGTTGAGGTAGGAGATGAGATTGAACGCGGTCAAGCATTGACTGAAGGTTCAATTGATCCAAAAGAATTGATCGTTGTAAAAGACGTTTCAACTGTTCAGGAATACCTTCTGAAAGAAGTGCAGAAAGTATACCGGATGCAGGGTGTTGAAATTGGGGATAAGCACGTTGAAGTGATGGTCCGTCAGATGATGCGTAAAGTCCGCGTCATTGAAGCGGGTGACACAGACTTGCTTCCAGGCTCACTGCTCGACATCCATCAGTTTGCGGATGCCAACGGAAAAGTTCTTAAAGCCAACAAACTTCCAGCGACAGCGCGTCCTGTAATCCTTGGTATTACAAAAGCGTCGCTAGAAACAGAATCATTCCTATCTGCTGCATCGTTCCAGGAAACAACACGTGTATTGACGGATGCTGCCATCAAAGGTAAAACAGATGATCTTCTCGGCTTGAAGGAGAATGTTATCATCGGTAAGCTCATTCCAGCAGGAACGGGCATGCAGCGTTATCGCGGAATTGAAATGGATCGCGATGAAGTAGAAGAGGATGCAGTACCAGCAGAGTAATAAGACTAAAACGGGAGGAAATTCTCCTTCCGTTTTTCTTTTTACTGTTGACATGCAGTCTTGCAGATGGTACTATACAAAAGGTTGATAGTTGAATGTCTGTACTTTGGAGGATGTCCTTATGTCTTATGATAAAGTCATTCAGGCAAAGAAGCTGATCATCGGTACAAAGCAAGCGGTGAAAACGATTCGTCTGAATAAGGCGCATGAAGTCTTCATTGCACAAGATGCAGAAGAGCGGGTAACCACTCCTGTAATTGAAGAAGCAGCTCGTCAAGGAGTTCCATTATCATATGTTGATTCTCGGGATGAACTTGGAAAAGCATGTGGCATTCAAGTAGCTGCATCAGTGGTCGTCATCACTGATTAACGGTTTTTGCGCAAAAAATGTGCAAAGCCTTTGTTTTTACCCAAAAAATGAACCACCTGGATGTGTGGTCTTAAAAAGAAGTTGGAAGGAGGAAAAACCGATGCCTACAATTAACCAATTGGTCCGCAAACCTCGCCAGTCGAATACTAGCGGTTCAAAAGCTCCGGCACTTGGAAAAACGTATAACAGTTTCAAAAAGTCAATGACGAATGTCAACTCGCCACAAAAACGAGGTGTCTGCACACGTGTGGGTACAATGACTCCGAAGAAGCCAAACTCGGCTCTTCGTAAATATGCTCGTGTTCGTTTGACAAACACATTGGAAGTTAACGCTTATATCCCTGGTGAAGGTCACAACCTTCAAGAGCACAGTGTTGTTCTAATCCGTGGAGGTAAAGTAAAAGACTTACCGGGTGTGCGTTACCATATCGTACGTGGAGCACTTGATACTGCTGGTGTAACTGGCCGTATGCAAAGCCGTTCACACTACGGTGCGAAAAAACCAAAAGAGAAAAAATAATAAATCAGCAACTATTTTGAAAGGAGGAACACACCATGCCTCGTAAAGGTCCAGTAGCAAAACGTGACGTTTTGCCAGATCCGATTTATAATTCGAAGCTTGTCAGCCGCCTCATCAACAAAATGATGGTAGACGGTAAGAAAGGTACTTCTCAGAAAATTTTATACGGTGCGTTCGAACTTGTTAAAGAACGTTCTGGAAATGATCCGATTGAAGTATTTGAAGCAGCACTAAACAATGTAATGCCAGTTCTTGAAGTTCGCGCACGCCGTGTAGGTGGAGCTAACTATCAAGTACCAGTTGAAGTTCGTCCAGAGCGACGTACAACTCTTGGTCTTCGTTACCTTGTGAACTATTCACGTACTCGCGGTGAAAAGACAATGGAAGAACGTCTTGCGAACGAAATTCTTGACGCATCAAACAACACAGGCGCATCTGTTAAGCGTCGTGAAGAAATGCACAAGATGGCAGAAGCGAACAAAGCATTCGCTCATTACCGCTGGTAAAATCCACTCGTTCATCAATTCGTTATTCCTATATGGAGGGAGCAATACAAAATGGGTAGAGAGTTCTCCTTAGAGAATACTCGTAACATTGGTATCATGGCTCACATCGATGCTGGTAAAACAACAACGACTGAGCGGATCCTTTATTACACAGGTCGTATCCACAAAATCGGAGAAACGCACGAAGGTGCGTCTCAGATGGACTGGATGGAGCAGGAGCAAGAGCGTGGAATTACGATCACTTCAGCTGCGACAACAGCAAGTTGGAAAGGCCACCGTGTTAACATCATCGATACTCCAGGACACGTAGACTTCACAGTTGAAGTTGAACGTTCACTTCGTGTACTTGATGGTGCTGTAACGGTTCTTGATGCACAATCTGGTGTTGAGCCACAGACAGAAACTGTTTGGCGTCAAGCGACAACATACGGCGTTCCACGTCTCGTATTTGTCAACAAGATGGACAAAACTGGAGCTGACTTCCTTTACTCGGTTGGCACACTCCACGAGCGTCTTCAAGCGAATGCACACCCAATCCAATTACCAATTGGTGCGGAAGATGACTTCGAAGCAATCATCGACCTAGTCGAAATGAAAGCTAGCTTCTATCCAGATGATACTGGTATGAACGTTGAAGTCGGAGAAATTCCTGAAGAATACCGCGCGGATGCAGAAAAAGCTCGCGAGCGTTTGGTTGAAGCTATTGTAGATTTCGATGAAGTTCTCATGGAAAAATACCTTGGCGGAGAAGAACTCTCAGTCGAAGAACTTAAAAATGCAATCCGTAAAGCAACATTGGCTGTAGAATTCTACCCAGTTGTTTGTGGTACTGCTTTCAAAAACAAAGGAGTTCAACTTGTACTAGATGCTGTCATCGACTACTTGCCAGCTCCAACTGATCTACCGCCAATGATGGGGATCAACCCTGAAACTGAACAAGAAGAAGAGCGTAAAGCTAGCGATGAAGCACCATTCTCAGCACTTGCGTTCAAAGTTATGACTGACCCTTACGTCGGTAAACTTACATTCTTCCGTGTTTACTCAGGTGTCTTGCAGTCGGGTTCTTATATCAAGAACTCTTCTAAAGACAAGCGTGAGCGTGTAGGTCGTATCCTGCAAATGCACGCTAACCACCGTGAAGAAATTTCCGAAGTTCACGCAGGAGAAATTGCTGCTGCTGTTGGACTCAAAGATACAGGAACTGGCGATACGCTTTGTGACGACAAAGCTATGATCATTCTTGAATCTATGGAATTCCCTGAGCCGGTTATCTCTGTTGCGATCGAGCCGAAAACAAAGGCTGACCAAGACAAAATGGGACAAGCTCTAGGTAAACTTCAAGAAGAAGATCCAACGTTCCGTGCACACACTGACCAGGAAACTGGTGAAGTCATTATCGCAGGTATGGGTGAGCTCCACTTGGATATCATCGTTGACCGTCTGCGCCGTGAATTCAAAGTGGAAGCAAACGTTGGTGCTCCTCAAGTATCGTATCGTGAAACGTTCCGCAAAGGCGCTGAAGTCGAAGGTAAATTCGTACGTCAGTCTGGTGGACGTGGACAATTCGGACACGTTTGGATCGAATTCGAACCAAACGAAGAGGGTGCAGGATTTGAATTCAAGAACAACATCGTTGGTGGTGTAGTTCCTCGTGAATACATTCCAGCAATCGAAGCGGGTGTGCGTGACTCCCTTAATAACGGTGTTCTTGCAGGTTATCCTTTGATCGACATTAAGGCTCGTCTATTCGACGGTTCTTACCATGATGTTGACTCAAACGAAATGGCCTTCAAAATCGCAGCATCTATGGCTTTGAAAAATGCAGTATCTAAATGTGACCCAGTTCTTCTCGAGCCAACAATGAAAGTTGAAGTCATCATCCCAGATGAATACATGGGAGATATTATGGGTGACATCACTTCTCGTCGCGGTCGTGTAGAAGGAATGGACGCACGCGGTAATGCACAAGTCGTTCGTGCTATGGTTCCTTTGGCAGAAATGTTCGGTTATGCGACATCTCTCCGTTCGAACACACAAGGACGCGGCGTCTTCTCAATGACTTTCGACCACTACGAAGAAGTGCCGAAATCAGTTGCTGAAGAAGTCATTAAGAAAAATAAAGGCCAATAATTGAAATTGGGCTTTAAATCAAGTATAACTACCTTGTAAGCTATGGAATTGGAGGTCGCGCGGCCTTCGTTCCGTATCTATAAAACTAAAATCATACTCAATTTAGAGGAGGAACTCCAAAATGGCTAAAGAAAAATTCGATCGGTCCAAAACACACGCAAACGTTGGAACAATTGGTCACGTTGACCACGGTAAAACAACTTTAACTGCTGCAATCGCAACAGTACTTGCAAAAAAAGGCGGCGGTGAAGCACGTTCATACGCTGACGTTGATAACGCACCAGAAGAAAAAGAACGCGGTATCACAATCAATACTTCACACGTTGAATATGAAACAGCAACTCGTCACTACGCACACGTAGACTGCCCAGGACACGCCGACTATGTTAAAAACATGATCACAGGCGCTGCTCAAATGGACGGCGGAATCCTTGTTGTTTCTGCAGCTGACGGCCCAATGCCACAAACTCGTGAGCACATCCTTCTTTCACGTCAAGTTGGTGTACCTTACCTAGTAGTCTTCATGAACAAATGTGACATGGTAGACGACGAAGAGCTTCTTGAGCTTGTTGAAATGGAAATTCGTGATCTTCTTTCTGAATACGACTTCCCTGGCGATGACATTCCTGTTATCAAAGGTTCAGCACTTAAAGCACTTGAAGGCGAAGAAGCATGGGAAGAAAAAATTGTTGAGCTTATGGACGCAGTTGATAGCTACATCCCAACTCCAGAGCGCGACACTGACAAGCCATTCATGATGCCTGTTGAGGACGTATTCTCAATCACAGGACGTGGTACAGTTGCTACTGGACGCGTTGAGCGTGGAGTAGTTAAAGTAGGCGATACTGTTGACATCATTGGTTTGACTGAAGAGCCTAAAGCTACAACTGTAACAGGTGTAGAAATGTTCCGTAAGCTTCTTGACTATGCAGAAGCTGGCGACAACATCGGAGCATTGCTTCGTGGTGTAGCACGTGAAGACATCGAGCGTGGACAAGTACTTGCTAAGCCGGGTACTATCACACCGCACACAAACTTCAAATCTGAAGTTTATGTTCTATCAAAAGAAGAGGGTGGACGTCACACTCCATTCTTCTCAAACTACCGCCCACAGTTCTACTTCCGTACAACTGACGTAACTGGAATCATCTCTCTTCCAGAAGGCGTAGAAATGGTTATGCCTGGCGATAACGTTGAAATGACTATCGAACTGATCTCTCCAATCGCGATTGAAGAAGGTACTAAATTCTCAATCCGTGAAGGTGGACGTACAGTTGGAGCTGGCGTTGTAGCCACAATCATTAAGTAATACTTTTAAACCCGCCCTTGTGGCGGGTTTTTTTATGTCTTTTAATTGTCAGGCTGGCCAAGTATCCTGTGAATTACTAGTTACTCGTTAGGGATGATCGTAAAGCGCGTGAAAGTGATTTTGATTTCTGAGAACCGCTCATAAAAGTGTGGAAGTGATCATAAAGGTTGAGAACCGCTCATAAACGTGTGAAAGTGATCATAAACCTAGAGAACCGCTCATAAACGTGTAGAAAAGATCATAAACCCCCAGAAACCTTTCGTAATTGTATGAACCAACTACTAACCTTGCTCCCATCTCTGCCGCTGCTGCAAAGTCCGCCCAATTCTACTTCAACAATCAATACCAAGATTAATTTGTCTGCTTTGTTTCACAAAGCCATTTACTGCAGGGGGAATGATATTCACTAATAATCATCCCCGATAGGCAAAGATTGATGCTCCGACTCTACAATTTGCTCATAATCTCAACACAACCGATCATAAACCCCACAAAAAACATTCCAGTACAATAGAACCTGGTTCAAACTAAATTACAAAAAGTGCAATCCGCCGATAAAAATACACCCAGTAAAACAACGCATCACTAAAATATAAAGGGCACGAAAACTGATTATCTATATTAAATTCTTTTATTCCTGTATCTAATTCCTGAAACATCACTCAAAAATAATCCAAATTACTTGCAAACATTCACAACAAATTAGTTGCATCTATCTCCATTTCGTTCTATACTATAAAAGTTGTTAAAGAATATCGCTAAACCTATTGCGACATTCTTTTTTTATGTGTATAATGTTTAGTGTTGGTCTTTGACTGCGATGAAGCGAGAGGTTACCGACACACCCGGCCGCTTTGCCATGGCATGTGTGTGGGAAAATTTTCGTGGAGAATGTCTAGAAAATAGGCGAGAGGGAGGGAAAATAATGGCAAAACAAAAGATTCGTATCCGTTTGAAAGCTTATGATCACCGAGTACTTGATCAGTCAGCTGAAAAGATTGTTGAAACTGCAAAGCGTTCCGGAGCTAGTGTCTCAGGTCCGATTCCATTGCCGACAGAACGTTCGGTGTACACAATTCTTCGTGCGGTCCACAAATACAAGGACTCACGTGAGCAATTCGAAATGCGTACTCACAAGCGTCTGATCGATATCGTCAATCCGACACCACAAACTGTTGATGCATTGATGAAGCTTGACTTACCATCAGGCGTTGACATTGAAATCAAACTTTAATGGCAAACTATAAAACTAAAAACAAATTAACCAGGAGGTGTGACAAATGACCAAAGGAATCTTAGGAAGAAAAGTCGGTATGACGCAAATTTTTGCTGAAAACGGCGATCTAATCCCTGTAACTGTAATTGCGGCTGCTCCAAACGTGGTTCTTCAAAAGAAGACAATCGAAACAGACGGCTATGAAGCAATTCAGCTTGGATTCGAAGACAAACGTGAAAAGCTTTCAAACAAACCAGAAATGGGACATACTGCGAAAGCTGAAACAACACCTAAGCGCTTCATTCGCGAATTCCGCGGAGTCGACGTAGCTGGGTACGAAGTTGGTCAGGAAGTCAAAGTCGATACATTCGCAGAAGGCGAAATCATCGATATCACAGGAGTATCAAAAGGTAAAGGTTTCCAAGGTGTAATTAAGCGCCACGGTTTCTCACGTGGACCAATGAGCCACGGATCTCGACACCACCGTTCAACAGGTTCAATCGGTTCGGTTGATGCTCAACGTGTATTCAAAGGTAAAAAAATGCCAGGCCGTATGGGTGGCAAAACAGTTACAATCCAAAACCTTGAAGTTGTACGAGTTGACACAGAGCGCAACTTGTTGCTAGTAAAAGGTAACGTTCCAGGATCACGCAAATCACTAGTAGTAGTGAAAAGCGCGATTAAAGGGAACTAATTAACGAAGGAAGGAGGAAACACTAATGCCAAAAGTATCCGTAGTGAATCAAACAGGATCTGCAGCAGGCGAAATCGAATTGAGTGAACTTGTATTCGGAATTGAGCCGAATGAAGCAGTCCTATTCGAAGCATTGGTTCAACAACGCGCGTCATTGCGTCAAGGGAACCATAAAGTAAAAACACGCGCTGAAGTAGCTGGCGGTGGTCGCAAACCATGGCGCCAAAAAGGAACAGGTCGTGCTCGTCAGGGCTCAATCAGATCTCCACAATGGCGTGGAGGCGGTATCGTATTCGGACCAACACCTCGTAGCTATAGCTACAAGATGCCGAAGAAAGTCCGTCGTCTTGCACTTCGTTCTGCTTTGTCTTCAAAAGTACGTGACGAAGAAATGGTCGTATTAGAAGCGTTAGCTTTCGATGCACCAAAGACAAAAGAATTCACAAAAGTGCTGAAAGACTTGTCAATCAGCAAAAAAGCATTATTCGTAACAGCTGACCTTGATGAAACAGTAGCTTTGTCTGCTCGTAACATCCCTGGCATCAGCGTAGTTACAGCTAACGGTATTAACGTTTTAGATTTAGTTGGTCACGATCAGCTAATCTTAACTAAAGATGCTGTCAAAAAAATCGAGGAGGTGCTTGGTTAATGGAAGCACGTGATGTATTGAAGCGTCCGGTCATTACCGAGCGATCTTCTGAAGCAATGGAATTCAACAAGTACACTTTCGAAGTCGACACTCGTGCTAACAAAACGCACATCAAACAAGCTGTCGAAGAAATCTTCGGAGTAACAGTGGAAAAAGTGAACGTCCAGAACTACAAAGGTAAATTCAAGCGCATGGGTAAACATGCTGGTTATACTAACAAGCGCCGTAAAGCGATTGTTACATTAACAGCTGATTCTAAAGATATCGAATTATTCGAGATCTAATTACAATAAACGAAGGAGGGAACACAAATGGCGATTAAGAAATACAAACCTACCTCCAACGGACGCCGTAACATGACGACTTCTGATTTCGCGGAAATCACTGCTAGCAAACCAGAAAAATCTTTGCTTCAGCCAGTCAAACGTAAAGGCGGCCGTAACAACCAAGGTAGGATTACAGTTCGTCACCAAGGTGGCGGTCACAAGCGCCAATACCGTGTCATCGACTTCCAACGTCGGAAAGATGGCATACCAGGACGCGTTGCTACGATCGAATACGATCCAAACCGTTCTGCTAACATCGCATTGATTAACTATGCTGATGGAGAAAAACGTTACATCCTAGCTCCTAAAGGATTGACAGTTGGAATGACAATTATGTCAGGACCTGAAGCGGATATCCGCGTAGGGAACGCACTTCCACTTGAAAACATCCCAATGGGTTCTACAATCCACAACATCGAGATGAAGCCTGGTAAAGGCGGACAATTAGTCCGTTCAGCTGGTACATCTGCACAATTGCTTGGTCGTGAAGGCAAGTATGTCATCATCCGTTTGCAATCTGGTGAAGTTCGCATGATCTTGTCAGTTTGCCGCGCTACAATCGGTCAAGTTGGTAACGAGCAGCACGAACTCATCAACATCGGTAAAGCAGGACGTTCACGCTGGATGGGTAAACGCCCAACTGTACGTGGATCTGTCATGAACCCGAACGATCACCCACACGGTGGTGGTGAAGGACGTACTCCAATCGGTCGTCCAAGCCCAGTTACACCTTGGGGCAAGCCAACTCTTGGTTACAAAACTCGTTCTAAGAGAAACAAATCCGACAAACTTATCGTTCGTCGTCGCAAAAAATAATGTGATTGCACTGCGGTTCAATGATTGGGCCGTAGTACGAACACAAAGGGAGGTAACGAAATGGGCCGCAGCTTGAAAAAAGGACCTTTCGCAGATGATCATTTGCTTAAAAAGGTTGATGCTCAAAAAGATGCACAAAAGAAACAAGTCATTAAGACTTGGTCACGCCGCTCTACAGTATTCCCATCCTTCATCGGATTGACAATCGCTGTATACGACGGACGCAAACACGTACCTGTCTACATCACTGAAGACATGGTCGGCCACAAACTAGGTGAGTTCGCACCTACCCGTACTTACAGAGGCCACGGTGCCGATGATAAGAAAACGAAACGCTAATTGAGAGGAGGAATTTCTGATGCAACAAGCTAAAGCATCTGCGCAAACAGTCCGTATTGCTCCTCGTAAAGTCCGATTAGTCGTTGATCTTATCCGGGGCAAGAAAATCGGTGAAGCTGTAGCGATTCTACGTTTGACGCCGAAAGCGGCATCACCAGTCGTAGAAAAAGTATTGAATTCAGCTATCGCAAACGCTGAGCACAACTACGAAATGGATCTAGAGAACCTAATTGTTAGCGAAGTATTCGTTGATGAAGGTCCTACTATGAAACGTTTCCGTCCACGTGCACAAGGCCGTGCGAGCGCAATCAACAAACGCACAAGCCACATCACTGTAGTGGTATCTGAAAAGAAGGAGGGATAATTCGTGGGTCAAAAAATACATCCTAACGGTCTGCGGGTCGGTATAATTCGTGACTGGGATTCGAAATGGTATGCAGAAAAAGACTATGCGACTCTCTTGCACGAAGACCTTAAAATCCGCAAATATATCGAAACACGTCTAGCAGATGCTTCAGTTTCTAAAGTAGAAATCGAACGCGCTGCGAAAAAAGTAAACATTACAATTCACACTGCTAAGCCTGGTATGGTTATCGGTAAAGGTGGTACTGAAGTCGAAGCACTTCGTAAATCATTAAACGAAATCTCTGGCAAGCGTGTACACATTAACATCGTTGAAATTAAGCGTGCTGATCTTGACGCGAAATTGGTTGCAGAATCAATCGCACGTCAACTAGAAAGCCGCGTTTCATTCCGCCGTGCACAAAAACAGGCTATCCAACGCACAATCCGTTCTGGAGCAAAGGGTATCAAAACTCAAGTATCCGGACGTCTTGGTGGAGCCGACATCGCACGTGCAGAACATTACAGCGAAGGAACTGTTCCACTTCATACACTTCGTGCAGATATCGATTATGCACATGCTGAAGCCGATACAACATACGGTAAACTTGGAGTTAAAGTATGGATCTATCGTGGAGAAGTCCTTCCAGTGAAGAAGAACTCTGGGGAAGGAGGCAACTAATCATGTTAGTACCAAAGCGAGTAAAACATCGTCGTGTATTCCGCGGCAAAATGCGCGGACAGACAAAAGGCGGCGCAACGGTTCAATTCGGTGAGTTCGGCCTTCAGTCTCTTGAGGCTGCATGGATTACGAATCGTCAAATCGAATCAGCACGTATTGCAATGACACGTTACATGAAACGTGGCGGTAAAGTTTGGATCAATATTTTCCCACACAAATCGTATACTAAGAAGCCTCTCGAAGTTCGAATGGGTTCTGGTAAAGGTGCTGTTGAGGGATGGGTAGCAGTAGTAAAACCTGGCCGAGTTATGTTTGAAATCGCAGGCGTCTCTGAAGAGGTCGCTCGTGAAGCACTCCGCCTTGCACAACACAAACTTCCTGTTAAGTGTAAGTTTGTAAAACGTGAAGAAATTGGTGGTGAATCTAATGAAAGCTAATGAAATCCGTGACTTGACAACTGCAGAGATCGAGCAAAAAGTGAAATCACTGAAAGAAGAGCTTTTCAACCTTCGCTTCCAGTTAGCGACAGGACAATTAGAAAACACTGCACGCATCCGTGAAGTACGCAAATCGATTGCGCGCATGAAGACAGTAATACGTCAAAGAGAAATCAGTGCAAATAACTGATGAAGGAGGTTGCACCCATGACTGAGCGTAACCAACGCAAAGTATACACAGGCCGTGTTGTATCCGACAAAATGGACAAAACGGTAACGGTAATGGTAGAAACACACAAAAAGCATTCTTTGTATGGCAAGCGTGTAAAGTATTCTAAGAAATATAAAGCACATGATGAAATGAACGAAGCTAAGATTGGCGATGTAGTCCGTATCATGGAAACTCGTCCGTTGTCAGCTACAAAGCGTTTCCGCCTTCTTGAAGTAGTCGAAAAAGCGGTCATCATCTAATAACGTTCGGAACACAGTATCCGAGGGGAGGTAACCAAATTGATTCAACAGGAATCCCGCATGAAAGTCGCAGATAACTCTGGCGCACGTGAAGTGCTTACAATTAAAGTTCTTGGCGGTTCAGGCCGTAAAATTGCAAACATCGGCGACGTAGTCGTTGTTACAGTTAAGAAAGCAACACCAGGTGGCGTTGTTAAGAAGGGTGAAGTCGTTAAAGCGGTTATCGTTCGTACTAAGAGCGGTATGCGTCGTAAAGACGGATCTTATATCTCATTCGACGAGAATGCTTGTGTCATCATTAAAGACGACAAAAGCCCTCGTGGAACACGTATTTTCGGACCAGTTGCACGCGAATTACGCGACAGCAACTTCATGAAAATCATTTCTCTTGCTCCAGAAGTACTTTAATTACAGAGCAGTGCCAATCAAGGAGGTGCAACAGAATGCACATTAAAAAAGGCGATAAAGTAAAAGTTATCTCTGGGAAAGACAAAGGAAAGACAGGTGTCATCCTTTCAGTATTCCCGAACAAAGAACGAATCCTCGTTGAAGGCGTGAACATCGTCAAAAAGCATACAAAGCCTAACCAAGCGAATCCGCAAGGTGGTATTGTAAGCCTTGAAGCTGCAATTCACGTTTCTAACGTAATGTTTGTTGATCCTAAGTCTGGCGAACCAACACGTATCGGTTACAAGTTCGAAGAAAAAACCGAGGGCGATAAGACATTCCGTATTAAGTCCCGTGTTGCGAAAAAGTCTGGCGAAGTTATCGATGAAATTAGCAAAAAAGAACTCAAAAAATAACTCTCTAAGAAGGGAGGTTCTTCTGAATGAGCCGATTAAAGGATAAATATCAAAAAGAAATTACTCCTGCTCTAATGAGCAAGTTCAACTATACATCTGTAATGCAAGTACCGAAAGTTGATAAGATCGTTATCAACATGGGTGTTGGCGACGCGGTTCAAAACACAAAAGCACTTGATGCTGCTGTTGAAGACTTGACAATTATTTCAGGTCAAAAACCAGTCGTGACTAAAGCGAAGAAATCTATCGCTGGATTCCGTCTTCGTGAAGGAATGCCTATCGGAACAAAAGTTACTCTACGTGGAGAACGCATGTATGAGTTCCTGGACAAATTGATCGCTGTATCACTTCCACGTGTTCGTGACTTCCGTGGCGTATCGAATAAATCATTCGACGGACGCGGAAACTACACACTTGGTGTGAAAGAGCAACTTATTTTCCCGGAAATTGACTTCGATAAAGTGTCTAAAGTACGCGGAATGGATATCGTCATCGTTACGACTGCCAACTCAGACGAGGAAGCTCGTGAGTTGCTAGCGCAGTGCGGCATGCCGTTCCAAAAGTAAACATAAGGGAGGCGTAAAACGTGGCTAAAAAATCAATGATCGCAAAACAGAAACGTACGCCAAAGTTCCAGGTTCAAGAATATACACGTTGTGAGCGCTGTGGGCGTCCGCACTCAGTATATCGGAAGTTTAAACTTTGCCGTATTTGTTTCCGCGAACTCGCATACAAAGGACAAATTCCTGGCGTTAAAAAAGCAAGCTGGTAAACCCTATTTTGGGAAGGAGGTTAATGTAATGACAATGAGTGATCCGATCGCAGATATGCTTACTCGCATCCGTAACGCCAACATGGTGCGTCACGAGAAGCTTGAAGTACCTGCTTCAAACCTTAAAAAAGAAATCGCAGAAATCCTCAAACGTGAAGGTTTCGTCCGCGACGTAGAATATGTGGAAGACAGCAAACAAGGCATCATCCGCATTTTCCTCAAATATGGTAAAAACGAAGAACGCGTAATCACTGGACTCAAGCGTATTTCTAAGCCTGGTCTTCGTGTATATGCTAAATCAACAGAAGTGCCAAGAGTGTTGAACGGACTAGGTATCGCCCTTGTTTCAACATCTAATGGTGTTTTGACTGATAAAGAAGCTCGTGCTAAACAAGTTGGCGGAGAAGTCGTCGCTTACGTTTGGTAATCTGTAACAATTGAATGGAGGTGCAAACAAATGTCCCGAATTGGTAAACGTCCAATTGAGGTGCCTGAAAACGTAACAGTTACAATCGATGAGAATAACTTCGTTACTGTTAAAGGACCGAAAGGCGAACTTACAAATACATTTATTAAAGACATAAAGATCGAACAAGAAGGTAACGTGATCACATTGACACGTCCATCTGAATCGAAAGAACACCGTTCGATGCACGGTACGACACGTTCGCTTTTAGCGAACATGATCACTGGTGTATCAGCTGGTTTCGAGCGAGCGCTTGAACTAGTTGGTGTTGGATATCGTGCTCAAATGCAAGGTAAGAAACTTGTATTGAACGTCGGTTATTCACAGCCGGTTGAATTCACACCGGAAGAGGGCATTGAAGTTGAAGTGCCTGCTAACACAAAAATTATCGTTCGCGGTACTAACAAAGAACGTGTTGGTGCTCTTGCTTCTAACATCCGCAAAGTACGCCCGCCAGAGCCGTATAAAGGTAAAGGTATTAAGTACGAAGGCGAAGTTGTTCGACGCAAAGAAGGTAAAACAGGTAAATAATGCCGCATAGGCATCCGGAAGGAGTGACCTCGAGTGATCACAAAACAAGATAAGAATGCTACCCGCAGAAAGCGGCATGCACGTGTCCGTACAAAGATCAACGGTACTGCTGAGCGTCCTCGCTTGAACGTATACCGTTCAAACAAACACATCTATGCACAACTTATTGATGATGCAAACGGTGTAACACTTGCTAGCGCATCTACAATGGATAAAGAATTCTCAACGGATTCTTCTTCTAATGCAGACGCTGCTGTTAAAGTGGGCGAGATGATTGCGAAAAAAGGTGCAGAAAAGAATGTCAAAGTTGTCGTATTCGACCGCGGAGGCTATTTGTATCACGGCCGCGTCAAAGCACTAGCTGACGCTGCACGTGAAAATGGACTTGAATTTTAATTAAGAAGGAGGGACATATTCCATGCGTCGTAATGAACAAAACAAAAGTGAATTCGAAGAGCGCGTAGTTACCATCAACCGCGTAGCTAAAGTTGTAAAAGGCGGACGTCGTTTCCGTTTTACTGCTCTAGTCGTTGTTGGTGATAAAAACGGCCGTGTTGGTTTCGGTACTGGAAAAGCACAAGAAGTTCCAGATGCAATCCGTAAAGCAATCGAAGATGCGAAGAAAAACCTTATCGAAGTACCTATGGTCAAAGGCACAACGCCACACCAGATCATCGGACGCTTCGGTGCAGGTCAGATTCTTATCAAACCGGCTGCACCAGGTACAGGAGTTATCGCCGGCGGACCAGTCCGTGCGGTACTTGAACTTGCAGGAATCACGGATATCCTTTCTAAATCACTAGGTTCTAACACACCAATCAACATGGTTCGTGCTACAATCCAGGGATTGACGAATTTGAAGCGTGCTGAAGATGTAGCACAGCTACGTGGTAAATCCGTAGAAGAACTGTTAGGTTAAGGGGGGAAACACAATGGCAAATAAACTTGAGATCACCCTTACTAAAAGCGTGATTGGCGCTAAGCCAGCACAACGTAAAACAGTTGAAGCTCTTGGGCTTCGCAAAATGAACCAAACGGTTGAGCACCAAGATAATGTCGCTATTCGCGGCATGATCAACAAAGTCAGCCATTTGGTTACTGTAAACGAACAATAATTAGTTATTCTTGAATAAGGAGGTGCCGAAAGATGAAATTACACGAAATGAAACCTGCAGAAGGTGCTCGTAAAGAACGCAAACGTGTTGGTCGCGGTATGGGATCTGGATCAGGTAAAACGTCTGGTAGAGGTCACAATGGTCAAAACTCACGTTCAGGCGGCGGTGTACGTCTTGGATTTGAAGGTGGACAACTTCCACTATTCCAACGTCTACCTAAGCGCGGATTTACGAACATTAATCGTAAAGAATATGCCATCGTAAACCTTGAAACGTTAAATCGTTTTGATGAAGGCACAGAAGTAACACCAGAATTGTTGATTGAAACAGGAATCGTGAGCAATGAAAAATCCGGTATTAAGATTCTTGGTAATGGGACTCTTGAGAAGAAGATTACTGTCAGAGCTCATAAATTCTCTGCTTCTGCTAAAGAAGCGATCGAGAAAGCGGGCGGGCAAGTCGAGGTGGTTTAATGTTTCAGACAATCTCAAACTTCATGCGAGTAAAAGAGATACGGTCTAAAATAATTTTCACACTGCTATTGCTCATCGTATTCCGTCTCGGAACGTTTATAACGGTACCGAACGTGGATGCGACTGCGCTCCAGCAATCGGACAATCAATTCATTGGATTTTTGAACATTTTTGGTGGAGGAGCACTTTCTAAGTTCTCAATCTTCGCCATGGGAATCATGCCTTACATCACAGCGTCAATCATCGTGCAACTTTTGCAGATGGACGTTGTGCCGAAGTTTTCAGAGTGGGCAAAACAAGGGGATGTCGGAAGACGGAAGCTTGCACAATTCACTCGCTACTTCACCATGATTCTTGCGTTTATCCAAGCGATCGCAATGTCATTTGGATTTAACCAAATGTTCCAAGGAAAACTTGTTGAAGATAATGGAGTTTCGACGTATATTGTCATCGCTCTTGTGTTAACAGCAGGTACCGCTTTTCTTCTTTGGCTGGGTGAGCAGATTACAGCGAAAGGTGTCGGTAATGGTATTTCAATCATTATCTTCGCCGGAATCGTTGCTGCTATTCCAAATGCAGTCAACCAATTGTATGTATCACAGATCCAAGATGCAGGGGATGCCTTGTTCATCCGTATTGCACTGATGGCTCTGTTACTGGTTGCAGTTATTGCAATTACAGTTGGCGTGATTTACTTCCAGGAAGCATTGCGTAAAATTCCGATTCAATATGCAAAACGGGTGACGGGTCGCGGGCAGACTTCTGCCGGACAACAAACGCACCTCCCATTGAAACTGAACGCTGCAGGGGTTATCCCAGTCATTTTTGCGGTTGCGTTCTTTACGACGCCGCAATTACTTGGCACGTTCTTCAGTGACAACAGTACTGTTGCTGCTGTTACACGAGTGCTCAACTACTCGCATCCAGCCGGCATGGCACTGTATATCGGTCTGATCGTTGCCTTCACGTACTTCTATGCATTTGTTCAGGTTAATCCTGAGAATGTTGCAGATAACTTGAAGAAACAAGGGGCTTATATCCCTGGGATTCGTCCTGGTCAGAATACACAGGACTATTTGACAAGCACGCTTTATCGACTCACATTTGTTGGATCGATATTCCTTGCTGCCGTCGCAGTTCTGCCGATTATTATTATTGAAATTGCAAATCTGCCGCAGTCCGCTCAAATCGGTGGTACCAGCTTGCTAATCGTTGTTGGGGTTGCCCTTGAAACGATGAAGCAGCTTGAATCACAATTGGTTAAGCGTCACTACA
The DNA here is from genome assembly GCA_029257435.1 of Sporosarcina sp. Lineage (GTDB taxonomy): Bacteria > Bacillota > Bacilli > Bacillales_A > Planococcaceae > Sporosarcina. The sequence goes on along the minus strand of JARIBI010000120.1, from coordinate 48,743 downwards.
AAGGATTTATGAAATAAATTTAAGTGAAGACTTTCTCCACTTGAATATCGATGGAGGGCAAGGCGTATGAACATCGTATTAATGGGTCTGCCTGGTGCCGGTAAAGGAACTCAGGCCGACAAAATTGTCGAAAAGTACGGAATCCCTCATATTTCTACAGGCGATATGTTCCGTGCTGCGATTCAAGAAGGCACGGAACTTGGAGTCAAAGCTAAATCGTATATGGATCAGGGCGCACTTGTCCCTGATGAAGTTACGATCGGTATTGTCAGTGAGCGTCTTCGCAAACCTGACTGTGATAACGGTTTTCTATTAGATGGTTTCCCGCGTACTGTTCCTCAAGCGGAAGCGCTTGACGGCATACTCGAAGGAATGTCTAGGAAAATCGAACATGCACTCAATATCCAGGTAGACAAAGAACTCCTTGTTGCTCGGCTGACGGGTCGCCGGATCTGTAAAGTTTGCGGAACGTCTTACCACCTCGAATTCAACCCGCCAAAGGTTGAAGGCGTATGTGATAAAGACGGAGGCGAACTCTATCAAAGAGCTGATGACAATCCGGAAACTGTTACAAACCGTCTGGAAGTAAATATGAAACAATCTGCACCGCTGCTGTCGTTTTACGATGGAAAAGGCGTGCTGACAAACATTGATGGTCAACAAGACATTAATGACGTATTTCACGACGTGGATGCTGTGTTAACAACTCAGGTTCACTAAGCCTTTCCGAAGCATGCAGACGTCAGGGCATCACGTCCGGCAGCGTTCTGCTGTACGGAAGGAGCAATTGATTAGATTGAGCTGCAAAAGCAGTTGATGCTAAGTGGAAATTGGTAACAGTCGGCAGGTAAACGCTCGGTACTTCATGCATGCATTTTATGGCTCTTCGGAGTATAATGTGTTGTTGTGAGTGGGTTTGTTGTCTTAGGACAGTCAAATCAGAAGCGCACTGTCGGTGATGTTTGATCCGATTTGAAGTTCCAAACAACATTTCGGGACCGGCAAACTGGCATGAATTGTGATTTGCGTCTTTTCGAACATCACTCGCGCATACCGGACATATGTTGAAGGAGCTTGTAAAGCGACTGATGCCGCTCGGAAGGTGAGGGCCTTTATAGGATATAGAAGGGAGACTGAGCTGATGGCGAAAGATGACGTAATCGAAATTGAAGGTACTGTAATAGATACGTTGCCGAATGCGATGTTCAAAGTGGAATTGGAAAACGGACATACTGTGCTTGCACATGTATCCGGTAAAATCCGTATGCACTTCATCCGCATTTTGCCTGGTGATAAAGTGACAATCGAATTGTCGCCTTATGACTTAACACGTGGTCGCATCACATACCGTTTCAAATAAAATTTTGCAACTCCGGACTAATGAAGGAGGTTGGGTAAGATGAAAGTAAGACCATCTGTAAAACCGATCTGCGAAAAATGCAAAGTTATTCGCAGACGCGGCCGAGTAATGGTAATCTGTGAAAATCCAAAGCACAAACAGCGTCAAGGATAATATAAAGGAGGTGCGCAACCTATATGGCACGTATTGCTGGTGTAGACGTACCGCGCGATAAGCGCGTTGTAATTTCATTGACTTACATCTACGGAATTGGGAAAACGACAGCACAGAAAGTTCTTGCTGCAGCTGACGTTTCAGAAGAGACACGCGTTCGTGATTTAACTGATGCGGAACTCGACAAAATCCGTGAACAACTAGATGCATTGAAAGTAGAAGGGGATCTTCGCCGTGAAACTTCTCTTAACATCAAACGTTTGATGGAAATCGGAAGCTTCCGTGGAATCCGTCACCGTCGTGGATTGCCCGTACGCGGACAAAACACAAAAAACAATGCACGTACACGTAAAGGTCCTAAGCGGACTGTTGCAAACAAAAAGAAATAATAGGTAAAGGAGGTATTTTCGAACATGGCACGTAAACAACAAACTCGTAAACGTCGTGTAAAAAAGAATATTGAATCCGGTATTGCACATATCCGCTCGACGTTCAACAATACAATCGTAACGATTACTGACACTCACGGAAACGCACTTTCATGGTCTAGTGCTGGTGCACTTGGTTTCCGCGGATCACGTAAATCGACTCCTTTTGCGGCTCAAATGGCTGCAGAAACAGCTGCAAAGTCTTCAATGGAACACGGTCTTAAAACTTTGGAAGTTACTGTTAAAGGTCCTGGTGCTGGTCGTGAAGCTGCGATTCGTTCACTGCAAGCTGCTGGTCTTGAGGTCACAGCAATCCGTGACGTAACGCCTGTTCCGCACAACGGATGCCGTCCTCCAAAACGTCGTCGTGTTTAATGGTTTCTATTCCAATTGATTGAGAAACACAATTTTTGGTAAGAATGAATTGTGCGATTGCATTTTGCTGTCTATAAAAATCGATTTCAATAAGGAACGACCCACACAGACGTTTTGAAGGAGGGTAAATGAATGATCGAGATTGAGAAACCGAAGATTGAAACCGTTATGGTTGCTGATGATTCCATGTTTGGTAAGTTTGTTATCGAACCATTGGAACGAGGGTATGGAAATACTTTAGGGAATTCATTACGCCGCGTCTTGTTGTCTTCTCTGCCTGGAGCTGCCGTAACATCGATTCAAATCGATGGCGTTCTTCATGAGTTCTCAACAGTCGAGGGTGTCGTAGAAGACGTAGCGACTATTATTCTAAACGTGAAACAATTAGCACTTAAAATCTATTCTGATGATGAGAAAGTTATTGAAATAGATGTTAAGGGCGAAGGTAAGATCACTGCTGCTGACATTACTCATGATAGTGATGTTGAAGTATTGAATCCGAATCTTCATATTGCAACACTTGGGAAAAACGGTCACCTCCGTATGCGCATGTATGCAGTACGAGGAAGAGGCTATGCTCCTTCGGTACAAAACAAACGTGATGACCTTGCGATTGGTGTAATTCCAATCGATTCTATCTACACACCTGTATCTCGTGTAAACTTCCAAGTTGAAAATACTCGGGTTGGTCAAAGTACAAACTTTGATAAGTTAACACTTGATGTTTGGACAGATGGTAGTATTGGTCCTAAAGAATCTGTTTCATTGGGTGCTAAAATCCTTACGGAACATTTAAATATTTTTGTAGGCATGACAGACGAAGCACAAACTGCAGAGATCATGGTAGAAAAAGAAGAAGACCAAAAAGAAAAAGTTCTTGAGATGACTATCGAAGAATTGGATCTTTCTGTTCGTTCTTACAACTGCTTGAAGCGTGCAGGCATCAATACCGTTATGGAACTTGCTAACAAGTCCGAGGACGAAATGATGAAAGTGCGAAATCTTGGCCGCAAGTCACTTGAAGAAGTAAAGCTGAAGTTGGAAGAGTTGAATCTAGGATTACGCTCTGAAGATTGAAAGCAGAATTAGATTGAAGGAGGGAATCTTCTATGGGTTACAGAAAACTTGGACGCACAAGTTCACAGCGTAAAGCGATGCTACGGGACCTGGCAACAGACCTAATCATCCACGAACGCATCCAAACAACGGAAGCACGTGCGAAAGAGCTTCGTTCAGTTGTTGAAAAAATGATCACACTTGGTAAGCGTGGGGACTTGCATGCACGCCGTCAGGTAGCTGAATTCATCCGCCGTGAAGTAATTCTTGGCACTGATGATGAAGGTAAAGAAACGAAGACATTTGCCATTCAGAAATTGTTTGACGATGTTGCACCGCGCTATGCAGAACGCCAGGGCGGATACACACGAATCATGAAGATGGGACCGCGCCGTGGAGACGGAGCGCCTGTTGTAGTCATCGAACTCGTGTAAGGAACTTGAGGGTGTGACTGGCGACAGCCACACCCTCTTTCCACATAATGATTTATACGACAATATGAAAAGCTGAGTGTTATGATCGACAGACATTGTTTCTGATTGGTCTAGCTCTACGCATCTCATCCGCGATGACGGCTTGAGCACCCGGCATCGAAACATTTTGCTGCGCATTCTTCGGATGAGATGCGCGCTTTTTTTATTTAAAGAAATCTTTCTAGGATTTCTTGTTATCCATACATAAGTTCACATGAAAAGAGGCGGTCGTGTATGAAGGAAGTTTTGTCGTTGGACGGCGTATCATTTGCTTATGAAACAGAAGAAGATGTTTTCGTACAAGCCGTCCAAGACGTCTCCTTCACGGTCCGTGACGGAGAGTGGGTATCGATTGTAGGACATAACGGTTCAGGCAAATCGACACTTGCCAAGCTGATGATCGGGCTGCTCTTTCCTGCTAATGGAACCGTAAATGTCTTTTTGGATCCATTGACGGAGGATAATCTATGGGATGTCCGTTCACAGCTTGGCGTTGTGTTCCAAAATCCGGATAATCAGTTTGTCGGTGCGACGGTGCAAGATGATGTTGCATTTGCCTTAGAGAACAATGGTGTTCCTTATGATGAAATGCAGACACGTGTAAAACAGGCACTCACTGATGTAGGGATGTCTTCCTATCACAGTCATGAACCCCATCATTTATCGGGCGGGCAAAAACAGCGTGTTGCCATTGCAGGGGCTCTTGCGATGAATCCAAAAATTTTAATATTAGACGAGGCGACATCGATGCTGGACCCCCAAGGCCGCAGTGAAGTTATTGAACTGATCACTTCGTTGCGCCGTACTACTGGCCTTACTGTCATTTCCATTACACATGACTTGGAAGAGGTCCTTCTGGCAGATCGTGTTTTCGTCATGAACCAGGGGAAGCTTGCTGCATCTGGAACGCCCACTTCTATTTTTGAACAAGGAAGTAAACTTCAAGAGCATGGACTTGATTTGCCATTTGCTCTTCGTCTTTCGCAGTTACTGCGGAATGCAGGATTGCCGTTAGCCGGCGACCATATGTCAGAAAAAGAGTTGGTGAACGAGTTATGGACATCTCATTTCAGCAAGTGAATTTTGCATATGCACCGAATACTCCTTTTGAGAAAAAAGCTCTGCATGATATTAATGTTTCGATTAAAACGGGGTCTTATACAGCGGTAATTGGTCATACCGGTTCAGGTAAATCCACATTACTTTTGCATTTGAATGGGTTATTAAAACCAACTGAAGGCTCGGTACGAATTGGTGACACGCTCATTACGTCTGAAACTAAAGGGAAGGCACTGCGAAGTGTACGTCGTAATGTCGGGATTGTTTTTCAGTTTCCTGAGCATCAATTATTCGAGGAAACGGTTGAGAAAGATATTATGTTCGGGCCGTTGAACTTTGGCATCCCTGAAGACGAAGCTAGAAAACGTGCACATGAACTGATAGAAATGCTGGGATTGCCGGCTGACATAGCGAACAAATCACCATTTGAACTATCTGGCGGTCAGATGAGGCGGGTTGCGATTGCAGGTGTGCTTGCATTTAAACCATCCGTTCTCATTTTAGATGAACCGACCGCGGGTCTCGATCCTCAAGGACGCCGTGAAATTATGGAGCTTTTTGAAAGGTTCCATAAAGAAGAGGGTCTGACAACGATTTTAGTGACCCACAGCATGGAAGATGCTGCACGCTATGCAGAGCATGTCATTGTGATGCATGAAGGCAGTGCGGTGCTTGCAGGGCCGCCTGAAGAGGTCTTGACGGATGCTGAGCAACTTTCAGCGTACCGCTTGGAATTACCTCGCTCAGCACGATTCCAAAAGGACTTCGAACGATTGGTCCATCAACCGCTGCCACAACCTGCACTTACGGAAGAAAAGCTTGCTGAAATGATTGCAGCTCTTGCTAAAGAAGCGGGTGAGCCGAAATGATGGAGAAGATGATTTTTGGCCGCTACTTAGCCGGAAATTCCATTACGCATCGTCTAGATCCGAGATCCAAGCTTATTTTCATATTTTTGTTCATCTTCGCAGTCTTCCTTGCGAATAATACAATGACTTATGCGATTTTACTTGGATTTACAGTATTCGTTATTCTGTTGTCAAAAATCCGCATTCCTTTTTTGTTAGGCGGACTGAAACCGATCCTATTTCTCGTTGTCTTTACGCTGCTCATGCATTTGTTTCTCACGCGTGAAGGGGTTGTCCTTTTCCACTGGAAGTTCATCACGATTTATGAAGAAGGATTACGACAAGGTATTTACATTTCGCTGCGATTCTTGATTTTAGTACTGATGACAACTGTACTTACATTGACGACTTCGCCTATTTCGATTACGGATGGCGTGGAAACGCTGCTGAATCCGTTAAAACGATTTAAGCTCCCCGTGCATGAGCTTGCTATGATGATGTCAATCGCTTTGAGATTCATTCCTACATTAATGGATGAAACGGATAAAATCTTGAAAGCTCAACTTGCACGGGGGTCGGATATTAGTTCGGGAAGTATTCAACAACGTGTGAAAGCTGTGATTCCTTTACTTGTTCCATTGTTTGTCAGTGCGTTTAAACGAGCTGAGGATCTAGCGGTTGCGATGGAAGTTCGCGGTTATCGAGGCGGAGAAGGCCGGACGCGGTTCCGAAAGCTGCAGTGGCGGACGAGCGACACAATGGTTCTTGTTTTGTTAGGCGTACTCTCAGCCATCATGCTGTATTTCAGAGGGTAGAGGAGGACACATTAAATGCGTATTAAAGCTACCGTTGCGTATGACGGTACTCAATTTTTCGGTTATCAATCCCAACCTAAAATGCGTACCGTGCAGTCGGATATCGACAAAGCACTTCGTAAGATGCATAAAGATGATTCAATTCATAGTGTAGCAAGTGGGAGAACCGATGCCGGGGTGCATGCATGGGGACAAGTGATCCATTTTGACACGCCGCTTAATCTGACAGAAGATAGCTGGCTAATGGCATTGAACGTATTATTGCCTAAGGATATACGAATCCTTTCTGCACATCCGGTGAGTGAAGAATTCCATGCTCGTTATTCAGCAAAAGGAAAAACGTATCAATACCGCTGGACAAGGAAACCCATCCAAAGTCCATTTGAACGTAATTATTCGGTTCATTTAGGAAAATGGAATCCGGATCTTAAGCGGATGCAGGAAGGTGCAGTGCATCTGCTGGGTACACATGACTTCACCAGCTTTTGTTCATCTCAAACTGCAACATCCAACAAAGTACGGACGATTCGTATGCTTGAAATCGAAGAAATAGGCGATGACCTCATTCTGACCATCGAAGGGGATGGCTTTTTATATAACATGGTCCGTACGATTGCAGGTGTTCTTTATGCAGTCGGTATCGGTTGGGATGAGCCTTGCGAAGTTGCTGAAATTCTAGAAGCCCGAGATCGCAAACGAGCTGGAAAAACCGCGCCATCACACGGTTTGTATTTGATGAGTGTTACGTACGGAGAGTAAAGCAACTTTTCCAGGTGTTTTTATGAAAACCGCTTGACTTTCTCGGTGATAACCGGTAAGATAATCTTTGGTATTTCAATAACCCCACAAAAAGCCCCGAAAGTTTATTTGTGTTTAGGGATAGAGAAAACGGAACAGACTGATATTCATTTAGGAGGATATGAAACTATGCGTACAACATTCATGGCTAAAGGCCACGAAGTAGAGCGGAAATGGCTCCTAGTAGACGCTGAAGGCCAAACGCTTGGACGTCTTGCTTCAGAAGTCGCTACATTGCTTCGCGGTAAACATAAACCGACATTCACACCAAACGTTGATACTGGTGACCACGTGATCATCATCAATGCTGAAAAAATTCAACTTACAGGTAACAAGTTGAAAGACAAGAAATATTACCGTCACTCTGGTTACACTGGTAGCCTTAAGTCTCGTACAGCGCTTGAAATGCGCACAAACTACTCAACGAAAATGCTTGAACTAGCTATCAAGGGAATGCTTCCAAAAGGTCCACTTGGTCGTCAAACAGCTAAAAAGCTTCACGTTTTCGCTGGAGCAGAGCACACTCATGCAGCACAAAAACCTGAAGCATTTGAGCTTCGCGGGTAATTAAGAGGAGGAAACACTTTTGGCACAAGTACAATATATCGGCACTGGCCGACGTAAAAGTTCAACAGCTCGTGTACGTTTAGTTCCTGGTGAAGGTAAAATCATCATCAACAAACGTGATGCAGAAGAATACGTACCATTCGAAACACTGCGCGAAATCATTAAGCAGCCACTTGTAACAACAGATACACTTGGAAGCTATGACATTCACGTAAACGTTAATGGCGGTGGCTACACTGGCCAAGCAGGCGCAATCCGTCACGGCGTAGCTCGTGCATTGCTTACTGTAGACCCTGATTTCCGTCCAGCTCTAAAAGCTGCAGGACTTCTAACACGTGACCCACGTATGAAAGAACGTAAGAAGCCAGGTCTTCGCGGCGCACGTCGTGCACCACAGTTCTCGAAGCGTTAATCATCAACTATTCACAGTCCACTCCCTTACCGGAGTGGACTGTTTTTGTATGGAGAAAATTATCTTTGAAAATGATTCGGCTCATTTCTTCAAGAAGATCGAGCATTCTATGTGTGATTACTCAGGACCGTTATCTAAGGGACCCAGCAATGACTCAATTATTGAATAGGAACTGTTGGAACAGACGGACCGGTACAATTGGCCGGCTAAGCGGATAGGATCTCCAAAAAAATACCGCTCATATTGAGTCTGCCGGGTGCCGAAAGAACTCATTGTTAAATCCCATGCCAATCTGAAGATTTTTACGCGATCTTCTGCCGATTTTGTAGCGCTTTGCAAATACTGGGCTAAGTCCGGTTGAATGTCTGATTGGAACGCTTTTTCTGTAGGGATGGTGACCATTCCGCTGGCTCCTATTAACTGAATGATTTCGCTGAAACGCGGATAGACTGCCGGATAGATGTTACTCGCTACTTGAAGCGGGATTATACTGGGCCTCATATAGCCCCATTGATCGGGGTGTGCATCATGCTCGGATTTCTCCAATAACGCTTTTAACGTTTCTAAACTAATGATAATTTCCGAAACTTTACCTTGAATGTGTGAGTACTCGCCTATATTGATGGTTTCTACCAGAAGTTTCGCAACACTTAGCATGAATTCAGTTTTGACTACTTGACGTGTAATCACTTGATGGAGCGTGAATGGATGGAACGAACTTATAGAGAAAAATTGGGAGGCTGCTTCTGCGTTTTGATAAAAAAATACCCGATCCCATGGCACGAGCGCGTTATCGAACACGACAATGGAGTCCATCTCTTCAAACCGTGAGCTTAGGGGGTAGTCAAAGGTGGAATCCCCGTTGGTAAAGGATTCTCTGCAAATGAAACGTACTCCTTCTGTATCTGAAGGCAGTGTGAATGCAAAGGCTTCATCTGGATCGGGAAGCAGCTTAGGTGCACTGAACACAAGAATTTCATCTGTCAGTCCGCCCTGTGTCGCAAGCAATTTCGCCCCTTTAATTACGAGTCCTTCTTTTGTCGTTTTCACGATTTTCGCGGAAATCGGCTCTTTAGAAGATTCAAGATAGAATTGTGCACGGTTGACTTGGGGAGTGATAAAGGTGTGAGTAAACGTTAAGTCTTGTTCTCTTGCGCGTTCATATGCAGATTGAATATTCTCAGGGAAGCAATTTTTCTTTCCCTCGAGAAATGATGCAGAGCTTGCAAAACTCATAAGTGCTGTATTTAAATAGTCCGGGCTTCTGCCCATCAGTCCGCAAGTCTGGCGTGCCCACTTGTCAATCATCGTTCTTCGCTTTGTTAAGTCCGCTTTTGTTGTCGGCTGTAAAAATGAAATCCCTATTTTTTCTCGGGATACGGGAGAACGGTATGTCATTTCAGCACTGTTTTCGGGCAGTGTCTGATAGTCGTATAAGGCAGCTTTTGTTTTTAACATCCCCTTAAATTCTTGACATTCGGATAGAGGCCCTTCCAACTGACGTCCATCCAACCATATTTCCGGTTTTAACTGATTAATACGGCTAATGAATTCCTGACCGTTTTTAGCTCCCATAGAACTCCTCCTACATTTCCTGTTTTATATAGTCTATTAATCGCTCATTAAATGTGTTTGCAAAGAAAAACTCTGTCAGGCAGAAAGATGAATTCAGAAAGCCTTCTAGTTCATTTATTTATATAGGGAAAATGTTCAAGTTGAAAGTAATCTTCTGTCTTATTAACACGGCATCGGATTGCTTGAAACTGCGTTTTCATATACGTTATGCTATTGCAATGCAGGTGAATGAAAGAGAGGTAAGAATTATAAATGGACATTTTCGGTTTGCATTTTGATATTGAAGTTGAGAAATTAATTAAGTTGGTTTTAAGACTGGTCACGTTGATTGTTGCGTTTTCAATTTTCCTTCCATTAGGAAAGAAAATGATCAGTGCGACGATCCATAAGATGTCCCTGACTAGAAAAACAAAACCGGGACGTATTAAGACACTGGACAAATTACTTCTGAATATTTTTTCGTATGTAATGATTTTCATATTCATCGGTACACTGCTGTCGCTATTTGGCGTCAGCATTGGTCCTCTTATCGCAGGCGCTGGTGTAGTGGGACTGGCTATTGGATTTGGTGCCCAAGGCCTCGTGAGTGATGTTGTAACTGGTTTTTTCATTCTGCTTGAGCAGCAGATGGAAGTGGATGACTATGTAACGGTAGCAGGTATTGACGGAGTCGTAGAAGAAATCGGGCTACGTACGACAAAAGTACGGGCGTTTGATGGTACGCTCAATTACTTGCCGAACCGGATTATTGAAAATGTAGCGAACCATACACGCGGCAATATGCGTGCCCTTGTCGATATTGGGATCAGTTACTATAATGACGTGGACCAGGCCATTCATGTGTTGGAACGGGTATGCGAAGACTTTCAGCAAGACGAACGTTTTAAAGAAGGTCCGAATGCGATTGGTGTCCAAAACATCGACGGTACAAATGTTGTGCTCCGCATAATTGGGCAAGTGGAAAATGGTCTTCAGTGGGAATGTGAACGGGATATCCGTAAAGCCGTCAAGGTCGCGTTCGATGATGCGAATATTGAGCTTCCTCTGAATTATCAAGTCATCCATCAACAGGAGCAAATAGGCGAAAGCAATGGACGTAAGTGAGTTAGACGTATATGATACCCTTAGAAAGCCAAGCGTACAGGAGGCGTACAAGATGAAAGAAATTACTGCTAGTGAATTGGAAAAACGGTTGGATGAAGGTCAGCACGTCAACATGATTGACGTTCGGGAAGACGATGAAATTGCGACAGGTAAAGTTATCGGTGCAATTCACATTCCGCTCGGGGAAATACCAGCCCGTCTCGACGAGCTTGATAAAACCAAGCCTTATACGCTCATCTGCCGATCAGGAGGCCGGAGCGGCCGTGCAGCTGAGTTTTTAGAAGAAGAAGGTTATGATGTAACCAATATGACCGGCGGCATGCTGAGCTGGCAGGGACCCATCGAATAATTGAATGCTAAAGACGTCTTCCGCCTAAGGGGAGGCGTCTTTTTTATGCTTGGTCATATTCAAAACCGCCTCCGCGTATAGTGGATGAAAAAGGCGGTGTCATATGAAGAAGCGTGTAATGATTATTACCTTATTACTAGTGTGTTCTTTAAGTGTTGTCTGGTATGGAGTGAATGCTTCGGATCGAGCATTTTTCATGCCGGCTGAGCTCGCGGGGGTTAAAGTGCTGCTGGATGCAGGCCATGGAGGAGAAGATGGCGGCGCCTCTACAGATGAGCTTATTGAAAGTGACGTCAATCTTGCTATTACAAAAGAAGTAGAAAAGAAGCTGAAACAAAAAGGTGCTACTGTGGTAATGACACGCACTAAAGCTGGAGACGCCATGGCTGAGCATGCACCAGACAAGGAGTTTTCATCGATGCGTGAACGGAAGTTCGAAGACTTGAAGATGCGTGTTCAAATTGCAGAAAATGAGGAGCCTGACTTGTTCTTAAGTGTCCATGTAAATGCGATACCGCAGACGCAATGGAGGGGTGCCCAAGTGTTTTATCACCCGGAAGGTCATGAAGGCGGAGAAGCGCTCGCAAAATCGATTCAGGGTGCGTTTAAAGACCAGCTAAAGAATACTGACCGTGAAGCCATGAAGATTAAAGGAATATATTTATTGAAAAATATCCAAGTCCCTTCTGTAATTGTAGAAACAGGGTTCATCTCTAATCCTGAAGAACACAAACTGCTGGCGGATCCGAATTACCGCAAGAAGGTTGCAGATGCAATTGTTGAAGGAGTTGTAAGGCACCAGCTTATGGAGCAAAAGTGATAAGCGCATCCACTTACGCGAAAGGCGTACTATGCTATACTTGGAGGTGAATGTACTAAACCTCTAAGGAGTGTTCCGTTGTGATGAATGAAGAAACAGTACGCGAATTACTAGGCGGTATGAGCGATCCATTTTTACATAAAACATTAGCAGAGACAGATGGGATCGTCGGCATTACTATCAAGCCTGAAAAAGCGCATGTGAGCGTGAAAATAGCGATCGCTAAAGTGAACACAGCTGAACAAATGACACTTCAAACCAAGATCGTTGAAGTGCTGAAGGCTGCGGGAGCTGATTCAGTCGGCATTCGATTTGAAGAATTGCCCCAAGAGACATTGGAGAAATTCCGTGGAACTGCAACAGCTTCAGAAGCACAAGATTTACTTTCTCCAATTAATGACGTGACGTTCATCTCTATTGCGTCCGGTAAAGGCGGTGTCGGAAAGTCGACAGTTTCCGTTAACTTGGCAGTGGGTCTGGCGCGTCTTGGTAAAAAAGTCGGTCTGATCGACTCTGATATTTACGGCTTCAGCGTTCCAGATATGATGGGAGTTACAGAATCACCTGTAATCCGCGGGGACAGGATAATTCCAGTTGAGCGCAAAGGCGTTAAAGTCATTTCAATGGGATTCTTTGTTGAAGACAATGCACCTGTTGTTTGGCGCGGACCGATGCTCGGTAAAGTGCTCGATCAGTTTTTCAGAGACGTCGAGTGGGGCGATCTGGATTATATGATTCTTGACCTTCCGCCGGGTACTGGCGATGTGGCGCTCGATATTCATCAGATGATCCCAGCTTCTAAAGAGATCGTTGTGACGACACCGCATCCAACAGCTGCATTCGTAGCGGCTCGTGCAGGTGCAATGGCATTGCAAACAGATCACGCGTTGCTCGGAGTTATTGAAAACATGTCTTGGTTTGAGTCTAAACAAACGGGCGAGAAAGAATTTGTTTTCGGTTCTGGCGGCGGAAAGCGGCTTGCAGAAGAACTTCGCACAGAATTACTCGGACAAATTCCACTAGGCCAGCCGGACTGGGATGAAGAGGACTTCGCGCCTTCTGTATATGCAGAGGATCACCCAATCGGAAAAATTTACTTGGAAATCGCACAAAACGTTGTGGATAAAATCCAGAAATAAGAAAAGCGGAGTGGGGTTATTTTCCCCCTCCGCTTTCTTCTTTTTCATCGTCCTTCTTCTTTTTCTTATCCTCTTTTTCAACAGGTTTCACTTCACCCGCTTGCAAAATAAGTTCTTGCCACTTTGCTTGGAGAAGTGGGCTGCTAATCGTTTCTTCAATTGCTTTTTCGAATTCTTTTTTCAAAGAACCCGAGTGTAAGATATTTTCTAGCTGTTTTTGCATATCAGGCGTCCCGAAAAACTCTTCAAGCTCTTTTTGGAATGAGGCGTCATTCATCAAAGCTTTCATAATTTCTTTTTGCTGATCCTTCATACTCGTTGCAATTGTTTTTTGGAACTTCGGATCATCGAACGTTTCTTTCCAGAAGTCTTTACCCTCTTTTGAAAGCAGCGTCGATTCAATAGCGGAAGTTACTTCAGGCTGTTCGAGGACAAGCTGTTTACGAAATTCTTCTTCTGTCAGCAGCTGTCTGATTGCCTTTTTTCCTTCCTCCGTTTGTATTGCATCAGTCATCATCTTTTTAGTTTCATCGTAAGAAGGAGATGAATTTGGTCCGTTGCTGCATGCAGATAAGACGAATAGGACAGGGAGCAGATACATCGCTAATTTTTTCATGAATTTGAAATCCCTCCACTGGCTTTTCAATTATTGTTCACAACTTTGCGCGGATTATGCAAAGACTGTTGAATGAAATAGATTTTTCGATAAATGGCTGTTACACTAGAAGCAGTAATTAAAACGGAGGAACGCTGCTGTGACTATACGAAATTGGATGAAATTTTTCATACGCGCTCTGCTGTTAGGCGGAGCCATTACTGGAATTGTCGGACTGATTGTTCGTTGGAACTTTTTTTACTCGTACTTATCAACAGGAGAATATTTTCAGTTTTTAGGTGCTTTTTTATGGATGGTATTCCTTGGATTTACGATGAGTGTAATCGCTCAAATGGGGTTCTTTGCGTATTTAACCATTCATCAGTTCGGAGTCAATTTGTTTAGAACGTTGACACTCTGGAATTGGATACAGCTGCTGTTAATTGTCGTTGTTCTCTTTGACCTCGTATTTTTCAGATTCCGCCTGACCTCGGAGGATACAGGACGGACTGTTCTTTATATGGTTCTGCTTGCGATATTAGTTGGTACCGCAGCGGTAACGGCATGGTTTAAAGCGCAGTGGACCAAAAAGCATATTTTAATTTCAGCATTGTTTTTCATGATTGTCATTACAACAATTGAGTGGTTGCCGGCTTTGATGGTCCGTAATGGAGATGTCGACACATGGGTGACCATTATGTTATTCCCGCTTGTTGCAGTGAATTCTTATCAACTGCTTGCGCTGCCGAAGTACAATCGGAAGTCAGATGAGGACAAGATAAAATTAGATGCACGAAAAGCAGAGCGCAGAAAGCAAAAAGCTGCGAATGCAAAATAACAAAAGACGCACACTAGCGAAAATCGTTAGTTGTGCGTTTTTTGTTATTCAGGAATTTTTTTGGTTTTAACGTCTGTCGCGAATAATACATCTTCCACGGATTGGAATTCACGGCTGGCTCGTAAGCGGTCGATATCATCCAGGGTAGTTTTTCCCTTGCGTTCCAGGGAAACGGTCAAAATTTCACCTTTTTTATGGGGAGGCAGCTTCCCGCCTTTCCAGCGTAAAGTGGAACCCAGGGCATTTATTTCGTATTTCCATAAAGTTTCTTGAAGATGTTTTGGAAAAGTTTCATCGCTTGTACGGAACCAAAGAGGCTTTTTCTTGAATAAGAGTGTGAAATCTTCTAGTTGCTTCGTGAAGAGTTCAGCATCTTTTTCATAGGCGGTGCCTTCATTTCCTAAAAGAGCAACCGGGATATTCTTTTTACGAATGAGCTCAGCTGAGTCTGGAAAGCGCTTTGCCCACGCGGTATCCACCAGTAACAAAGGGTAAGGTGCTTCGATTTCTGCAATCCAATCTTCAAGAGCGGTATCACCAAACGAAATTTCTAAAGTCAGTGCTGAACCGGTAGTACCCCTAACCACCACATCAGGTTCTTGTGTCAATTTGAACACACTTAAGATTTTAGGAGCTGTAATGGTAGATGGCCATAATACGAAAATTAGCGTGCAGATGATGAGAATCGAACTAAACTTTTTTAGCACAAAAAGCTCCTTTCCAACATGTTTACTGTACTTTATGATGAAGGCTTGACCATTATGCGCACCCCATGCTATTATGTAAAAGTCGTCAACAGACGAAAGAACATCTTTAAGAAAACTATTGCTATCTTTAGAAGTTATGGTATAATTTTTGATGTTCGATAAAAGCAAATACTAGTATTCCGCAGTAGCTCAGTGGTAGAGCAATCGGCTGTTAACCGATCGGTCGTAGGTTCGAGTCCTACCTGCGGAGCCATATTACGGGGAAGTACTCAAGTGGCTCAAGAGGCGCCCCTGCTAAGGGTGTAGATCGCGAAAGCGGTGCGAGGGTTCGAATCCCTCCTTCTCCGCCATATTTGTTTGGCCCCTTGGTCAAGCGGTTAAGACACCGCCCTTTCACGGCGGTAACACGGGTTCGAATCCCGTAGGGGTCATACTTAAAAGTTCCTAGTTGCGATATCGCAACTAGGAACTTTTTTTGTTACTTGTTATCGGTGTAACTGTCTTTACGGCGATATGGAATGTCGCCTAATTCTGATTCGATTCCTTCCTCATCCAATTGCTCTTCGTATGCTAACGTGGTATCCCCGCGAATGATACCTGAAGGTTCACCCTCTAAGTTACTGGTCGCAATCACGTCAATGTCTTCCGTGCTTTCGTCTTCAATTGCAGTATCATATAGAGACTCGTAATCGTCATGATCTCCTGTGAAGTCAGAGGGGGTTTCGGAAGTGCCTGATTTCGCGATTTCTTCAAAGCTGTCTATGGGATCTTTAAATATACCTTCACGTCTATCCGAAAATGTATTAGGATTGGCCATCTTCAACAAATCATCTTCTACAGGGCGGTCTTCGGGCACTTCTTGGACCGCGTCATCTACGCAGAACGTTGTATAAGGAACCGCTTCTAGCCGTTCGTAAGGAATTTCCTTGCCGCATTTCTCACATACTCCATATGATCCATCTTTCATATTTTCTAATGCTTTTTGCACCTTCTCCAGTTCATCACTTGCATGTACATTCAGTGCCCTGTCTTTTTCCCGGTCATATAATTCTGTCCCCATATCTGCAGGGTGATTGTCATAGGTAGACAGCTCTCCAATTTCCTCTCGTTGACTTTCTTCTACATCGGTTCGCTCTTCGGTCAAAGTCAGCTCATCCTGCAGACGAAGCAGCTCTTTTTTTAACGTCATTGTTTGTTCTTTAGTTAACATTACGTTCACGTCCTTTAGGGATTTACGTTCTAGTATGATTCAGAACAGCAGAATTACTTATACGTCAGCTGTTAATTCAATGATTTCCTTTTTTGTTGAGTTATTAAACCTTTTGTATTCCATTTACGGAATATGGATATCTGCATAAAAAAAGAGCCTGTTCCAGAAATCAGTTTACACTGACGCTGTACAGTCTCTTTAAATATGTCTTTAGTTTGTGGTAAGATGCCCAATCAGTAATCCGATCGCAAGCAGCAGGGAGAAGAACGTATTCGTTTGAGCTGTGTATTTCATTGCAGGCATAACTTGCAAAGGTAGCTCAAATTTCCTGAAGATTTTAATCGCGTTAATTGGTTTCTTTACACAAAGAATTACAAGAAGACTCCATGGGGTAAGTCCGCCAAAAAGTACAAGGGCAATAATCCAAGCAAACGCGAGGATAAAGAATCCGGTTTGAATGCGAATTGCATTTGCACGTCCTAACAAAATCGCAAGTGTTTTTCTGCCGCCGAGCTTATCGCCCTCCAAATCACGGATGTTGTTCGCCATCATAATCGCAGCCACCAGTAGGACACTTGGAATCGACAATAAGACTGAGCGTTCTGATACGGTTCCTGTCTGGATGTAGAATGCGATAAGGACTAATAGCATTCCCATGACGACGCCAGAGAACAGTTCGCCGAGCGGTGTATAGGCGATTGGGTAAGGACCGCCTGTATAGAAGTATCCGATTGCCATAGATATCAGGCCGACTGCTGCAAGCCACCAAGAGGTCTGCATGCAAATATAGATACCTAAGAGAACCGAAATACCGTATAAGCAAAGTGCCAAGTTTAAAATGGTTTTCGGATTCACTTTATTCCGTACGATTGTTCCACCTATGCCGACAGAGTCTTCTGTATCGAGTCCACGCTTAAAATCGTAATACTCATTAAACATATTCGTCGCCATTTGAATGAATACACTTGCGAGTAACATTGCGGCGAATAATAAGAAGTCCAGTTTCCCGAAAGGCAAAGCAAGCATTGTACCAAGGAACACAGGTGCAAAAGCCGCAGTTAACGTGTGCGGACGAGTTAGCTGCCACCACATTCTCCAGCCTGTTTCTACTTTAATTGTTTCGTGCATTTCTTTCTCTCCTTCTTTTAAACATGCAAGTCTTATTGTACTCTATTCAGCACAATTACGGAATCCTTCAGGTTCTTAAAAATGCGCAGCCACCTGATTTCCGCTATAATGGAAGTAGATATTGGCACTAAGAATTTGCCACATGAGGAGAGAATACTATGAATCGGAAGCTTACGGACTTGCCTAGCCGGGAAAAAACGGCAGCTATGCCGGATGTCCGCTTCTTTACAGAAACAATTGAGGCGGGCGGAATATCACCGCTGTCTTTTTTTGAGGCAGGGGCGTTTATCCATGATTCTCATCGTTTTTATTGGGAAAACGCATCTAAAACAATGACGCTGGTCGGAATTGGACAAGCATTAACGTTAACTGATGAAGCTGGAACCAATCGCTATGATACGATTGAATCTAAATGGAAACATTATTGTGACGCACTAATTAAAGAAGACAAAGATATGGATCCTGTATTGTTTGGCGGGTTTTCTTTTGATGAAAAACGCTCATCCATGCATTCTGAATGGGAAGATTTCCCGAATGCTCTTTTTGCTGTGCCTGCTTTCCAGTTGAAGATTGAAAATGGGAAAACATTAGTTGCGATCAATTTTGTCTCAGAAGACTCAGAAACCGTTCTGCAGTTTGAAGCACTGCGAAAACAACGGGACCAATTGATCCACATGGCACAAGTGCAAGAATCTGTATCCTCTGAAAAACCATCGCTCTGCTCAATGAAAGAGCTGCGTAAAGAACAGTACTTGAAGGCTGTTAAACAAATTACAGAGAAGATCCAAATGGGGGAAGCTGAAAAGGTTGTCATTGCACGAAAGTTAGCATTGCAATTTGAGCAGCCGATCCAACCAGCAGCTGCTCTTCAATCCATTTCCAACGAGCAGCGTGACAGCTATAATTTCGGACTTGAAAATGGGAGCCAGTTCTTTTTCGGTGCAACTCCTGAACGATTGATCGAAATAAAAGACGGACAAGCCTTTTCTGCCTGTGTGGCAGGTTCCATCAAACGGGGAAGCAGTGCCGATGAGGATCAGCAGTTCGGAAACGAGCTTCTGGGAGATAAAAAAAATCAGGAAGAACACCAATATGTAGTCGACATGATTACAGGTGTTTTTGACTCGCTTTGTGCTTCCTATACCGCTGCAGCGAAACCTAAGTTAATGAAAGTGCGAGATATCCAACATTTGCACACACCTGTTCAGGGGCAATTAGGTGCTGAAAGCAGTATCTTCCAATTCGTGAAAGCACTTCATCCGACACCTGCTTTAGGAGGAGTTCCCACACCTGTGGCAATGGAATTGATTCGTCAGGAAGAAGACCTCGACCGCGGCTATTATGCTGCACCTGTAGGCTGGACAGATACATCGGGTAACGGTGAATTTGCAGTTGCGATACGTTCATCATTATTAGATCAGGACAAAGCATGGTTATACGCCGGTGGAGGCATTGTCGCAGACTCAGAACCCAGTCAGGAATATGATGAGACTTGGGTGAAATTCAGACCGATGTTACGGGCACTTGGAGGTTCGCTAAATGGATAATCGCAAAACGCTGACAAACCATGTGAGAAGAATGGCTGTGAGTTTAGTTCAATTGGGTGTCGCTCACGCCGTCATTAGTCCGGGATCGCGTTCGACTCCACTTGCGTATGCACTGGCTTCTACGGAACAGGTGGAGTCCCATTTACACGTAGATGAACGCTCTGCTGGATTTTTTGCACTTGGGTTAGCGAAAGCAACGCAGCAGCCTGTCGTTTTGTTATGTACTTCAGGGACCGCAGCGTCTAATTATCATCCAGCTGTAACAGAAGCGTATTATGCCCGAGTTCCGCTAATTGTAATTACCGCAGATCGGCCGCACGAGTTACGCGATGTGGGGGCTCCGCAGGCGATTCGTCAAATGGGCATGTTCGGTACTCACGTTAAATATGATGTGGATCTTCCCATACCGGAAGATTCGGCTGCAGTCGATGACTATTTAGACAGGCAAATCGCTCGTGCTGTTGGAATGTCGGTATCGGAACCAAAAGGACCTGTTCATATTAATGCACCATTTAGAGAGCCATTGCTCATCGACTTCGAACAAGAATATCCGAAGGTAACGTTTATAGAACGAATTTCCGGTGAAACAACACTGACGACTGAACAAAAGAACCAAGTGAGTAACCTCATCAGTTCTGCAAAGCGGGGAGTACTTGTGATGGGGGAATGCCTTCCTGGTTTTGATAAAAACCAAGTTTGGTCATTTGCTAAGAGCATGAATTGGCCAGTACTTTGCGATCCATTATCCAATCTGCGATCAGAAGTTCCAGATGATAGCCGCCATTTATGTATTGACTCGTATGATGCGCTGCTGAAAAACGCATCCTTTGCAGCTCAAGCTGAAACTGACATCGTTATTCGCATCGGACCGCAGCCTGTATCTAAACCGTTAACACTATTTTTGAAGAAGTTTCGTCCGAAAACATTCATCGTTGCAGATGAATCCCCGATTTTCCGTGATCCGCTAGGTATTGCTACGCATCACTTGCAAGTGAATGCGATGGATATACTTTCAGTTGAAGCCGATGCACATCAAGACGCATCGTATACGGAGCTGTGGCGCAAAGCGAATGAAATCGCTGCACAATTAACCGAAAGCCATCGGAGTGAACAGGTTCATGAAGGTGACTACGTTCGTACATTACTCACCTCGTTACCGGACGGAAGCGATTTGATCAGCGGAAGCAGTATGCCGATTCGGGACTTGGACACGTATTTTCGTAATACGGAGCGGGATATTGCAATTTTCTCCAACCGCGGTGCTAACGGAATTGACGGAGTCGTCTCAACTGCTTTAGGTATTCAAACTGCACGGAAACGTCCGTCTTGGCTTTTAATAGGAGATTTGTCGTTCATGCATGATGTGAATGGGTTACTAATTTCTCGCATGCAGACGATGGATTTAACAATTATGGTGAGTAACAATGACGGGGGCGGGATTTTCTCTTACTTGCCTCAATCAACGATCCCCAATCATTTTGAACAGCTTTTTGGGACGCCAACTGGCTTGTCATTTGCACTGCTTGCTGAGATGTATGGCATTCAATACAGTTCGGTTTCATCGATAAAAGAGCTGGAAGGTCAATTAGCCGAAGAAAAAACAGCTCCACTTCGGATCATTGAGATGATTTCAATTCGCGAACAAAATGTGCAAGCACATCGTGAATTGTGGACTGCGATCGGAGAGGAGCTCGGCTGTAATGGGTTCTGAGTGGATTACAGTCAATGGGCATTCGATGCATGTGCAGCGGAAGGGTGAGCCTTCTCTGCCTGTTCTAGTATTCCTTCATGGATTTACGGGAAGCCTGGACACGTGGAATACAATTGTTTCACTTATGGAAGAGAAGGCCCATACCGTCGCCATCGACTTGTGGGGCCATGGGCGTTCGGACAAACCAGAAAATAGTTCTGATTATTCGATGGAGAATCAGACTCGAGATCTTGAGCAATTATTTCAGGAGTTGGAACTCCAATCCTTCATCTTGGTCGGTTATTCGATGGGCGGACGAACGGCATTAGGATACGCGACATCTTATCCTGAGAGGATTCAAAGACTCGTGCTCGAAAGTGCTTCTCCGGGCCTTAAAACGGAAGCAGATCGTTTTGAACGCAGGCAGGGAGATGCTAAATTAGCGAATCGTCTTTTGCAGGAACCCTTTGAAGATTTTGTGGACTTTTGGGAGAACCTAGCGTTGTTCGAATCGCAGAAGTCCATGTCTGCAGAGCAAATAGAAGCTGTGCGTAAAGAACGGCTGAGTCAGGACCCAAAGGGACTTGCAAATAGTCTTATTGGTATCGGTACAGGTAGCCAGCCGTCTTATTGGAATGTCCTTTCTGAGCAGCTGTATCCCGTGGATCTTATTACAGGATCCCTCGATTCAAAGTTTGAAAACATCGCTTTGGAGATGAAGAATTTGCTTCCGGAGGTCAGCCATTTCTCTGTGGAAAACGCAGGCCATGCAATCCACGTGGAAAAACCTGAAGAATTTGCTACAATAATAGATGGGATTGTAAAACAAAAATGATTTCTAGGAGGAAAACCATGACAAGACAATGGGAAACACTTCATACATATGAAGACATTAAGTATGAGAAGTACAATGGTATTGCTAAAGTGACGATCAATCGTCCAGAAGTGCGCAATGCATTCCGTCCAAAAACGGTAATGGAAATGATTGATGCTTTCTCTCGCGCACGTGACGACGAAAGTATCGGAGTCATCGTTCTAACAGGTGAAGGCGAAAAAGCGTTCTGTTCTGGCGGAGACCAGAAAGTACGCGGTCATGGCGGATATGTAGGAGACGACGAGATTCCACGTTTGAACGTTCTCGATCTTCAGCGCCTAATTCGTGTTATTCCAAAGCCAGTTGTCGCAATGGTATCTGGTTTCGCTATTGGCGGCGGGCACGTCCTTCACGTTGTTTGTGATTTAACGATTGCTGCGGACAATGCGATCTTTGGCCAAACGGGCCCTAAAGTCGGTTCGTTTGATGCAGGTTACGGTTCAGGATATCTAGCACGTATTATCGGACACAAAAAAGCGCGCGAAATTTGGTACTTGTGCCGCCAGTATAATGCACAAGAAGCGTTGGATATGGGACTTGTCAACACGGTTGTCCCTTATGAGCAGCTGGAAGATGAAACTGTTCAATGGTGTGAAGAAATGCTGGCAATGAGTCCGACTGCACTTCGTTTCGTAAAAGCAGCGATGAATGCGGACACAGACGGCCTTGCAGGTCTTCAGCAATTGGCTGGTGACGCTACACTGTTGTACTATACTTCAGACGAAGCAAAAGAAGGCCGCGATGCGTTCAAAGAAAAGCGCAAGCCGGACTTCGGTCAGTTCCCACGATTCCCTTAATGAGTACAAGACGAAAAGACTGCCTATTGGGCAGTTTTTTCTTTATGAAAAGGAGGGCCAGCGATGATTCCTAACTGGTTATTGAAACGCGCAGCATTGACACCGCATGCGCCTGCATTGACCTTTCAAAGACAAACATGGTCGTATCTTCAAATGAAAGAAGAGGCCGTAGACAGAGCCGGAAAACTCCGAGCTCTTGGTCTTGAACGCGGAAGCCGAATTGCATTACTTGGAGGAACGTCTGCAGAAATGGCGCTGCTCATCCATGGCTGTCTGCTCGCTGGAGTAGAAATGGTCATGCTGAATGCAAGATTGACGTCCGAAGAAATCGAGTATCAGCTGCGTGATTCTGAATCGGAACTGCTCGTATGTGAAGAATCTTTTCGCAACCAAGCCGCGCAGCGAGTTTGCCGGAGTATTGTGTATGATGAATTTCTTCAGCTGGAGGGGGAACCCATGCAACTGGAGCAGATGTGGGAAGAAGATCGTACGCTGACGATTATGTATACTTCGGGAACAACAGGATTTCCAAAAGGCGTCCGTCAAACAGCGGGAAATCATACATCGAGTGCGCTCTCTGCGGTGTTGAACAGCGGATTGCACGCTGGAGATGCATGGCTTCATATGATGCCACTATTTCATATAAGCGGCTTCTCCATATTAGCAAGAGCCGTTTTATATGGCTCTGAAGTGAGGTTATTTGAAAAGTTTGACGCCGCTACAGCCGCTGAAGAAATTACGACTGGGCGCGTGTCTGGAATGTCTGTTGTCGCTGTAACACTCGAGCGGTTACTGACGGTCATTGAAACTAATAACCTAACTGTACATCCAAAGTTCCGTACACTGCTTGCAGGTGGAGGCCCGGTCCCTATCAGCTATTTAAAGCGGGCTGAACAATGCGGACTTCCTGTATTGCAAACGTATGGCATGACAGAAACAAGCTCACAGACGGCGACGTTATCTGCCGAAGATGCATTGCGGAAACCTGGATCAGCAGGTAAACCGCTATTCTTCACAGATATCCACATTGACGGTGCAGCTGAACCGTTTGATAGAGGAGAAATCCTCATTAAAGGACCGCACGTGACAAAAGGATATATAGGAAAGCACTCAACTGCTGAAGCTTTGCAAGAGGGGTGGCTCCATTCAGGAGATATTGGGTATTTCGACGATGAAGGCTTTTTGTTTGTCGCGGATCGACGTTCAGATTTAATCATATCAGGCGGGGAAAACATCTATCCTGCAGAGATTGAAGCAGTGCTCGCAGAACATCCACAAGTCTTAGAAGCGGGAGTGTGTGCAATGCCAAGTGCCGAATGGGGGGCAATTCCCGCAGCGTTCGTTGTGACGCGGTCACCTATAGAAGCGGAAAGTCTAAAGGAATTTTGCCAAACGCGTCTGGCATCTTACAAATTGCCAAAGTCATTTCACTTCGTGGATGAATTGCCTCGCAATGCCTCCAACAAACTATTGCGTAAAGAACTTCGTGACATGTTATCTGCGGATAAATAAAATAAAAAAAGCCGGAGGAGAAAGGGATAACCCATCCTTTCCGCCTCCAGCCAATTAATTCAGTGCTTCAGATAATACGTTTATATTGCGTTTCATCAACGAGAAATAATCTTCTTTGTTTGCAAGATCCTCTTTTGTCAAAACAGACAAGTTATGAAGAATAGCTGAATCTGCCCCAATCTCATTTTGAACGACTTTGGTCAGTTTGGAACTCACATTCTGTTCAAAAAGAATCGTTTTCACTTTCTTTTCTTTCGCTTCTTCTACAATATGCGCGAGTTCTTTTTGTGACGGCTCATTTTGAGTATTGAGTCCCGCAATGGAAATTTGTTCTAACCCATATTGGTGTGCAAGATAGCCGAAAGCTGCATGTGACACAAAGAATGTCTTGGAAGACGCTTGATCAGCCATCGCAGAAAATTCCTTATCCAATGCTTCTAACTCACTTTTCAGCGCTTCAAAATTTTCCTCATACACTTGTGTATTTTCAGGAGCTTGGTCGATGAGTCCGTCGCGAACCGATGTTGCTAAATCTAAGCTAAGGACAGGAGAAATCCAAACGTGCGGATCCATGTGACCTTCAGAATGGAGTTCGTCTTCATGATCGTGCCCGTGTTCTTCCTCATCTGCCTCATGGGGATGACCTTCCATCAGCTTAGACGGGTCGATATGGTCACCTGTTGAAAGCAGTTTGACATGCTGATTCTTTAATGTCTTTTCTGCATTTTCGACAAAACCTTCAAGTCCTAGCCCCACATAGAAAAACAAATCAGCGTCTGCCAGTTTCATCATTTCTTTTTGGGTTGGATCGAATGTATGTTCATCAGTTCCTGCCGGATAGATCGATTTTACAGAAACTGTGTCGCCGCCAATTCGTTCTGCAAAGTATTGCAAGGGGTAAACCGTCGTATATACGTCGAGTTTTCCATCGTCTGACTTACTTTTCTCAGCGGTATTCTTTTTTTCACATGCTCCAAGTATGAGCGTCAAAAGGAGAAGCCCAATTAAAATTCGTTTTCGTGTCATTTACCTAAATCCTCCAATACGTAATCATTACGATTTAAAAAGTACTTCCCTATCATACTAGAAGGAGAAGTACTTGACAACTGAAAGAGTTATTTGACTTTTTCTTTCTTAGCTGGGACAGGGTCAAATCCACCTTTATGAAAAGGATGACATTTGGAAATACGGACAATTGTCAGCCATAATCCCTTCATGACACCATGCGTCTCCACCGCTTCTACTCCATAATGCGAGCAAGTCGGATAGAATCTGCAAGAGGGCGGTGTAAGGGGAGAAATCATTTTTTGATAAAAGCGAATGAGCAACAAAACAAGCTTTTTCATGTAAACCGCTCCTAATTTTAATATACGTTTAGTTTATACCGTTATGTGGTAAAATAACAGAGAGACGTATTCGATAAAATTATTGGAAAAGAGGTCGTTTTTTTATGTCAGCAGAATTAATCAAAGAATTGAACACACAAGTATCTACATGGTCAGTCATGTACACAAAATTACATAACTACCATTGGTATGTGAAAGGGAAGCAGTTCTTCACACTGCACGCTAAATTTGAAGAACTCTATGACGAAGCGACACAGCACATGGATGAAATTGCAGAGCGCGTTCTGACACTTGGTGGGAAACCAACTGCTACCATGACTCAGCATCTATCTGAATCAGTTGTAAAAGAAGCGGACGGCAGTGAAAAAGCCGAGCAGATGGTAGCAACAATCGTAGCCGATTTTGATGAGATAATGAAATCATTAAAAACAGGTATGAAATTAGCTGGCGATGCTGGTGATTTCATGACTGAAGATCTGTTGAACGCGATTTATCAAGGAATTGAAAAACATCAATGGATGCTTAATGCATTCCTTGGGGAAGATAACAATTAAGCAAAAAACTTCATCACCTGCTGGATGTGCCGATAAACAGGGGGAGAGGAGCTGATTGTTTTGGATATTTCATCCATCATGGCTGGCCAATTGCGAAGTCTTCAATCTACAGTGAAATTAACGATTTTAGACAAAGCAATGACTGCAAATGCATCTGCAGCGACTGAAATGCTGCAATCTATGCCTGAAACCGCTCATCCTTTTAAAGGTTCAGCAGTAGATATTAAAGCGTAACTGACAATGCGTCACCCATTAAGGGAGGACGCGTTGTTTTTTCTATTTCATTGAACAACGGATGGCCGATGTGTAAAATAGGTTTGTGACTAAACTGTGAATATTTGATATGGAAAAAGGAGAAATTAGAATGACAAGCACACCTTATTTACGGAACTTAATTATTGAAACCCCATCTAAACCTGGTAACTTCGCAAAAGTAGCCTATGCAATTGGTCAGCTGGAAGGTGATATAGGAGACATTCAAACTATAAAAGTCGGCACGCTGTCTACTATCCGTGATGTCTCGATCCAATGTAACGATGCTGAACAACTCGACAAAATTGTTGAAGCCATCAATGCAATTGGTGATGGGATTCAAGTACAAGCCATTTCCGATGATGTGCTGCGTGCGCATGAAGGCGGAAAGATACATATGAAAAGCAAAGTTGAGATTCGTTCACTGGGTGATCTCCGTCGTGTCTATACACCAGGAGTTGCAAACGTTTGTAAAGTGATTGAAAAAGACCCTCAACAAGCACAATATTTCACAGGAATTTCGAATACAGTGGCCATCGTTACAGATGGAACGGCTATTTTAGGATTAGGGAATATCGGTCCTGTAGCAGGCATGCCTGTAATGGAAGGTAAAGCGGTTCTGTTCGATCAATTTGCGGGAATCAGCGGCATTCCTATATTACTGGATACAAGTGATCCAGATCAGGTTGTTGAAACTGTTAAGCATATTCATCAAGGATTTGGCGGGATCCTTTTAGAGGATATCGGATCGCCTCATTGCTTCGAAATCGAAGAACGATTGAAAGCCGAGCTCAATATCCCTGTCATGCACGATGATCAGCATGGAACAGCAGTAGTTGCACTCGCTTCAACTCTTTCTGCTTGCCGTCAAGCAGGCGTAAAGTTGGAAGACTCAGTTGTCGGTCAAATTGGATTAGGCGCAGCTGGACTTGCTATCAGCCGAATGATGATGGCATACGGGGTTAAAAAGATGCGAGGCATCGATATGAATGAACAAGCGCTGGAGCGTCTTGTTCAATACGGCGGTACAACGGCAGAATCCTTAGAAGAAATAATGGCAACAAGTGATATCGTTATTGCCACCACTGGAGTCCAAGGATTGATCAAACCTGAAATGGTTCGTCCAGGACAAATTATTTTAGCTCTGTCGAATCCTCATGCGGAAATTCAACCGGAAGTCGCGCTTGAAGCAGGTGCTGCATTTGCAGCGGATGGACGACTCGTGAATAATGTACTTGGATTCCCTGGGATTTTCCGCGGTGCATTTAATGCGAAAACGACTAAAATTACATATGATATGCTCATTGCAGCAGCATTAGCGATTTTGGATTCGACAAAACATGGAGATCTCGTCCCGCATCCATTGGACCCGAATGTTCATCAAAACGTAGCAGATGCTGTTGAAAAGGCAGCTAATTTAAACAATCTGTAAATCCCTGCACATACACAAGCTAAAGTGGTCCATACTACTTTAAAAAAGAGGATGGGATTACTTTGGCAGACGAAAAATATACAATGTATGTGTCAGTTGCTCACCAGCAAGTCAATATTCATAAGGAAGATTCGCCCTATGAATACGTAGTGAACATTCCAAAAGATTATATTGAAGTTTTTAACCATTTGTTTGATCAGACCAATGAATTAGAATTTTTTAACTTTCTGAGAGCCCATTTACCGTATGTCCCTTATCATTATGACAGGAATAATCACAACGTGGATTTACGGTTATACAAAATGTACGCGCTCATCCATGAATTCACGGATGATGAATCGAAAAAGTTCATAGAACAAATGCCATTTTTCCGTCAACCGGTCGTGAGTCATAAAGGTGTAGGGAATATGTGAATGG
The DNA here is from genome assembly GCA_029257435.1 of Sporosarcina sp. Taxonomy (GTDB): domain Bacteria; phylum Bacillota; class Bacilli; order Bacillales_A; family Planococcaceae; genus Sporosarcina. The sequence continues at coordinate 20,513 of JARIBI010000120.1, read as the reverse complement.
GCAGATCAGCTAGATAGGGTGTGCAAGCGATGTTGACATTTGACGACCTGAAAGGAAGCCGTGTAGAGCTTGTTTTTGGTGAACAGGAACTGGAAGCGCGTCATGTCTTAGTAGTACTTAAATACGAAGGAAAGTGGCTGTTGACCACCCACAAAATTCGAGGCGTGGAATTTCCAGGGGGAAAAGCGGAGCCAGGTGAAACGATAGAAATGGCTGCAATCCGGGAAGTGATGGAGGAAACGGGTGTAACCGTTAAAAACTTAGTGAAATTTGCTGAGTATGTGGTTTACACCGAACCTCCGTTTTGCAAAGCGGTATTTACAGCAGATGTTGTTACCATTGATGAAGACGCGGAACGTTTTGAAACAGATGGAGCCCTGTGGCTGACAGATGAACAATTAGACCGCTGTGACACGCTCAGCTTTCATATGAAAGATAAAGGAATGAACGAACTGAGAAGTTGGGTGGAGCAGCATGCATGATGATGGTCAAATCATCTCTAAACGACTGTATCCGACTCCGAATCCTTTCATTGAACTCACTGAAATTACGTATTTAAGTGGCGGAGTAAAAGTGAAAGGCATGCTGGCTGAACCAAAAGAAGAAGGAAGTTACGAAGGACTCATATATATGAGAGGAGGCATACAGCACATAGGCATGGCGCGGCCTGCTCGCATTGCACAGTTCGCAAGCCAAGGATTTGTCGTTTTTGCTCCTTATTATCGTGGAAATCGGGGCGGAGAAGGGCGCGACGAATTTGCTGGTGCAGATCTGCAAGACGCTGTAAGTGCGGTAGATGTACTAAAACAAAGTCCAAAATGGAAAGAAGGACGCGTTCACTTGTTTTCGTTCTCACGAGGAGGCATCATGGCGCTTTGGACAGCAATTTTACGAAATGATATCACGTCAACAGTCCATTGGGCTGGTGTTTCAGATGTCGTGTTTACGTATAAAGAGCGGGAAGATATGCGCCGGATGATGAAACGTGTAATTGGCGGCTCACCGAATAGTGCACCCGATGCATATCGGGAACGAACAGCGTTGTTCAGGGTGGAAGAAATTGACGCCCCGGTACTCATTATTCATGGAATGAAAGATGAAAACGTGTCATTTGAACAAGCCATTATGCTGGAAGATGCACTTCGGGAACATCAAAAAACCACCGAAACGTGGTATTTTCAGGACTATACCCATCACTTCCCATCCTGGCACAATGCTAAGATAGTCAGGGATCTGACGAATTGGATGAGAGCGCAGCCGTAAAAAAGAACCTTCCTGGATGAGGAAGGTTCTTTTTGGTGCTATTAAATAATTGGCCCGCCCTTTTGAAGAATCTCTTCAGAAACTTGTTCGAACTTCTTGAAGTTGTTTTTGAATAGCTGTGATAGCTCTTTTGCTTTTGCATCATATTCGGATGCATCGCTCCAAGCATTGCGAGGGTTCAATACTTCACTTGGAACACCTTGGATTTGTTTAGGAATCTGAAGGCCGAATGTAGCAGATGTTTCTGTTTCTACATCATCTAATTCTCCAGAAAGTGCTGCGCGAACCATTGTGCGTGTGTGCTTCAAGTCCATACGCTTACCAACGCCATAAACGCCGCCAGTCCAGCCAGTGTTTACAAGGAATACACGTGAACCGTGCTCATCGATTTTCTTTCCTAGCATATCTGCATATACTGTTGCAGGAAGCGGCAGGAATGGTGAACCGAAGCATGTAGAGAATGTTGCTTCTGGTGATGTGATTCCACGTTCAGTACCCGCAAGTTTCGATGTGAATCCGCTTAGGAAATGATACATCGCTTGTTCTTTCGTCAATTTCGAGATTGGAGGCAACACGCCGAACGCATCAGCAGTTAGGAAGATGATCGTTTCCGGGTGTCCAGCAACTGATGGGAGAACGATGTTGTCAATGTTCTCAATTGGATAAGCAGCGCGTGTATTTTCAGTTAAAGTTGTATCATCATAATCGGGCACGCGTGACTCAGTATTGAGTACAACGTTTTCTAAAACTGTACCGAATTGAATGGCACCAAAGATCTCAGGTTCTTTTTCTGGTGATAAGTTGATGCACTTCGCGTAACATCCACCTTCAATGTTGAAGATTCCGTGATCTGACCAACCGTGCTCATCATCACCGATGAGTTTGCGGTTTGCATCAGCAGAAAGCGTTGTTTTACCTGTACCAGACAAGCCGAAAAATAGAGCTGCATCGCCTTTTTCCCCAACGTTTGCTGAACAGTGCATTGAAAGAATGCCGTTCTCAGGAAGCAAGTAGTTCATGACAGAGAAAATCGATTTCTTCATTTCTCCTGCGTATTCAGTACCGCCGATTAACACAATCCGTTTTTCGAGAGAAATGATGACAAATGTTTCAGTATCCGTACCGTCAACGGCAGGGTCTGCTTTAAACGAAGGTGCAGCTAGGATTGTGAACTGTGCTTCGTGGATTTTCAATTCTTCTTCAGTAGGGCGGATGAAGAGCTGATGCACGAAAAGGTTTTGCCACGCAAATTCGTTAATAACTTGAATCGAAAGTTGTGAAGCTTTGTCAGCTCCTGCAAAACCCTTGAATACAAATAGTTCTTCTTTTGCTTGAAGGTGGTTCAAAACCTTCTTATATAGGTTGTCGAAGTGATCTTCTGAAATTGGACGATTGACAGAACCCCAGTCAATCTTATCTTTTGAAGTCGCTTCTTCAGTTATGTAACGATCTTTAGGGGAACGGCCGGTATACTTCCCGGTTTGCGCTGTAACGGCTCCATCTGCTGAAAGCTTCGCCTCACCGCGGGAAACTGCTTTTTCGACTAATACAGGTACAGAAGGCTGCAATGTAATATTAGTTCCAGAAAGAAGTTCTTTGAGTCCATTATCTATTTTCGCTGAAATCATAGGTAGATACCGTCCTTTTCATTATTGCCCGTGTTGGGGCTGTCTTATTTTGAATTAGTATAACACATTAAGAATAATAAACTATACTAATTCAAAACTCAAGTGAGAACAACAAAAAAATTGACAATAGCTCTGTTTTCTCGTAGCATAGATAGATGAACGGATACTCTTATCCCGAGTCGGCGGAGGGACAGGCCCTATGATGCCCGGCAACCTGCATAGACGTCCTTGTCTATGAAAAGGTGCCAAACCTGAAGCAGGGGGAAACCCTGGACGATAAGAGTGAAAGGTGCCTATGAAACTCATGCCTTTCCTCATGTATGCAATACGTGAGTGGAGGGCTTTTTCTATTGTTTGCCTTTATCCTTGTGAACGTTGAACGTCGCTTCTCTTCAGGCGCGGGACGAAAACTGGGAAAACGAGAGTACCGTATCACGAGTTCGCTGTAAGGAGACTTGCGGCTGAAGGAGGAAATCATATGACAAATCGACGACTGTTTACATCTGAGTCGGTAACAGAAGGCCATCCTGATAAGATGTGCGACCAAATTTCAGATGCAATTCTGGATGCGATTATCGAGGAAGACCCGAACGCACGCGTTGCGTGTGAAACGACAATTACAACAGGATTAGTTCTCGTGATTGGAGAAATTACGACAACTACGTATGTCGATATTCCGAAAGTGGTTCGAGAAACCGTAAAGGAAATTGGCTATACACGTGCGAAATACGGATTCGATTACGAAACGTCTTCCGTACTGACATCTATTGATGAACAATCACCTGATATCGCAGCCAGTGTCGACCGTGCGCTTGAAGCACGTGAAGGCCAAATGGATGACGAAGAATTAGAAGCAATTGGTGCTGGTGACCAGGGACTCATGTTTGGATATGCGTGTAACGAAACCGAGGAATTGATGCCTCTGCCAATTAGCCTTGCGCACAAACTTTCACGTCAGCTTACAAAAGTGCGGAAAGAAGAAACACTTGACTACTTACGTCCTGATGGAAAAACACAAGTAACGATTGAATATAATGAAAAGAACGAACCAATCCGTGTGGATACGATTGTAATTTCCACACAGCATCATCCTGAAGTGACAATGGAGCAATTGCAGCGTGAAGTCAAACAGCACGTGATTGACACTGTCGTACCAAAGAACTTACTGGATGAAGAAACAAAATACTTCATTAATCCATCTGGGCGTTTTGTGATTGGCGGTCCTCAAGGGGACGCTGGTCTAACTGGACGTAAAATCATCGTTGATACGTACGGAGGCTATGCACGGCATGGCGGCGGTGCGTTTTCTGGTAAAGACGCAACCAAAGTCGACCGTTCAGCATCTTACGCAGCACGTTATGTTGCTAAAAACTTAGTCGCTGCAGGTCTTGCGGATCGCTGTGAAGTACAGCTGGCGTATGCAATCGGTGTGGCGAAGCCTGTTTCGATTTCTGTTGATACATTCGGAACAAGTGATATACCTGAAAGCCGTCTGGTTGAGCTTGTCAGAAACCATTTCGATCTGCGCCCAGCAGGGATTATCAAGATGCTCGACCTGCGCCGTCCGATTTATAAGCAGACAGCAGCTTACGGTCACTTTGGCAGAACGGATATCGATCTCCCTTGGGAACGGACAGACAAAGCTTCAGCATTGAAAGAAGAAGTTACTCAACTTAAAGGGTAAATACAAAAAAGCAAGGGCCGATTTTAGCGCCCTTGCTTTTCTTTTTTACATTTCAGTTCTGAAGTTGTTTGTAATACTGACCTTTTTCTACGTAGCTCTTAACGATTCTATCCATATCCGCCCGGTCTTCATCTGTTACTTCACGAACAACTTTTGCCGGAGAACCGAGTGCTAACATACCAGGGGGAATGACTTTACCTGGAGGAACTAAACTGCCTGCGCCTACAAATGCCCCTTCACCCACCACTGCTCCATCTAATATTATAGAGCCCATTCCAACGAGAGCCCCTTTTTTAATTGTACAGCTATGTAACGTAACTTTATGTCCGATTGTGACGTCATCTTCTATGACTAACGGTGTGTTGGGACTTTGATGCAGACATGATAAGTCTTGAATGCTGACACGTTTACCGATACGGGTCGGTGCAACGTCGCCGCGGATGATAGTACTGAACCAAACAGAGGAATCAGCGCCAATTGTGACATCTCCGCTAATGACAGCAAAATCAGCTATAAAAACGGTTTCATCGATGTTTGGCCAAACATCCTTATACGGAACAATCATGAAAATGCCCTCCTTGTTGTGCATTGATGTATAATAATCCTATCAAAGTTTTAGGATCATGTACAAATTGAGTTTAAAGCATTGATATAAATGGAGGGAAGCGCTATGTGGAAATGGGAAGCAGACGGACAAGCAAAAGCAGTCATTGTCATTGTACATAACGCGTACGAAGACCATCAGCGATATGCATGGCTGATACAGCAATTAAGGATTTCAGGATTTGACGTGATTACAGGTGATTTACCGGGACATAGTCCAGAGAAGAAAGGGACTCCTCATGAAGAGACTTTCGATTCTTATACAGAGTTTGCAAAGAAAATGATCGACGCTGGATTAAAAGAGAGTGTGCCCGTCATCGTATTGGCTCATGGGTTGGGCGCTACAGTAATGATTCATTTACTTCAGAGGCAGCGAATTGAATGCGCTGGACTAATTATCAGTTCACCGTGGCTATCGTTAATCCACCACCCGCCGAAGTTTTCATCTATGCTGACACGTCTAGCATCTTCAATGAAGTTAGATCATGGAGTTACTTATGACATGCTTACGAAAAATATGGATGAACGTCCGAAAACACGTCATGCATCCGACGTGAGATCGGTTGTAACTGGCGGTTGGTACAAAGAACTCACATCATTCATGAAAAGTACTCTTCAGAATGAGAAATCGATACAAGACGTACCGCTCCTTGTTCAAACTGGCGGAGAAGATCGAATGACTGATACAGCGGAATCGAAAAAGTGGATGAAACGTCAAAATCTAAGTGAGTTTCAATATAAAGAGTGGCGTCATCTATATCATGATATTTATCATGAACCCGAGCGAGATGAAGTATTTATATATACAAAATCATTCATTGATAATGTGTTGCGTTCACTTGGATATGTGATCGAAAATTGAAAAACGGAGGTTCTACTATGGAAGATGAGTCAAAAAAAGAGTTTTGGTCATGGGGAAAGTCCCTGATAGTGGCAGTGCTTGTAGCATTTATTGTAAGACAATTTTTATTTACACCAGTTATAGTTTCAGGAGAATCGATGGAGCCGACGTATCACGATAAAAATCGAGTCGTCATTTCGAAAATTTCTACTCTTGAACATTTCGACAAAATTGTGTTTCATGCACCTAATGCAGATGAAGACTTCATTAAGCGGATCATCGGGCTGCCTGGAGATACCATAACTATGGAAAATGACGTTCTTTCGATTAATGGCAAGGAGTTCAAGGAGCCTTACTTGAAGTCAAACAAAGCAGCACTTCCAGAAGGTCAAAAATTGACTCAGGACTTCGAAGTGAAAGTACCGGAAGGCCAGCTGTTTGTGATGGGGGATAACCGTGCGAACAGCATGGACAGCCGAATCTTTGGCAGCATTGAAGAAGACTCGGTAGTTGGAAAAGTGAAGTTCCGTTTTTATCCATTCGATGAAATCGGAAATCCAAAGTGATGATTTGCTGTGAGTAGGTAAAATTCACCTGACTAAGTCTGATGTTTTTGAGACATGCTAGCAATAGACCCTTAGAAAAGGAGTGGCAGCATTGTCAGAAAAACATGCAGGCAAAGAACAGCGAGCGAAACAGCAATCAGGCAGTATGACTGGAACGGAGTACACGGACAGTCAGCGCAGGACTGATGAAGTCGCTTCGACCGCATACACGGGAAGTGCAAAAAAGAAAGTCGATCTGCAAAATGATCGGCTGGAAACAGGTGGCTTTTAACGTTGCAACAACTAATTTATCAAACCTCTGCAGAACATATGCAGAGGTTTTTTACATCGTTCTAGTCCTCATGAGACCGCAAGTTATGATAAATTTAAAGGAACATAATCTTAAGGGAGATTTGATGTGGATGGAAGATTTTTTTGAACGTAAAAAAAGACAGCTGAATATCCAATTGAACGACGTGCAAAAACAGGCGGTCCTTACAACGGAAGGACCACTTCTGCTGCTGGCTTGTCCAGGCTCAGGGAAGACGACGACCATAATAATGCGCATCGGCTATTTAATAGAAGAACTTGGCGTTAAACCGCGACGTATAAAAGCAATCACTTTTAGTAAAGCTTCTGCAAAAGATATGCAGAAACGATTCTCGTTATTATTTCCAGAATTACCAGCAGCGGATTTTTCGACAATCCACAGTTTAGCGTTTACGATTTCTAAAAAGTGGCTGGCAAAATCAGGGCGTCAGTTTACACTGCTGGAAGGATTCACAAAACAAAACGCACTGAAAGCGGCATGCCGTCATGTGTTAAAAGAAAATGCAACAGAAGACCAGCTAAACTCGCTTTCTACGTATATCAGCCTAATGAAGAATCAAATGATTCCTGCGGAAAAATGGTCGGAAAAAGACGAGCCGTTTGAGAAAGCATCTAAAATCGCACGTCACTATGAAACGGTAAAGAATGGGTCTGCAGATAATACGCTGTTCGATTTTGATGATCTTTTATTAGCAGCTGAACAAGCCATGCGAACGGATGAAGACCTCGGTGCAGAATTCCAATCCAACTATGACTATATATTAACCGATGAAAGTCAGGATACTTCACTTGTCCAACACAAAATCGTGGAACATCTGACAGCGATGCACGGGAATCTTTGTGTCGTTGCCGACGATGATCAGTCGATCTATGCATGGAGGGGGGCAGATCCGGATTATTTAATGGATTTCAAGCTTGTGTATCCAGAAGCTAAGCTCTTGTATATGGAACAAAACTATCGATCTTCTTCTGAAATCGTGACAACATCAGCGACATTCATCAAACGAAATAAAAAACGCTGGGATAAAAAAATGCATACCGAAAACGGTTCAAGAGGAAAAATCCAGCTGCGCCGCTTAACCAATCCAAAGCAACAATTGGAATATGTGACGTACGAACTTCTCGCTGAAGAGAATTTGAGTGAAGTTGCAATTCTATTCAGGAATAACGCTTCCTCCACGCCTTTTGTAAACGAACTCCATCGCAGAGGCATTCCTTTTTATATGAAAGACGCAGATGATAAGTTTTTCTCCCACTGGGTTGTTCAAGATATTCTAAATTTCATGCGGCTGAGTTTCAATCTGGAACGAAAAGATATTTTTGCGAAGGTAGCAGGAAAGATGCAGTTATTTGTATCGAAGTCGGCTTTACAGCAATTTGAGCGAAGTATGATAGAGGGAAATGTGTTCAATGCTTTCAAGGAGATGGCAGTTTTGAAAGACAGCCAGATTAGGAAGCTCGATGCGTATAAGGATGTCTACAAAAAAATTCCGGATATGAGACCTGCACAAATCATCCGCATGATCCGGTATGAGCTGGGATACGAGGAAAGCCTGGTAAGCATGTCGACAAAGTTTGGCTATCGAGCGGATAGCTTAAAAGGAATTTTAGATACGTTAGAAGGCATTGCCGAACAGACAAGGACAATGATTGAGTTTGCAGAACAGCTGAAGACACTGGAAGAGGCGGTGCAGCTGGCTAAACGAGATCCAGCTGGGCAAGCAGTAACGCTTTCCACTTTCCATAGTGCAAAAGGGTTGGAGTTTAAACGGGTGTTTATGATCGACCTTGTCAAAGGAACCATACCTTCAGAGGATGACCTGACGGATCCCCAATTGCTAGAGGAGGCAAGGCGGTTATTTTATGTAGGCATGACCCGAGCGAAAGACAGACTGGAATTGTTGTCCTTTTCGTCGGAAGATGGAAAGACCAAAGAGGACTCCAAGTTTGTGAATGAAGTACGAGGGATTTTGTTGCCGAAACGCACTGATTCTGCGAAATCCACAAGCAGTTTAGTGAAAACAGCTCCTAAATCTGTCGAGGTGAATCCGAATGGAATCGGGGATCTTCAACTATTAAGTAAGGGTGCCCTCATAAAGCATCGGGTTTTCGGTAAAGGAGAAATCCTCGAAGTAGGCAGTGAATCGATCGAAATTCGATTTGCTTCTGCTACAAAGAGATTGGCATTACAGCCTGTGCTTGAAAAGCGAATGCTGGAAGCAGCTGAGCTATGAGAACAATTTTAGCGATAGGTGCTGCGGGTGCGCTCGGGGCATTAGCAAGAACGCTGCTCGGATTACTGGTCCCTGTTTCAAATGGATTTCCCGTCGGCACGTTTGGTGCGAACATCGCAGGTACGTTCATTTTATGTTTTCTTGTAGAAAAAACTCTTCATTGGACGCTTGTTAACAAAACAATATATGACGCCATAACGGTTGGATTTTTGGGTGGATTCACTACATTCTCTTCCTTCAGCTATGAAACCTTTTTGCTTTTGCAGACTGATGTTGGAATGGCGCTGCTTTATGGCGGCGGCAGTTTAGCAGCTGGATTGTTCGCAGGCGCATTTGGATTTCGTCTTGGCGGAAGGAGGCAGGCAGCATGACAGGATTCGAACTAGCCGCTGTAGCAGCAGGCGGTTTCATTGGTGCAATTATTCGTTACCAGGCATCTAGAAAGTTGAACATAAATGCACAAATTCCTTATGGAACGCTTCTGGTCAACATGCTTGGCTGCCTGATCATTGGTTTTGTATTCGGTCTGGAGCTGTCTGTTCCGTTAACCTTTTTCCTGGTATCCGGAGTTGCGGGAGCTTTGACGACGTTTTCAACTTGGCTAAAGGAAGTTTTGGGAATGGTGCGTCTTCAGCAGATGATGAAAGCTATCGGATATATGATAGGTTCAGTCGTTTTGGGAATGATATTTGTATACGCAGGCTATAGTAGCGGATCTTTTTTCTAGAGTTACAGTTTAATAAGCATCTGTTCGGGAATAGAATTGTGACTGATATTCTTGAATGGAGGCGGACCAGCTTGCATAACGAAAATGAAAAACAAAACAAAAAACACCGTCAGCTTGAGACATTTCGAGCAGAAGATAAAAACGAATCATTAACAACAAACCAAGGTCTTAAAGTATCTGAGGATGAACATTCATTGAAAGCCGGTGAACGCGGTCCCACACTTATGGAAGATTTCCATTTTCGTGAAAAGATGACGCATTTTGACCATGAGCGGATTCCGGAGCGGGTTGTCCATGCGAGAGGGTATGCAGCTCATGGAGAATTTGAATTGTACGAATCTATGAGTGCCTATACAAAAGCCGATTTTTTACAGACACCAGGCAAGAAAACACCTCTTTTTACACGATTTTCAACAGTAGCAGGCAGCAAAGGTTCTGCTGAAACAGTGCGGGATGTTCGCGGATTTGCTGTGAAGTTCTATACAGACGAAGGAAATTATGATTTAGTCGGTAACAATATGCCGGTTTTCTTTATACAGGATGCGATTAAGTTTCCGGATTTAGTCCACGCTGTTAAACCGGAGCCTCATAACGAAATGCCGCAAGCCGCTTCTGCACATGATACTTTCTGGGACTTTGTTGCTAATAACCAAGAGTCTGCACATATGGTGATGTGGCACATGTCTGACCGTGCAATTCCCCGCAGCTTTCGCATGATGGAAGGGTTCGGTGTACATACCTACCGATTTGTGAACGCAGAAGGAAAATCACATTTCGTGAAATTCCATTGGAAACCGAAATTAGGCGTTAATTCACTCGTTTGGGATGAAGCCCAGAAAATCAGTGGTAAAGACCCTGATTTCCATAGAAGAGACTTATGGGAAGCAATCGAAAATGGAGACTTTGCTGAATGGGAACTCGGAGTTCAACTCATTGAAGAATCACAGGAATTCGATTTCGACTTCGACATTCTCGATCCTACTAAAATATGGCCGGAAGAAGACGTTCCTGTGAAGATTATCGGGAAAATGACGCTGAACCGAAATGTCGATAATGTCTTTGCGGAAACGGAACAAGTGGCATTCCATCCAGGTCATGTAGTGCCGGGAATTGACTTCTCAAATGATCCATTATTGCAAGGCCGTCTATTCTCGTACACAGATACACAACTAATCCGTTTAGGCGGTCCAAATTTCCATGAGCTGCCGATTAATCGACCTGTTTGCCCTTTCCATAATAATCAGCGGGATGGTTATGGCCGTCAGACGATTAATACAGGTCAGGTAGCCTATCACAAAAATTCATTAGCTGATAATTCCCCATCTGTTTCAACAGAAAAAGAGGGCGGATACGTTCACTATCAGGAAAAAGTCGACGGGCGCAAAGTCGCAACTCGCAGCGATTCTTTCAAAGATCATTTCTCTCAAGCGAAATTGTTCTGGAACAGTATGTCGATTGTAGAGAAAAAGCATATTATCGATGCGTTCAGCTTTGAAGTCGGTAAAGTGAAAAACAAAGATATTCGTCAGCAAGTCGTGGACATGTTTGGCCATGTAGATAATGGATTGGCTTCAGCTGTTGCCCATGCCGTAGGGGTACACGCACCAAATGCCAGTGAAGAAAGCACCGTTACAAAAAGTTCACCTGCATTAAGCCAAGAGCACAAAGCGAAGCTACCTGATACGCGAAAGGTTGGTGTGCTGATTGGCAACCAATTCGATGATAAAGAGGTAGAAACTATCGTAGAAGAGTGTTTGAATGCAGGAATGAATGTGGACTTAATCAGTGAAAAATACGGCACTGTGACTGGCGTCAATGGTCTGGAAGCGGAAGTGGATGAAACGTTCTTGACGATGCATGCTGTCCTGTATGATGCAATTGTAGCAGCAGGGGGAGAAGCTGAAAATCCTCAAAAGTTCAAAATGGATACGGTTGACTTCCTCAACGAAGCGTATAAACATTTTAAACCAATCGGTATTTTATCAAAAGGCAAAGAATTCGCAGATGACTCCGATGTGAAAGAGACTGCGGGAGTGATACTGGCGAGTAATGATAGTTTCGCCCAAGAATTTGTAAATGCAGTGGCAGAACACCGCCATTGGGATCGATGAAATGAGTACTAGCAGCTGTCCATGAGACAGCTGCTTTTCTTTCGTCCAACAACCTGGTAAACTAGGAAGAATGAACAAATGAGTGGGGACTGAATAATTATGGCACAGCGAACGAGTAAAAAAGGCAAGGGAAAAGGGAGTCTATCCGCACTGATAATTGCTGTATTGCTAGCAGGCGCTTACTATCTTTTCTTTCAAGAAGAAGACACAGCGCCAACAAGGGATGGTCTGATTCCTGTTGAATTAGTCAAGACGATTGATGGCGATACGATAAAAATCATGTACGAAGGCAAAGAAACGAATGTCCGGTATTTACTCATCGATACACCAGAGACCAATCATCCAAGACTTGGGAAACAGCCATTTGGAGAAGAAGCGAAGAGACGTAACCAGGAATTGATGAATAGCGGAAAGCTTGAGATAGAGTTTGATATCGGACAGAAATATGATAAATACGATCGGTTACTTGCTTATATTTATATAGACGGAGAAAGCGTTCAAGAGAAACTATTGTCTGAGGGGCTTGCTCGGGTGGCTTATGTCTATCCGCCGAACACACGCCATCTGGATGAGTATGAAAAAGTTCAAAACGAAGCGAAGAAAAAAGGCATCGGAATTTGGACGTTAGAAGATTACGCAACCGATCGTGGATTCGACAGCAGCACATATTCTGTAAAAGGGGATACTTCATCAAAAACGAATACCAAAAAGCCTGTTTCAAACACAACGGAACAGTTTGCTAATTGTACAGAGCTCCGGAAAGTATATCCAACAGGTGTAAAAAAAGGTCACCCCGCCTATAGCGTACGTTTAGACGGAGACAAAGACGGCATGGCTTGTGAACCTAGATAGATATATTGTATAACTTGACAAACTTTAAAGTCATGGTAAGATTTCAATAATCATTCAAACCGAAAAGTAAATAGTCATTCAAAGTGATGATGCAGTAGTGAACGAAGCAAGCAGCAACCAGAGACTGGATAGATGGTGTAAGTCCAGGCACTTCGTTTATGAATTACGTCAACAAGCAATCTTTGAATCCAATGAAGTGGATAAGCGATGTCAGCTTATCAACATGGGTGGTACCGCGGAGAACTCCTTCGTCCCTGTTATAGGGGACGAATGGAGTTTTTTTGTACGCAAAAGACGAGGAGGACACCGCCATGTTTCACATTCAACCATTACTTAAACCTACATTCTTAGAGTCTCTTTCATTGATCCTGTTGATTGTCGGGATGATCAGCGCAAGTATTATCGGATTTGGAGCTGTTCCCCATCTACCGATTTTGGCATCCATTTTACTGCTCATTGGATATGGACTGCTCAAAAAGATTTCCTACCGGGATCTCCAAGATGGAATGACAGAAGGTTCCGGTGCCGGTATGGGCGCAGTATTTTTGTTCTTCTTCATTGGCATGCTCATTAGCAGCTGGATGATGAGTGGAACCATTCCAAGCTTGATCAATGCTGGTTTTCTGCTCATCACCCCTTCTTATTTTTATGCAATTGCGTTCACGGTAACCGCAATAATCGGGATATCGATCGGAAGTTCTTTGACGACTGTTGCTACGGTGGGTGTCGCACTGCTCAGTATGTCAGGCGTGCTCGGTCTATCACCAGCGATTGCTGCAGGAGCTATCGTTTCAGGTGCATTCTTTGGAGATAAGATGTCTCCTCTCTCGGATACGACGAACTTGGCATCATCGATTGTAGGTGTCGATTTGTTCACCCACATTCGAAATATGATGTGGACGACCATTCCGGCATTTGTCCTGTCCTTTGGAATCTTTGCGATGCTTTCTCCATCGGCGGGGGATGCGAAATTAGATACTATCCAATCATTTCGTGAAGCACTTGCAGAAACGGGCCTGGTTCACTGGGTATCCTTCCTGCCGTTAGTCTTACTTATCCTATTGACGTTGCTGAAAGTCCCGGCACTGCTGACGCTTGCAACAAGCACAGCATCAGCCGTCTTGATCGGCTGTATGCTGCATGTATACAGCGTTTCAAAAGTGTTTGGCATTCTATTTGACGGATTCAAATCCGAAACAGGTGTAGAAGCTGTAGATAGTTTACTAAGTCGCGGCGGTATTAGCAGTATGTTCTTCACAATCACACTTGTCATCTTAGCTCTCACAATGGGGGGACTGCTATTTAAGTTAGGAATCGTCCAAACATTACTTTCCAAAGTCGAACAATCCTTACGTTCAGCAAGTTCTGTAATTGGCGCTTCTGCGTTAACAGCAATAAGCATTAATGTCTTGATTGGTGAACAATATTTATCGATTCTGCTAACAGGGCAGGCATTCCAAGGCCAATTTAAAAAATTAGGTCTTGCGAGTAAAAACTTAAGCCGAGTGATGGAAGATGCAGGGACAGTTGTCAATCCGCTCGTCCCATGGAGTGTATGCGGGATATTCATCTCGGGTGTCCTAGGTGTGCCTGTAGGCGATTATTTCGGATTTGCATTCTTCTGTCTGTTCTCACCAATTTTGACGGTAGTGTTCAGTCTCTTAGGTAAAACATTGACGTACGAAGACTCAGCAAAAGAATCCCATTCTTAATATGCAAAAAGCAGTGACCCCAAAACATGAGGCCACTGCTTTTGTTCATTTCAATGAAAATTTCTCTTTATAATTAGTTGCGTCTTTCAATGCTTGTTCTTCTTGAGGAATTCGGACGGACATCATCCAGGCATTTAGCAAAGTGAAGACAATGGCTGTGATATAGGCGCCGAATATCATTGGCAGGACGAGGATTTCAGTCGCAACAATCATATAGTTGGGATGTCGGATGAATTTATAAGGACCTTTCATGACGACGTCAGCACCGGGAAGAATGATAATCTTGGTATTCCAATACTTCCCGAGAGAGGCAAGACACCACACCCGCAGCACTTGTGTGAGCAGGAAGATTGTCAATAGGATGCCCCAGATTGGAGACAGTGCTGGCTTTCGAATGAGTACTTCTAGCAGTAAGGATACAAAGAAAGCAGTGTGCAGCAGTACAATTGCCGGATAGTGACGTGCTCCAGCTTCGAAGGCACCTTGGGCTTTCATTCGTTTTTCATTGTTTTTAGCAATGAATAATTCTGCAAGTCGCTGAAGGATGACGATTGAAATTACAATCCAGAAGAACACATCATCCACCTCATTCCCATTTCAGCAGCTGCAGTTCTCCACAAAATCCTGGCCCCAGTGCAGCAAGTACACCGTATTCCCCTTTTGCAGGCTTCGCTTCCATGAATTCTTTCAAAACATAAAGGACCGTAGGGGACGACATGTTACCGTTCATCCGTAATACATTTCTTGAAATCTCCGTCATTGAACTAGTAAAGTTCAGTGCTTCTTCGTACGCTTCTAACACTTTTTTTCCGCCAGGATGTGCGACGAAATGGGAAATATCTTTGTCCTTGAGGTTGTTCTTGTTTAAGAATTGATGAACAAAAGGACCGAGCCAATCGCTAATGATGACAGGAATGCTTTTAGAGAAAACAACGTACAATCCGCTATTTTTCACATCCCACCCCATAACATCTTCAGAATCAGGCATTAGCTTGGATGTCGTTGCAACAATCGATGGCCGTGCTTCCTTGGAGCGTAATCGGGATTGATCACCGGCAACTAATGCGCAGGCGACTCCGTCTGAAAATAACGAGACCCCAACGAGATTACTCTTAGAATAATCATCCTTCTGAAAAGTAAGACTGCACAATTCAATTGCAAGGACAAGGACATTTGCTTCCGGATAAGCCATACAGAATTCATTTGCCCGACTTAACCCGGAAGCACCCCCCGCACAGCCAAGACCCCAAAGGGGAATACGTTTTACATCATCACGGAAGGGTAGATTATTCATAATACGAGCATCGATACTAGGGGTTGCAATGCCGGTACTTGAAACAAAAATAATAGCATCGATATCTTTGCAGTCGACTTTCTGATCTAGCATAGCAGATTCCAGACACGCAGTGACGGCAGCAGTTCCATATTCAATCGCATGTGTTATGTACAACTCGTTTCGTTCTTCGAAATCATGGTATCTCCCATACCACTCGAGCGGCATACAGACATTTCGCTGTTCAATATCACCATTTTGAAACACAGTTAATAGCCGTTCAATATCTTTGAACCGTCCACTGAAAACGGAACGCGATAGTTCAACGGCTTCTTCTTGTTTAATAAGATTAGGCGGTAAATGAGTACTCACGGATAAAATTTGGGGCATGTGCGGACCTCCTATTGTCTTTAGTTCACTAATTTCCTAAAACAAGTAAACGTAAACGTTATCAAACAAAAAACGAGTAAACCATCTCAGAGTCTTGTACACTTAGTTCAACAAGACGTATTTGCAAATAAAAAATTGCGGGTGCCGGTCTGATGGATTCAAACAAAAGGAGAGGATAATCATGAAGCTTATTGAAACGCCAAGCCAACTAAACAGTAAAGCGAAATCGGTCGAACAAGTATGTGCAATTCCAAATGCCAAAGTACTGAATATTCAATTGCGTGCTGGTGAGGAAGTTGCTGAGCATGACTCAGACAAGGAAGTTCTGATCATTGTAAAAAAAGGAAGAGTTCGATTTATCGTGGAAGGCACTCCGGTCACGGTTTCAGAAGAAAATATCCTTCACATGGCTCCATTTGAAAAACATAGTTTGTTTGCAGAAACCGATACCGATCTATGTGTTTTACAAATTACACCTTGACGGAATCAGGATATGCAGCCAACCCGTGCAATATGAGTACAAGCCTAAACGAAACGCTTACGCATTTACTGCGATAGGAGTTTCGTTAGACTGCTTTGAAACGCTTCGTTCTGTTCAACGGAGCGTTTTTTAGGTCCTTTTAAACGTCCGCCAGCTTGACGCACTTTTTGTGCGAAGTGGCGGGAATACAATAACTGGTCAATATTTGCATCCGTATACCATCTGCCGTTCTGGTCAATCGGACGCCCCCCTTTAGCAAGCGCCATCGCCGCAAGACCATAATCTTGTGTCACCACTATATCGCCTGATTGAATCCTGTTCACAAGTACAAAGTCCACCGCATCTGCTCCTTTTGAAACGACAATGGTTTCTGCGCCATCACGCACCATTTCGTGTGCAGTGTCACAAATCAGGAAACAAGGGATCTCATAGGACCTTGCAGTACTAATCGTAATGTCAACGACTGGACATCCATCCGCATCGACTAAAATTTTCATCATTCTTTCACCCCGTTTAAGTAGAGCGTATCACAGCCGCCTGATAAAAATCATTAATTCAGTCCTTTGGATGTTTGTTTCATCCACACAGGGGAATACCTATAGAAAAATAAGGTGATTAAAGAAAGGAGAGGTTATATGAATACCCCAGAAAATAGTCAGATGACTGTAAAAGAAGCGGAAGAGTACGGACGTCAAATGGATGCTAAAAACCGCGCATTAGAAAAAACACACTATTTGGACGAAACCCCCGTTGAAGAAGGAAAAGTAACTCCGCCTCTTTCAGAAGAGGAAATCAAAAAACGAACGGGTGTCGGAAATTTTGAAAATGCCCGGGACGGAGGAGCGATGAACTCCATTAACAGCTGAGCCATTCCATTTTTTTCGGAATGGTTTTTTAACCTGTCAATTAGTCGAATCTTCAATTTTCAAATGGTACACTAGTTAATGTTGACTCGTTACATAACGAACTTACAGAAGATTGGGGAGAACGATTATGACAGAAGTGAAGTTGCTATTCTCGCAAGATGCTGCAATTCAAGAAAATGAGGATTTGAAATCATTCAGTAAGCAAGTACAGGCGGGGTCAGGAGCTGCAGTCTTTTCAGAAGGCCGTCAATGGTATGTAATGGCTGTGAAAGATGGGAAAACAGGTTGTCTGGAAACGATTCGTGCTATGGCCGGTACTGCAGCTAGAGAATTGAGCCGCGGTAAAGTATTTTCGGCAACATTGGATGTTGATGGGCTCAGTAATGGTTTTCCTGACGTATCACCGGAAGAAGCAGTCACAGCATTTACGGAAGGCTGGCATTTAGGTGCTTATCAGTTCCTGACATACAAATCTAAAACTGAGCCGTTCTGCACGAAATTGACGATTGAAGGGGCATCTGAAAAAGCGGTTCAAACTGGGGAACAACGGGCAGAAGCTGTCTCGTATTCACGTGACCTTATGAACGAATTGTCGGATGTTTTGAATCCTGAATCCTATCCGGAGCGTTTGAAAGACCTATTTAAAGATACAGATGCAACAGTTATCGTTCACGACAAGGCAAAACTGGAAGAGATGAAGATGAATGGCGTTCTCACTGTAGGACGCGGCAGTCGCTATGCTCCTTCTTTCGTAGAAGTTTCCTACAGCAAAAATCCATCAAAACCGCTCGTTGCGCTTGTAGGTAAAGGCGTTACATTCGATACTGGCGGTATTAGTTTAAAGAGCGGTAAGGATTTAAGTGATATGCGTATGGATATGGGCGGATCTGCTGCAGTTGCCGGGGCAATGAAGCTGCTCGTAGAAAGCGGAGCTGACGTCAACGTTGTGGCGTTGATCCCCATGGTTGAAAATACTCCGGATAATACCGCTGTACTTCCAGGAGAAGTCATTCAGTACAAAAACGGGCACACCGTGCAGGTCGGCAATACGGATGCAGAGGGCCGTTTGATTTTAGCAGATGGACTGCTTCGGGCCGGTGAACTAAAAGCAGATTATGTAGTGGACATTGCAACCTTGACTGGATCTATTGAAAACGCACTAGGTTCTGAAATCGCTGGTGTTTTCGGAGATGAAGAACTCGCGAGTAAGATGAAAGCGATCGGAGCGAAAAACGGAGATGCAGTATGGCCAATGCCGTTAATCGATGCGTATGACGAAACGCTGCAAAGTGATTATGCAGATTTCAATAACATCAGTTCTCTCAGCTTTGCTGGATCGATTACCGCGGCTCTTTTCTTGCGCCGTTTCGTATCTGAAGATTCACGCTGGTTACACGTGGATATGGCGGGAATGATGCAGAAAACATCAAACTCAGGCTACTATCCAAAAACAGCAACAGGCTATGGCGCACGTTTACTGGCGGATTATGTCTCAGAGATTTCAAAGTAAATACAATTGGAAGTTTGTCCGAAACGCATTGCTAAAAGCAATGCGTTTTTACTTTCTATCTTGATTTAATAATGTGCAGAAGCGGAAAGTTGTAGCGTCATCTATACAGAAAAAATAAATGAAATTCTTTAAAGAATGGTAATAATAGCTAATTTGTCTGAGGAAAAATGTTACAATGATACTAATGGTAGAAAAATCTGATTTAATCGAAAGAATCTAAACTATTAGGGGGAATTTATAATGGGAAGCAAGGGATTATATTTGATCGATAAAAAAGAAGGTATGAATGAGGAGTTTGGCAAGTTACTTTCCATGATGGATTATACAAGAATGACCACAATTGCAGAAGTGAAAAACTTAACGCCCGAACAACTGGATTTTTTAGTGAATGAGGATGCAAATTCCATTGGTATGCTGCTAGAGCATATGAACTCTGTTGAAAAGGCCTATCAGATCGATACATTTGAGAAACGGGAATACACAGAAGAGGACATCCAGGTGCTAAACCCAGGTTTGGAACTGGGGGAGGCAGCTAGGCAGCAGATTAAAGGGAATTCTATTGAATTCTATTTAGAGCAATTGGAACAAACAAGAAAAAAGACAATCGAGACGTTCCGCAAATTACCGGACACTTGGCTATTCGAACAAGCACCGTTTTGGGACGGGGAACCCGCAAACAACTATTTTAAATGGTTTCATGTCATGGAGGATGAATTGAACCACCGGGGGCAAATTAGACTCATAAAGAAAATTATGCGCATGACCACAAGTGTTATCTAACTTGGAATTATTCATTATTGCCCAAACACTATTCTATGAATCCGACCTAGTATTAAAAAGCGATGAACGATAAGTAGATTCTAGAGAATCAATTCATCGAGCAATCACAAAAAATTTCCGGATATATAGTAGTTACTAATTAAAAGAGGAGCTTGTGGATATGCAAAAAGTGATTCCGTCCTTTCGTATTACTGACTACACAGCAAGTAAAGCATTTTACGTAGACCAAATGGGTTTTAAAGTTGACTGGGAGCATCGGTTTGAGCCTGACTTTCCCGTATTTGTTCAGATTACCAAAGATGACATGACTCTGTATTTAACCGAGCATACGGGAGATTGCCAAACTGGCGGATTAATTCACTTATTTGTTCCCAATGTTGACAACTGGTACGACGAATTAAAAATAAAAAAAGATATTCATATTACAAGTCCTCCAAACGAAGATATTGAAGGGCTTCGTATGATGACAGTCACAGATCCGGATGGAAACCAGTTACGCATCTGTACTCGTTGTTGAGGAATCTTAACTTGGAGTAATTAGAAGTAAATAGGGGCAGGTTCTTGCAGAAGAATTTGCCCTCTTTCCAAGAACAATTCACAGAAAAAGATATTCAGTTCATAGGAAGGTTTGAATGAATTTATTATTGACCGCCGCTGCATTTATGTTTTCGGGAGGAGCGTTT
>JARIBI010000050.1 GCA_029257435.1 Sporosarcina sp. | reverse complement strand
ACATGGTCTGCTTGATCTTTCTCATTCAAGATAAACTGGATCTCGTACTTCCCGAGGTTATAAATATAACTGTTTTGATGGGTTTCTTTAAGAGTTCGTTTTTCATCAGGTTCGCCCAATTGCTCTTTTAAGTCCGTTGATGTGATACCGCCTAAATTTGTTTGTCTTTCGACATTTGTTCCAAGATACCGTGCTTCAACCAACAGACCTTTTTCGTCATATCTAAGATCGTAGGAAGCTTGCCCCATTGACCCCGTATAGCGATCGAACGTGTCTTGGCGCTCAGGTTTTCCGATTGTGTTATAAACGTCGGTTTGCGTAGTCTTTCCTACGTAAAATCCGTCATTTAAATGATACACTTCACCTTTTTTCCCTTCTTCAACCAATCCGTTTAATGTATCAATAGCCATTTGCTTTTGTTCTTTTTCAATTGATTGTTGTTCAGCGCTATCTTGCTCAGATGTTTTTTTGTCATCCTCACCTTCTACTGGTTCATTGCTCTGCTCTGAATCTTGTCTTTCATCTGTTTGGGCCACTTCATCCTCGGATGTCTTATTTTCACCGCTTGCGTTTGTATTTTTGTCACTTTGCTCGGTATCGTTGGTTTCATGTTGAGTTGAATTGTCTGTTTCATCTGATGTGGATGTAGAACAGGCAGCTAAACTTCCGCTCAAAACGATTGAAAGCATTAGAGAAATCCTTTTCATACTCAATCTACCTCCTATTGTAAAAATCAATATGTTTATTAATTCCCCTCTTCACTTTAAATTACACATAAAACGAAAAAAAGCTAAAATAGCTCTTTCAAATAACGCCCTATATTATAGGGTTCAATCTTACCAATTGAATCTGAGATGCCATTCCATGCAGCTGTGTCGTAAATTCTTTTACTTCCACTGTGTCTTTTTCAATGAGCATCTCATCAAATAGATTCTTGTTCAATACAATGTCTCCGCCTGTACTCTGTTGTTGGACTCGCGCTGCCATGTTCACGGTTCTTCCAAAGTAATCCAAAACACCATTAGCGTTGACTGCAATTACAGGTCCCTCATGTAAGCCCACCTTTATTGTAACTGGACTATTCAGAATGTCGTTTAAGGTTGTTACTGAAGATTGGATTTCAAACGCTGCTTCTAACGCATGACGATTGGATGAAAATGCAGCCATAATTGAATCTCCAATTGTTTTAACAATCGTCCCATCATGCGCTCTAATTATACTTCCCAGTGAAGTGAAGTGCTTTTGTACATCACTGTATGCGCTAGCATCTCCAACTCGCTCATATAACTGTGTTGAGTCCTTTAGATCAGTAAAGAGAATTGTTAACTTTCCTACTCCGATTTGCATACCAGGTGCTAGGACTTCTGCTGGAAGCAAATCCCGAAATAACTGTAATGAGGTTACTTCTCGTGCAGTGAGTGCAAATTCATCCCAGTTGGTCTCTTCAAATGCCAAAATGTATTCTTCATCACTATCATTCACAATGGATATGTCCGGACTTTGCATAACAAACGCCTCGGCAATACCATTCTGTTGAATATGTATTTCAGAAGAC
The DNA here is from genome assembly GCA_029257435.1 of Sporosarcina sp. Classification (GTDB taxonomy): domain Bacteria; phylum Bacillota; class Bacilli; order Bacillales_A; family Planococcaceae; genus Sporosarcina. The sequence goes on along the minus strand of JARIBI010000050.1, from coordinate 2,233 downwards.
TCAATATTTCTCTGATACGTAAACGGCACTTTGAAATTATGCTTGACTACCCGAATTTGCATGCCTTTTTCAATACAATTCCAAGAGATCCGAGTTGTCTTCTGAGGCGGTACCCTAAATTGGCCAATGGTATGTGGTGACGTGGTTGGTCCATTAATACAAAAGGTTTCTTTATTTGTTTTGCGAATCGCAGCGTTCACTTGAAATGTCATTTCAACATAATTTTCAAAATCAAGTTCGAAATCCACTCCGCATAAGTCGCAGTGAACGTTTTTTTTAACATCCTCCAAGACAGAAACATGATCTTTTGCGACTCGGCAGTTCGGACACATTAAACTCCATTCATAATCCAATACCCCTGCTTCACTCGCAAACAAAAATAGGCGTACAGCTTGTTGTTTTGTAAACCCATGATCAAAAGCCCATCGATACGGCTGTATGGATGTGACAGCTTCATCTGATTCGGTTCGAATTGTGTGGACAAGTGCATTGACAAGTCTTGGCTCAATTGATAATTCGTTCAAATGATTCTCTGCATCTTGTAAAACACGTTCATCTACCTGTATAGCTTTTTGCTCTCTTTCCGTCAGTTGCTTTTCAGCTGTGAGTGCAGCATCTTCGACATAAGCAAATGTTGTAAGCAGTTGGGGAATAACTGCTTTGTTCAACGCGATTTTCCCTAAAAACGAACGATACTCGAACAATCCTGTAAGCATCAAGCTCGTTTCTTGATCACTCACTTTGTCTACTGCCACTTTCCAAATCGCACGTTCGACTGGACCTTTCGTATAATTTCGTTCAACCGTATAAAATGATTCTCGTACCCATTCAAATACATTTTCATCCCACTCCACTTCAATCAATCCAAACGCTTTTCCCTTAGCTTTTCGAATAAGTTGCTGCGTTCTGGTTGTGAATGGAGAGAAGTTCACTGGAAACAATCCAATATATCGATTTAGTCGATTGGTATCGGAAACAAGTTCCCAAACTGCTTCAATTGGTATTTTCACAAGACGAGTTTCTTCTACAGAAATTGTTTTCGACATTTTAGTCTCACATCCTATCGGTATGACTATCACGAATAGCGACAAATTCATCTAAATGGTTAAGGAATAAATCAATTAAATTGGGATCGAATTGTTTCCCTCGCTGTTCAGACAAATATGACACGATTTTTTCAAGAGGCCACGCCTTTTTATACACTCGATCACTGCCTAATGCATCAAACACATCCGCAACTGAGGTGATTCTTCCGAATATATGAATCTCTTCCCTCTCCAGCCCTCTCGGATATCCAGCACCATCCCATCTTTCATGATGTTCGTAAGCAATAATTGCAGCAGTTTTTAACAATTCACGTTCTGATTTTCGGAAAACATTATATCCAACGACCGTATGCAATTTCATTTTCTCGAATTCTTCTATCGTTAACTTGCCTGGTTTCAGCAAAATCGAATCAGGTGTGGCCACTTTTCCGATATCGTGCATAGGAGATGCATACCGAAGAAGCAGCGCTTGCGATTCGGAAATGCCTGCAAGTTGAGCTAGCTTATACGAGTAAATAGCGACACGTTTAACGTGATTACCGGTTTCTTGTGACCGGCTTTCTCCTATCTCTCCCATCGTTTCTATAATTTCCTTTTGTGTTTCAAGTAATTCCTGATGCAAGATGAATGAATCAAGGGATTTCCCGGCATAAGTTGACGCAAATGTTAACAACGTTTCATCTTTTTTTGTAAAATGAGGTTCCCCCAGCTTATTAATCGCTTGGAATGCACCAATTATTTTTCCTTCTTGGTTCGTACATGGGATGCACAGTATAGAGCGAGTGCGATACCCTGTTTCCCGGTCAACCGCTTTATTGAATCGTTTATCCAAATAAGCATCTTCTACATTTATCACGGATCCGGTTTGTATACTTCTTCCAACAAACCCGCTATTATCAGCGATTGTTATTCTTTCTACACCGTGTCCAGCTACCGTCCAAACTCTTTGCGAAGACGCTTCATGCAGCCAAACTGTACACCGGTCTGCTTGCACTAACTTTGTACCTAAATCGGCAAGTAGTAAAAGCATCTTAGCAATATCCGTTTCGGTAGACATTTTACCCATATACTCAAAAATCGTAGATAATAGTAGGTCTGACTGTGGAAATCCAGAGGCATCAGGGGTTGTTATTGCACGTAATTTGTCCATATATGTAATCCTTCCTAAAAAACTGTTGTCACAATCC
>JARIBI010000237.1 GCA_029257435.1 Sporosarcina sp. | reverse complement strand
GAGGCCAGCAGCCCAAATATGATTAGCTTTCAACGCATCATACAATGCTGCTTCGTCAACAATTCCGCCACGCGACACATTGATCAAAACCGCTGACTTCTTCATTAGCGCAAGCTCCCTTGCACCGATAAGGCCAGAAGTTTCTTTTGTATACGGTGTAAGAAGGACAACGAAATCCGCCTCTTTCAACAAGTGGTCGAGCTCTCGATACTCAAACCCATACGCCGCTTCCGCATCAGGTTTACGATTTCGATTATGATAAAGGACGGTCATGTTAAAGCCCTTTGCTCTGCGCGCAACCGCTTCGCCAATCCGACCCATGCCAACAATACCAATCGTCGCGCCGCCTACATCCATTCCCGTGTATCGCATGGGAGACCACGACTTCCAATTGCCTTTCCTCAATTCACTTTCAGCAACCGTCAATTGACGTGCTGTCGATAAAAGAAGTGCAAATGTCAGATCTGCAGTCGTTTCCGTCAAGACATCGGGGGTATTCGTCACCACAATATCATTTTCTTTCGCAGCTTCTAAGTCGATGTTGTTATAACCGACCGCCATATTGGCAATAATCCTCAGCTTCTTCCCTGCTTCAATAATCTCACGGTCGACGCGATCCGATATGACGGTCCACAACGCCTCTGCATCCGCTGCTTCCTTCAATAATACAGTTTGAGGAACCGGCTCAGTTTCCGATTCCCACATCCGGACATCGAACTTCTCCTGGAGCGGTGCTACCATTTGTGCATCCATCTTTCTAGTAATAAAGATTTTCAGCTTCATCGGAATCCTCCTATTCTTGTAATTGACAATAGTGTAGCACATAGATTGGTTTCATGGCGGGGCCTGTACAAAGAATTTTGAATAGTTTTTTTCCGCGCTCACTTCAAATAGAAAAGGAGTTTTTGGGGTCACAGGTAAGAGCATTTAGCTGCTTCTAGTTATTCAAGAGTCTCATCCATAACTTTTTCATACTTTTCAAATTCGGCGTCTTCCATGTCTCCATTCATTTGCAAAAGGAATAGACCCTTTTCATAAGTATGGGAGTAAAACAGTGGTCCGGACTCCCCCAAGCT
>JARIBI010000073.1 GCA_029257435.1 Sporosarcina sp. | reverse complement strand
AGGCGGGCCGGCTGCGACACCGATAAACCGTGCGGAACTGTAAAAAGAAGTTACCGTGCCTCTGAGGTCTTTTTGAATATTATCTGTAATGATTGCATCCAGCGCAGGCAGCAATGCACCAATGGCTAACCCGACTACGCTTGTAACTGTTAACAGCAGAAACAACTTGTTACTTGAGAACCCAACGAAAACTACACTTACAGACATAGTGATCAAACATGCAATCATGAGCATTTTAATCGTCTTTAAGTTCCCCTTGATTTTTCGACCAGAAATGAATGACGCGATACAGAGTATTAGAAGTGGGATAGCTAATACAAATCCCTTCTTTATGCCTTTAATATCATGCGTCTTTTCCAGGTTTTCTGATAAGAAGAACAGCATACTGAACAAAATCAGCATTACCAGTACACCATTCAGGAAGACTGCTGACAGCCACTTTCCTTCAGCTCTAAACACTTTCTTAGTATTATTGAGAAATTCTTTAAACTTTATCGGCTCATCTTCATCTTTCGGCACCTTGACAAAGAAGAAAATAAGAACAATGGAAATTAGACTAAGCACCGAAATCGAGAAGAATGGCAAAAACCATAAAATCGCCGCAAATAAGGAACCCAGTATGGGACTCAGCACTTTTCCAAAAGTATTAGATGTTTCAATGATTCCAAGCGTAGTACTCGTTTTTTCCTCTTCATCGTGGTATAGATCTCCAACTAGCGGTAAGACAATCGGCATAGCTCCTGCTGCTCCCATTCCTTGAAGAATACGTCCGATTATTATTATCGTGTAGGGATCTTCCAATTTCCAAGAAGCAAATCCTGCAACCAATCCTCCCACTAATGCCAATACAAGGCTTGGTAAAATCACTTTCTTTCTGCCAAAACGATCGGATAAGTAACCTGCTATCGGGATAAGGATAATCGCTGCAACTGAATAGCTGGTGATGATCATGCTCGATTGAAATGCCGTAATCCCTACCTTATCCTCCAAAATCGGCAAAACCGGAATGAGCATGGAATTTCCCAGCGTCATAATAAGGGGAATTGATGCCAGACTAACAATGCACCATGTGCTGACATGATTTGAGTTTTTACTCATTCTACACCTCGACTAAAATTATTTCATCCAGTTAAGGTATAGTCTCCTTATTACTTTTTTTTATGCAGATTGGTGTTTCTTAATGGAATGAGACTTCCGTTTCTTCTTATTAAGTTTTATGTAAGAAGACGATTTATAAAAATAAGGCTTTAAAAGCTTGAATTCCAAAGTATATTCCAAAGCCTATCATTGAAAAGGAAGAAATGATCGAGACATATTTCAAAATTTTTGATGACAGCACTTGACGCGCGCCGTTAGATATAATAGACATGATCAAGTCCACCAGCATGATTCCAGCCAATATTGCAGAGCTGTTTACTATCACTTGATATTCAGTCGCTGTTCCAGCTGAGTTTGCGAGCATAGAACCATAAATTCCAACCCAGAAGAGTATCGTCAGCGGATTAAACAGGGACATAAAAAATCCTGTAAAGATTGAATGGCGGAGTCGAATACTTTTCCCAGTCTTCAAATTCACGTTCGTTTCATTTACGAAAAATAAGTTTTCAATACCTGTATATAAAAGAACGAAGCACCCGAATGACCAAAGAATAATTTGCAGAAATGGGGACTCGATGAATCTGCCTATTCCGAAATACACTAAACTCATATAGAGGACATCAGTAGCTATGGAACCAAGACTGAAAAACCAAGCATGGAAAAAACCATTTTTAATCCCTTTATTCAGTAGAACTGCTTTCACTGGCCCAATAGGAGCGGCTAACGATATACCTAGAATCAGATAAACAAATAGGGAATTCATGAATGCAGCCCTCCACAAAAATAGTGTCTGTCTATTTTATTCATAAGCCCTTACATATACGACATATACGACTAGCCTTCATAGAAAATTTGAATTCACCTTAAATATATCCGACACTTCATTTCATATGTTCCGTGAGTTTCTCGAAAAGTACACGAGCACTTCAGACTGGAATTTATACTGGACTGATAACGGAAAAAGACCGGATCTATTGACTATTCAGATCCGGTCTTTTAGCAGCTTCCTTATGAAAATACGCAGCAAAAACATAAAGTCCCATTCTGGTTTCACTCTAATATCTACTCGTTTTCTAATTTCAAAAGCGGCATACCAAACGTGTAAAAAAGAAGTGTCTCAAAGCTGATTCACGTGGATTAATAGAACGACTAGCTCGCTAACTCATTTCCTATCCCAAAAACGCTGCTGAGCAATCGCAGCAACGAATTCCTCACCGAAGTTCGGATTGTTATCGGCAAAAACAACCCCAGCGAAGTTATTCTTTTGAGATTTCTTGATGTAAGATTGACCTGAAGCGGCAACGCCGATCGGTTTATAGTGTTTGTATGCAACATTTAAATATTCTTTAATATCGTAGTTGAATTGTTCCTGTTTCTTAGGATTTCCTCCAACAATATAGAGAGAATCGAAGAGATATGGACTGGTCGTCAAGA
>JARIBI010000193.1 GCA_029257435.1 Sporosarcina sp. | reverse complement strand
CTCCATAGAAATCATACGGTATTGAGGGTTTTGCCAATGATTTGCCCAATAGGAATTCGGTTCCGCCCAATTCTGATTCGTCAATCGATCTCCTCCAGTTCCAGTTCTCTCTGACAGTGTATTCATAATTGGGCGACGTGTGATGAAATTTTATAGAGTCAATTGTTTGTGTAACGAGAACCGTTACTTCCTCATTCTTGTCTTTCATTTAAATCCGTGTTTTAAGTCCTCGAACAGTGTTTTCTTTATTTGAAGCATACAATCATTCAATCGGTTCTATTTACTCATATATAAGGAAGAGCAGTATACATGTATCTGGTGCATTAATTGGGTTTGAAGCATTGATTCGCTGATAAATACTAAGTCGTTGAAATCACGGAAAATATGGCGACGGAATACGATTTTCCGATTCTCACGTTGAAACAGCTGAAGACTCTTGAAGTCGGCATAAGTATCGATGATTTTGGCACAGGATATAGTTCGTTAAATTACTTGAAGAATTCTCCCATTTCCTACATTAAAATTGATAAGTCATTCGTCAGTGAGTTAATGAAGAGTGAAAATGATGCAATTATTGTCGTTGCAATTATTACCCTTGCACACAATCTACATTTGGATGTTATTGCTGAAAGCGTGGAAACAGAAGAGCAACTAGACTTCTTGAAAAGTCATGACTGCGATATTACACAAGAATTTTTGTTCAGTAAGCCTTTACCTGCTGCTGAAATAGAGAATGTCTACTTGTAACACCAATCGGGGTAGGGAGAGAGTTGCATATGAAGAAAGTGGCATAGGTGTTAGTCAATGTGCATTTCCGAAAGCAGTTCATGCGATGGGAATCGCTGGAGAGGTCTTCAAAAATTACGAAGCCGAATATGCTGAGTTAAAATAAATAAAAAAACTACACTGTGCCAGATGGTTATTGCCTTTTGGACGTATCGTTTTTATATGATTTCTATCTCTTTAAACAGTCATTTGCTTTTCGACAAACGCTTTCAACACATGCACAGCGAGCACACAGTCATTCAAATCCGTCCACTCTTCTGGAGTGTGGCTGACACCCTTTTTACTTTGTACAAATAGCATCGTAGCGGGGACTTCACGGCCGAGCACCATGGAATCATGTCCTGCTCCGCTCATTAATTCCATCGGTTCCATGCCAAATTGCTCAATGGATTCTTTCATATCAGAAAGTAACTTTTCTGGAATGAGCAATGGGTCAACCGCCAGTGTTTGCTGACATTCGACGTCCACATTATGAACGCTTGCGGATACTTGCGCCGCCCCAATAATCGATTCCACTAATGCATCCCGTTTATCTTTATGAATATCACGTATATCTACTGTCAACTCAATCCTTTGAGGGATTACATTGATGCCGTTTGGATAGACATTCAGCTTCCCGATGGTTGCAACTGCTGTGTCACTGAACTTTTTTGGCAGCGACGCAATCGCATGGATGAAATGACTCGCTGCAACTAAAGAATCTCTACGATCATCCATCGGCGTATTTCCTGCATGTCCTGCTTCCCCTTCAAACGTCACATTCATCCAGACAGGTCCAGCGATTCCTTTTACGGCACCAACAGACAATCCGTTTTTCTCAAGCAACTTTCCTTGTTCAATATGTAACTCAACAAATAGCTCGATTTCACTCATGTCCCTTTTTGCTTCCCATACCGCTGCGAGAGAACTGCCATACTCGTCCATCACAGTTTCAAATGACTTACCATCAAAATCTTTCAACTCGCTGGGATTCTTTTCTTCCAAATGGCCTGCCATAGCATGACTGCCTGTCAATCCAGCGCCAAACCGGGCGCCCTCTTCATCTGAAAAAATGATCACTTCATACGGCTTTTCAGGTTGAACCCCAGTCTCTTTCCATGCCTCAGCTACTTCCAAAGCAGCAATCACTCCAAGTGGCCCATCGAAATTGCCTCCGTTTGGAACACTATCCACATGTGAACCTGAACAGATCGCTTTCCCTTCTATTGCACCAGCCATTCTACCGATCACATTGCCTGCCCCATCAATCTTGACAGATAATCCGGCTTCTTCCATCCACGACATGACCAACTGCTTTGCTTGCTTCTCTTCAAACGAAAAACCCGGCCGATTCACGCCACCTTCAGACGTCTTTCCAATTTCCGATAACTCACTCAATCGTTCTGCGATTCTCATCCCACTGACACCGCTGCGTGATAGGGATTCGTCATACCCCGCTGTTAGTTTTGCAAATACGTTCATCGATGAAGACATCGGCGACACTCCTCTTTTGAAAAACATTAATAGACTGACTATATCATGAATTCGATTCATATTTTCC
>JARIBI010000017.1 GCA_029257435.1 Sporosarcina sp. | reverse complement strand
GCTCACTGCACCGGCTATTGCGTTGGAGGATTTGCTCGAACTTCAAGTCGCTGTGTCCAATGTCATTGTAGATGCAACGGTTAAATCATATATAGTAGATTGCGCGACGGCTACCCGGATTCACGCGTCCGTATACCTTGGTGTCAGTCCTCGAGGTTCGCTCGGTCTCATGAAGGCATGCCAAGCATATGCACTCATTAACGGGCGTAATTATGTAACGCCAGACGATGTGCAGTATTTACTCCCATATGCGTTTAGTCACCGGATCATTTTGCATCCTGATGCAGAGTATAGTGGCCATTCCATAGACGATGTACTGATCGATGTCTTAGCGAAAGTTCGTGTTCCATTTGTAAGGGCGAACTCTGTATGACTCGAAGACGTGCAACACTTACCATTCAAACGCTCTTTGTTTTGCTCGTAATAGGTGGAGCATATTCGTTTGCAATGTTTCAAGGCGGCATGGTTAGCTGGACGATTTTTTACTTCATCGTGCCTTTTTCTTTGTATGCGCTTTCCATTGTAGTTTATCCCTTAAAAAAAACCTCTGTGAAAAGAGAAATCCAACAACCTCTGCTTGGTATTGGCGAGTCAACAATTGTGAAGATTCGTGTGGAGCGTACAAATCGCTTTCCGTTGCTGTACCTCACCGTAACAGACCCAGTGAATGATGGGTTTGCCTCCGCCACACAAGGAGGAACTTCCCGGTTGTTTGTCATGGGATTTCAAAAAGAAGCTGTTTTTCAATATGAACTAAAAGGCAATCAAAGAGGAGAGCATAATTTTCCTCCTGTACAAATTGAGATTGCAGACTTTTTAGGGTGGGTGAAAAAGAGTGAAACGATTGTCGCAGAAGGAGAATCCACCCTGCTCATTTTCCCTGAGACGAAGTCAATTCAGTACGTTCCAATCGGTTCTTATCATGACAAAGGGACAACCAGATCGCCATTTTCATTTATAAAATAAACGACCGTAGCAACCAGTGTCAGAGACTACCAACCGGGAGATCGAATGTCATGGATTCATTGGAAGTCATTTGCGAGGACACAAAATCTGATGACAAAGGAATTCGAGAACAAACGGGGAGAGCATGTTACGTTATTGCTGGATGCCAGATCCTCAGGCGCATTTGAAGAACAAATCCGATTCGCAGCCTCCATTTTAAAAGAAGCGTCTGCACGCAAAGCGGATTTAACGTTTTTAACGACAGATGCTGCAAATTCTGTGATTCGTACCATATCAGGTGATGGCCAGCTTCGAAAAGCACTTACTCAGCTAGCCCGCCTGCAGCCAATTGATGAAACACTAGCGAAACAGCCCAATTATGCGGTTGCTTTGCAAGGCGCTGGAGCGATTGTCGTCATTTCAGGGAATCCAGACGCACTATTCTTGAGAGCTGTCCTTAGTGCATCGCGCGCGCAGCCTGTATTTTGCTTTGTGGTAAAAAAGGGATCGGAGCCGATACAGGGCTTTGTTGATCAAAACATAAAAGCAGCGAAAGCGCTGGGTGTGACTGTTCAAGTGCTGACGGATGAACAGTTTGAACGCTCGTTTCAGGGGGTGGCTAAAGCGTGAAAGAAATTCGAATGGATAG
>JARIBI010000184.1 GCA_029257435.1 Sporosarcina sp. | reverse complement strand
CTGCGGCTGGTTGGCTGCAGGGGGGAGTTTTTTATTCTTTGGGAAGTGCTTGACTGGTCGCGAGATTGGATAGTGTGGGGATTATAGTTGTGATGCGCGGAAGTGGGCGGCTAGGTGGATTGTGTTTAGTCAAGTCCACACTCTTGTGTAAATTCCTTATGGCATGTTCATCCACGTCTAGGTTGGTGTGTTAGGTACTGTTAGGGAATGGGGGTACCCCCTTTCCCTAACAGTACCTAGTCTTACTTCTTATCTACTTTAATTGGCTGCTTCGTACGCTGCTCTTCATCATAATCCATCAAGACAGCCCCAATTAGTCTGAATGCAGATTGATCGTTCGGAAAAATTCTTATCACGCGTTCACGTCTTCGTACCTCTTGATTCAGACGCTCAAGATGATTGGTACTGGATAAGTAGCGTCGGAACTCATCGGGCTCATTCATAAACTGGATAGCATCATCAAAGCCGTTCTCCAAAATAGTTAATGCCTTTTCAAACTTAGCTTCATCACTGTACTTCTCCATAACGCGCTCCTTTTCGGAGCGAGCATTATCACTATCCGCAGCATCAAATAATTGGCGAACGTCTACCATAAACTGTTTGATGCCTTTCTTCGGCAAACTATTAAGTATATTACGCTTTAAATGGACGGTGCAGCGTTGCCAAACGGTTCCTATAAATTCCTTACTAATCGCACTCTTAAGCCCCTCGTGAGCATCTGATATAACGAGTCGAGGAGATTGGAGACCTCTACTTTTCAAGGATTGGATAAAAGCCTGCCAAGACTCACTACTCTCTTTTGCGTCGACTTTTAGACCAATCACCTCACGGCGGTTTTCTGAGTTGATAGCCGTCGCAATATAAACTGCTTTTGAAACAACCTTTCGGTCCTCGCGAACTTTAATATACATGGCATCCATATACAAATACTTGTACTGCATGACGTTTAACGGGCGGCCAGCCCATTGATTAATAATGGGATCTAGTTTCGCAGTAAGTGAGGAAACGAAAGATTTGGAAACCCGATGTCCGCACAACGTCTCCACCACATTCGATACTTTCCGAGTGGAGATTCCGTTTACAACCATTTCAAGCATCCCTAACACGAATGACTGGTCAACGCGTGCATAACGTTCAAACAGAGAGGGAGAAAAATCCCCTTCTCGGGTTCTAGGCACACGAAGATTCACCCTTCCAATACTAATCATGAGCTCGCGTTCATAGTATCCATTTCGGTAATCACGACGTTCTGAGCTCCGTTCATAAGAACTTGCCTTTATATGATCATCACGCTCTTTTTCCATTAGCTCTTCCAATGCGAGAACCACCGCAGACTTAACAACGGCATCCATATTAGAGTTTAAAACTGAGTCTTTTACTTGATCTGTATTTAGGTTAAGATAATTAAATAGGGTCATCATCAATTCCTCCTCAATGTGATCGTGGTTGTGAACATTGTAGCATAAGGAATTGATGTGGCCTTTTTCTATTTACACAATTATATGGACTTTATCACTCGTTCCCCCGCGCACCCCCAATCATTCCACTCTCAGAATCACCTTCCCAAAAATCCATCAATCCCCCTCTCGTAACCCAAAACAAAAGGAGCTTCCGCGGAAGCTCCTTCTTAACTCTCTTATTCAAATGTAGGCTTATAGAATGAGCGGTTCTCCAATGGGAAAATGCGTTCAGAGAACTCACCTGGTTCAGTTTTGCTCATTGCTCGGTTCAACATGTTCATTTTAGCATCGATGTTGTCGATGTAATGGAGCATCTCGGCTTCAGGCAACATCGGACGTTTCGGGCTGCCCCACTCTTCTTTTCCGTGATGGGAAAGAACCATGTGCTGAAGGAGCATCACTTCTTCACCTGAAATATCAAGCTCATCCGCAGCTTTCGAGATTTCCGTCACCATAATGCTAATGTGTCCCAGTAAATTCCCTTCGACGGTGTAGTACGCCGCCACCGGTCCTGATAACTCAATGACTTTTCCGATGTCATGCAAAATCACACCTGAATACAATAAGTCTTTGTTCAAAGTTGGATACAGATCCGACACTGCTTTGGAAAGTTTCAGCATCGATACGACATGATCGAGCAATCCTGATACATAGTCATGATGATTCCGTGTGGCAGCTGGATACATCGTGAAAGCTTCCTGATGCTTCTTGATCAAATGACGGGTAATCCGTTGAATCTGAGGATTCTTCATCTCGAAGAAGAATTGCATTAACTCCTCCATCAGTTCCTCTTTACTTTTTTCAGCGGATGGTACCAGGTCCGACATCGTAATTCCTTCATC
>JARIBI010000027.1 GCA_029257435.1 Sporosarcina sp. | reverse complement strand
TGTTAAGGATGCTGGAGATGAAATTGCAGTATGTGGTACGTCCAGTGATGGTGTGATTGAAGCGATTGTGAGTGAATCCCATACGTTTGCGTTAGGCGTCCAATGGCATCCAGAAAACACGGCGTGCGCTGGAGATCCACCGTCTAAAAACTTGTTTGCGGCATTTGTGGACGCTTGCAGGTAAACCGGTTCGTAGTATGATTAGTAAATATAGTTGAAACGGCATCCGTGAACTCGCATTCTCACAGGTGCTTTATTTTGAGTGAGATTTATTTAGACACACGAAGGGGATACCTATTAATTACAAAACGACAAAAGACATGAAAGCTGCACTTGAGAAAGCGTGTCCAGATGGAATCGACATTCACTTTGACAACATTTGCGGCAAGATTACTGACGCTGCACTGCAGTTGATCAATTACCACGCACGCGTCGTTGTCAGTGGTCAAACTTCTCAATACTAATGAAGAAAATCCAGACGAAGGGCCGCGTTTCTTGAACCAATTGATAACTAGAAGTGCCATGATTAAAGGATTCGTCGTCTATGATTATGAAGACAAAAACGATGAAGCCATTGAACAAATGGCGGAGTGAATCCGAAACGGTCAGTTGAAATATAAAGAAAACGTCGTTGAGGGATTAGAAAATGCCCCACAAGCATTTATGGAATTGTTCAAGAGTAAGAGCTTCGGGAAACAGGTCGTTAAAGTCTCGAAGTGATGAATAAGCGAAAAGAGGTAGCAGCTCCTTTGGGAGAGGCTTCCTCTTTTCATTAAGCAATTTATCTTGTGATTAGTTTACGTTCGAAGAGTCTTTACATTTATTGACCAAATACAAAATCCCTTCTATCCCCAGCACAACCAATAAGGAAATCCCAAACAGCGGCATGATGACACCTAGTATCACCATTAATACAATGAAACCAATGGATATGCCGCTCGTGGTTTTAGGCGGTGCCGAAAGATTCCCTTTTCGTTTTCTTGACAACCACATCTTGAATCCATAAAAGATCAGGAACAAGAACGCGAGACAGACGACCAAGTTAATGATTTTGTTTGGCCAGCCAAACAAATGACCTTCGTGCAGCGGAATTCCCCACGTGAACCACTTCGCCAAAATTCCATACTCGTCATATCCCACTTTGGAGATTAGATCGCCGCTGTATTGATCGAAATAAGAAGTCATCTCTTCAGCTGGACTTACATCCATCCCAGTCACGCCAGTATTGCTTCCTTTCGATACAGTGAACACGCCATCTTCAGAAAAAGGATAGACAATCGAATACGGTTTTGAAATCTTCTCATCCCGTACTTTCCACATTAGCTTTTCAACTAAGATTCCGTCATTTTCCATGTCCATTCCCGTCATTTTACCGTGCCCGCCATGATTGGCGTGAGGGTCCGGCTTCTCGGATTCAGGAGCTTCCTCTTTACGAGTGGCCCAAGGAATTTCACTCAAATCAGAAGTTGGCGGCTGCTGCTGAAGCAACGGAGTTCCGATAGAAGGATGCTCTTGTGATGCTGTGTAGATGAAGTTCCCCATGAACGCAGACCATGGAAGTCCAGTGAAAATGAGAATAATCATTGGGATCGTGATGATTGTCCCAATAAGTGCATGGATTCTCTTAAATTTCAATCGACGTGTCGATTTCTTAGGTTTCGTTAGCGCACGACTTTTGAATGTCATATAAAGACCTGAAAATAGTAAGAAGATCGCCCAGCATGCTGCTAATTCAACTAAGTAATTTACGACCGTTCCACCTACAAAGAGTGAACTGTGAATATTCCTCATAATATTTGCATACGTAAACTTTGGATTTTGAGAGCCCACAATTTCGTTGTGTTCATCTAAAAATACATATTTCTCTTCGCCCGAATCAGATGTTAGAGTAAGCCGCGTATTATAAGGCTCGTCCATGATCATAATCTTAGAGACTTCAAATCCTTCATTCTCCTGTTTGACTAGAGAAATCCCTTCGTCAATCGTCAGCTGATACGTCTCTTCGCTGTTGCCGAAAAAGAGATATTTATACGCGACGTTTTCGACATTATTGTAAAATAAGTACCCGATTCCGCTCAGCGTCAGCGTGATCAGAAGAGGTGCCATAAACAATGCACCAAGAAAGTGCCATCGCCAAAATCGATTATATGTACCTTTTTTCATCGTGTTCCCTCCTTGTGCGGTTAGATATCATTTTATAGCTAACGCAATCAAACTCGTTTTGGATCAATAGGTATTCATAATTACAGACATTCCCAAAATAATGAAGAAACTCAAGTACTATCAATTGCCAGAAAGCTTGAGTAATTAAACCATGTAATTGTGAACTGTGAATGAATTGATCCTAATCTTATAAATCAGAATCTGTCTTGGTGTGCTTTTGAAAGAATCTAGTACTACTTGGAATTTATTCACCAACCGTATTAGTATTAAATAAGTTAGATTATTAAGGTACTTGTAAATGTGTCTAAATGTCGATACACAGTTAAACAAGAAGTGTAAACTTTCAGTTATAACTTTTCCATTCAAGTAATCTGTAACGTTTATCGAGATTTATAGTCTACTCCTTAAAAAGGAGGGGAGATAATGAAATATGTGAGGTACGGAATCATTCTCTGTCTGATGATTTTAACAAGCTGTTCGCAAGCTAGCGGTCCCACTACTTCAATAACTAGCAAGCCACCGGATGCAAGAGAAACGCTAGCCCTCGAACCCGATGCAGATATCTTTCAACTGGATGGTGCGATTTATCAAGCAAATGTGGAATGGGTGGAAGAGTTGGAGTTGACCAAGAAAGAACGGATTGGAGAGATTCTGCATCAAACACGAAATGCAGATGAATTCCAAAATGAGACTGCAAACGTCTTGCCAGTGGGTTCGGTAATTTATTCGACAAATGAAGGAGGGGTGTATGTACTGGTCGATGTGAACGGTAAACTGATTAACTACTTACTATTGACGGAAGGGTAGTCAGGTTTTAATGGATCCTGATTAGGGCATGTGAATAGCAAACGCTAATAAAGGATGAATCCTATGAACATCTGCACAATCGGTCACTATTCCCATACAAAAGATGAGTTCATCGAGCTATTGAAACAAGCTGAAATTGAAGTGCTTGTTGATGTACGGGCTTTTCCAGGAAGCCGGAAGTTCCCTTGGTTTGCGAAAGACAAAATGGCGCAATGGCTGCCTGAAGCTGGAATGGACTATGTACATATCGAGGAACTTGGCGGAAGGCGTCCATCTTCTCAACTTGTCTCGCCACTAGTGAATGAAGGCTGGCAGAATCAATCGTTCCATAACTATGCAGATTATACATTGTCGCATTGC
>JARIBI010000094.1 GCA_029257435.1 Sporosarcina sp. | reverse complement strand
GCGGCCCCTTTTCAAACATGACAATATCGGCCTGCTCGTCAATCCGCCGGATCCGCGCTGCTGTTGAAGCACCGCCGGCTACCCCACCTACCACTACAATCTTTTTCCTCATTACAGTCATCTCCTTATCATTGAAACTATTCTATAGAGATGATTATATACCTGCTGGGGTATGTAATCAACAGTTGGGTACCGGGACCCCACACAATTCAGACACTAATCTGATAACTCGTCTATGGGACATCATGTGCTGATGACCGGTCTGCCTGGATGCGGGAAGAGTATGCTGGCCGATACGTTTCATACGATTCTGCCTGATTTGCCGAATGAAGAAATGCTGGAAGTATATAGTATCTACCATTTGGCGAAAGAACGCAGAGGTTTCTCGTCACGCCCCCCCATATCGTTCACCGCACCATTCCGCTTCTGCCATATCCTTGATTGGCGGAGGGACTTACCCAAAATCAGGTGAAATTTCACTTGCCCACAGCGGCGTATTATTTTTGGACGAACTTGGTGAATTTTCACGCAAAACACTTGATATGCTGCGGCAGCCAATCCATGTCCGTGCGGCTATCATGGATCCAATGAACGGTATTGTACGTGCACGCCCCAGGAGTGCGCGCGTATCAGTTGAAAGCATCTGGCCCGCTTCTCGATCGACTGGATTTCGTTCTAACGCTGACCAGTGTCGGCTTGAAACAGGAAATGCCAGCAAGACTTCCGAAAAGATTCGCATACGAACGGAAAGAGCCCATATTCTTCAAACGAATTGGTTTGGCGGTCCCAACTTGAATGGTACAGTTGCTGGAAGTGTGTTGCTAGCTACATGTGGACTGACTGATCAACAGAATGAACTGCTGGAGACGGTTTGTTTCCGCAAGAAATGGAGTAACCGGACCTTGGTGAAGTTGATCCGTCATGCTCGCACCATTTCTGACTTGGAAGGCGTGTCATACATAACGGAAGCGTCCATAGAAGAAGCAATTCACTGGAAACAGATGGCCGATCTGCATCAGGTTGCACAACGAATACACGGAACATCTTAAAGCTGAAGGAGGGGGTGATGATTCCCTGACAGAAACGCAACAGGCGCCCAGGAGCCTTTTTTCATGTCGTTATGCGCGGCAACAACCGTGCCAACATTTACAACGACTCACAGGATAAATACCATCTCATGCGCTGTATCGAAGACGCATATACACGATATCCTTTTATCATTGTGGCATTCTGCATCATGTCTAACCATTTTCATATCCTAATGAAGTCAGAAGAGGATCTCAGTAAAATCATGAAGCTGATCAACCGGCGGTATAGCGATTACTAATCCGAGCGGTACCGTCATGTCGGCCGTATCTATCAGCGGCGCTACTACTCGAAACTGGTAGGCAACCCGGCAGCCCTCTTGATTGTCAGCCGGTATATCCACAGAAACCCCATCGAAACATGAATTCCGATGGTCGATGATTTGAAAGACTACCCTCACAGTTCTTTTCCACTCTACATCAATCCGTATTCTGAACCGCAATCCTATATGGATATTAGTCTGTTGCCCCTTTGTCTGCCTATGTCATTTGAAAAGACCGCAGTCGGATACAGTTCGTATTGCCTGCAGAAGTTTGGGAAGGAAGAGAATGAATAAATGTTGGAATGGATGATGGAAATGCAGTAGATGCATAGATAGCTCGATTTCCATCAATCGAACATGATTTGGAGTGAACTTATCAAGTTTAAACAGATTAGATAAAATAGAGCTCAACTTCTTGAGAGGGATGTTGGGCTGGCTCTTTATGTCTATGGTGGTGTATCTGGTGTTTTTCCAAGTATGCCAATTTCAAGATAGATGTCTAATACCACTAATTTATGGCCCTAAATTATCAAAAAAAGGTAGAGTTTTGAAATAGTGTATGAATTGTGTGTGGTCCAGGTACCCACACTATATTATAGCGAGTAATACCTTTATGAAACTCCTGCTATCTTAACAGACCTAAATATTCAATTCTCAGAACCAGTCATGTGAATTGTCGTAGCGGATTAAAGGTGAGACATCTATAGGACATACAGAACCCCTTGCAGAGTAAAGATTCTGCAAGGGGTTCTGTCCATGTATAAATACGTCACTTCCATTCACACAATGACAAACCCCATCATGAATTCGTCAGCTGCAACCGCAATTTCACTAACAGACGCTCTCTACGTTTTTTCACTCCGGCAACAGAAATTCCAAAATGTGCGGCACAGACTGATTGTGAAACACGGTCCGCGTAGAGTAAAATCATTAACTCCCGATCATCAGAAGACAATTCAGCCAGCAAATCCTCTAATCCACTATCCACACCTTCATCGGTAGCCCCTGTATTCCCAGCGAATTCTAAAATATCATCTTCCGCAGGGACATGTACGTCGCTAAACCTAGTTTCCCGCTTCAATTCATCCAACATTGCACCACAAATCGAACGGTAGGCATACGGCGCAAAGTCTCCTTTCGTTTCGTCAAATCGCTGCCAAGCTTGCCAGAGTGCGACCCTTCCAGCTTGTCGAAAGTGTTCGAAATCGCGGTAAATGTGCAACTTGCGGATAACTGCAGAGATCATAGGGC
>JARIBI010000030.1 GCA_029257435.1 Sporosarcina sp. | reverse complement strand
ACATCGACTCTAATTTGCTGCGGGTTTCATCATCAAATGCTTCAGGGAAGTACAATCCGGTATCAGGGGATAGTACATTAAATACGCAATCTAGATGTAAGTATTTTTCATTAAAAGGAACCTTGATCACTTCGTGGTCAGGGAGGGACTGTTCTAAGTGTTTTACAGACTCTTCACTCGTACGGCTGCTAATTCCAACAAACACACGATTTTGGTCTACAATCACATCTCCCCCTTCAACTCTGCTTTCTGAGACACGGAAAGGGATGTTTTCTTGAAGCAGCCAGTTTTGAAGAGCTGCTTCTTCTCCTTTACGAATATCACTTGCCATATCCGCAAGAAATAACCTTTCTCCAAGTGTAAAACCGATGTCTCTAGTGAATACCTGCTCTGGGTAACGCTCAGAAGAAGGTAACTTTATCACTTCCACATTGTGCTCTCTAAGTTTGCTTTCAAATTCCTTATGTTGCTTCATCGCTTTTGTACGGTCAATATTTTCATCTTTATATTTCTTTTGCACATCATTGATTATATCTTTTATCGCCATATACTTAGGTTCACACAAAACGACCCGGCGTAATGTATCATATTCAGTTGCACATTTGGCTGCTGGCGCCGAAGAATGAGATTGATCTTTCTGGTTGTCCATTGCCTGAGTAGCAGGGGAGTTCATAGTTGTTCATCCTCCAGTTAATTGAGTATCTGCTTTAAATATTCCCCTTACGTAAACCTTTCAAACGGATTCTCGGCCCTAATATCCATTCAATTTGATGAATAAAAAAACGGTTGAATAAATGAATCTTTTAAATTACTCTGCACTTTTTGTCGATTTCCCGGGAAATAATTCGACATTTCCGCCTTCCTCATAATACTCTTTCATCACAACGTCCGGCACCATTCCGCCGCCCGTGGACCAGACGAGATGCCGTGCATCCGCAGACTCTGCAAAATTCACACCTGACGCTGCTGTATGAAGTGCTCCCATCATCCCTGCAAGTGCAGATGGTTCCGCATATATTGACTCTGAATCTGCAAGCATGCGCAGCAACCCAAACAATGTACGATCTTTCACGGTATATATCCCCTCAAGTAAAGGCTTCATCACATTCCCCACAAAGCCTGAAGGCCGGCCGACAGCTAGCCCGTCCGCTGCGGTTTTGTTATCCAGTCCGATTTCCTGAACGCTGATTTCCTGCTGCAGCCCTGTCATCATACCAAGCAACATGCATGGTGAACTCACTGGCTCTGCAAAATAGCAGTGTACGGCATCTCCAAAAGCCATCTTCAGACCAAAAGCAACTCCGCCTGGTCCTCCGCCAACTCCGCATGGCAAGTAAACGAAAAGCGGGTGCGCTGCATCGATTGTGATTTCTTGGTCTGCAAACTGTTCTGCAATTCGCTCACCCGCAACCGCGTAGCCCAGGAATAGATCCCGAGAGTTTTCATCATCCACAAAATGGCACTTTGAATCCTGTTCTGCTTCACGCCGCCCTTCTTTCACCGCCTTACTGTAGTCATCCTCATATTCTATGACGGTGACGCCTTTATTGCGAAGCAATTCCTTTTTCCAACGCTTTGCGTCCGCTGACATATGGACAGTTACCTCAAATCCAAGTACAGCACTCAAAATCCCAATGCTTAATCCTAGATTGCCTGTTGAACCTACAGCTATTTTGTGAGAAGCGAATAACTCTTTGAATGCTTGGTCTGAAAATTGACGGTAGTCACGCTGTTCTTGAAGAAGGTTGTAGTCCACCGCCAGCCCTTCTGCATGTTTTAATATTTCATGGAAACCGCCGCGGGCTTTTATTGAACCGGATACAGGTAATGCATTGTCTTGTTTGATAAGCAAAGTGCCTTGGAAATCGATACTAGATGTATCGATTAGCATCCGCTTCATATTCGGAATTTCGGTAAGGGGAGATTCAATGAGTCCGTTGTCAGTTCTCGTTTCAGGAAATACCTCTGCAAAAAATGGTGCAAATCGCTTCAAGCGATCTGATGCGTCTTTCACATCAGCCGCCGTCATTCTAGACGCACGGATGCCTGCGTCTGAAGTGGAAAGATCCGGATTCATCCATAAAACTTCTTCCTTGTCTGCCATCTTCTTGATTAGCTGAAAGTCAGCTATCAATCCCTCCATTTTCTGCACGAAAACTCCTCCTCTATCTGGTTTCAATGGATGATTATCTCTTTGACCAGCCTTTTTCCTGGAATTTTTTCACCGCTTCAATTCGATTGCCTGCAGACATTTTGTCTAGAATAATAGAGATATAATTTCTAACTGTTCCAGGGGTCAAATACAGAACACCGGCTATTTGTTTTGTTGTTTTCCCCTCTGCAATCAATTCCAGGACCTCTGCTTCCCGATCCGTCAAAGGATTTTCAATTTCCCGATCATCACCATATGCAATATCTACAAGTTCAGGCGCATAAATACGGCGTCCTGCCATAATTGAGCGAATCGAGCTGACAAGATCTTCAATTGGACTATCTTTTAACAAGTATCCGCGTACTCCCGCTTTCCGTGCACGCTCAAAATAGCCTGCTCGTGCAAAGGTCGTTAAGATTACAATTTTGCATGGTTCCGTATGTAATTTTTCAGCGGCTTCGAGACCTGTAAGCACTGGCATTTCAATATCCATAATACAAATGTCAGGTTGCAACTCTTGGACAAGCGTTACCGCTTCGTCTCCGTTTCTTGCTGAACCGACAACTTCCATATCATCTTCTAAACTAAGTAACGAACCGAGGGCTCCTAATAACATGCCTTGATCTTCAGCTAATACAATTCGTATCATGTACCGCTCACTCCTTTACAATATTTTTCAAGATAGATGGGATAATAAATGTCATTGCCGTTCCGCCTCCCGACTCCTTTTGGATTTGAAGTTTTCCGTTTACAAAATCCAGTCGCTCCCGCATGCCATTTAACCCGTTTCCAGGCAGAGCATCTGTCCCTTCTAATAATCCGATTCCATTATCTGCAACTGTAATCGAAAAGTTTTCTGATACCGTATGGAACGTAATTGTGCATTTAGAAGCGAAGCTGTGTTTGACTACATTGGTGACCGCTTCTTTCAAACACATACTCAGTACATTTTCTACGATTGGCGTAATCTGTTGATACCTGGTCTCCCCTTCAACTGTAAGTTCAATTTCAGCTGCACGCAAAACTTGCTGAACTCGCGCCAGCTCTTCTGGAAGACGCACTGCTTTCATATTGGAAACCAGTTCTCGAACTTCATTGAGTGCAACGCTAGCCGTTTGACGTATATCCTGTAATTCTTTTGCGGCGCGTTCAGGGTCACGTGTAATCAGCTTACCGACCAAATCACTTTTCAGTCCAATGAGGGATAGTTTTTGGCCAAGGGTATCGTGGAGATCACGTGCGATTCGTTGCCGTTCTGCCACCACGGTCAATTCAGAGATCCGTTCTTGCGCGTAAACTAGCTGCCCTTCAAGCTTCTCTTGCTTGTTGCGATTATACAAATTGAACGGAAGCAAGACAACACCAATTAACGTAAGGATTAAAAAGTGTACTTGAGGCAAGAACAACTCTATTTCAATGAAGAACCCAGCAACAATTGCTCCGATAGTAAGCGCGATATGAATGCCATACATTATGAAAAAACCAACTGGACGCCGGATATTCCCGATGAAAAACGCTGTAAATAAAGACATATAGACATAACCGAACAATAATGTCAGCCCAATATTAAGGACCATTTCAAAGGCAAGCCACATATAGACAAGACCGCTCTTGGATTTAAATGAATAGCGATAGCAAAGTAAAAATAGGAACACCATGATTATACCAATTGCAATATTGATCGGTTCAGATGTCCGGAAGATAAAGAAAAACGGCAGGACACAAAAAATAACCCAAATATAAGTGCTGATCCATGGATTACGAGGAAATAAATTATACCAGTTGCTCACCCGCACACCTCCCATTCCATTTCTTTCTAGTGTACCGGTTCAAAAGTAAAAAAGCCATCTCTCAAAGAGACGGCTGCTGGTCATAATTATTCTGTGTCAAATGAAGTCTTTTTAGGTTTTAAATGAATGGAAACATCTTTCAGCTTAGCTGCTTTTTGAATACCACGGAACGTTACAAATGTTTTATGTTCAGGATCATATAACTTATATCGCAGTGATTCCAAACTCTTTTTCATGTTAATTGTCGTCGCTTGCTGAAGTGGCGGTGTCAATTCATGAGCCATTTCTAAGTTATAGTTTGGTACACGTGGAGCTAAGTGATGAACGTGGTGGAAACCGATGTTTCCTGTTGCCCACTGAAGAACTTTCGGCAATTTGTAATAGGAACTGCCTTCAACTGCTGCTTTTACATAATCCCATTCAGTTTCTTCTTCGAAATATGAGTCTTCAAATGTATGCTGGATGTAGAATAACCAAATACCAAGAGCACCCGCAGTAAACATTGTTGCCCCTTGGACAATGACGAATGCCTTCCAGCCAACTAGTAAAATCATTCCTGTGTATAAAACAACTAAACAAACGTTAATAAGGTAGGTATTCATCCGTTCCTTTTTACGAGCATCTTTTCTATTGAATCTGCTTGAAATGAGGACAAGATACAATGGTCCAAATCCAAACATGACTAGTGGATTGCGGTAAAAACGATAGGCCAAACGTGTCCAGAATGATGATTCTTGATACTCTTGAATTGTCATGACCCAAATGTCACCAACGCCTCGCTTGTCGAGGTTTGAGCTAGTCGCGTGATGGATCGCATGTTCACGTTTCCATTTTTCATAGGCAAACAAAGTAAGAACTCCTGTAACCGTTCCAACAATGTCATTTGCTTTTTTATTCTTAAAGAAAGAGCCATGTGTGCAATCATGGAAAATAATGAATGTCCGAACGACAAATCCTGATGCTACCACACAAATCGCTAGTGTTAGCCATATGGATACTGACAGCGCTTGATACGCAGCGAACCATAGAATGAGTAGCGGCGGCACGGTATTAACAAGTTGAATTACGCTTTTCTTTAAATCTGATTTAGCAAATGGAGCAACATTTTTGTGTAGCTGTTTTGTTTTTTCTTTACTCATGACAGCCTCCTGATTAGCGGTCCGAATTACTCGGCCGTTACTTAGTACATTAATCGTACAAGGAAACTGTCCGCTTAAACAGGCATGAATGTCATGACTTTCAACATGATAAGTGTCACATTACGTGAAACACTTCACAAGGATTTGCAAATTATTTAAGCATTCCACCATCTACTTCCAAAACGGTTCCGTTGATGAACGATGCTTCATCGGACGCCAAAAACAAATACGCATTCGCGATATCTTCTGGTTTCCCGAATCGTGGATACGGTGTCAGCTGGCGAATCTGCGCAATTACCTTTTCCGGGATTGTTTTAGTCATTTCGGTTTCAATGAATCCAGGCGCAACAGCATTTACAGTAATTCCTTTAGGACCGAACTCTTTCGACCACGTCTTCGTCATACCAATAACAGCTGCTTTTGAAGCAGCGTAATTTGCCTGCCCCACATTTCCTCCAGTGCCTGCAATCGATGATGTGCTGATTATGCGGCCCGCGCCTGCTTCGATCATACATGGCAAAAATGCTTTCGTACAATTGAATACCCCTGTCACATTCACATCGAGTACACGGCGGAATGCACTGGTTTCCATCTTCAACGTCATTGCATCCATTGTAATTCCTGCATTATTAACTAGAATATCAATCTTTCCAAATTGCTCAATAATCGTTGCAGCTACAGTATTCACATCATTTTCATCTGCTACATCCACTTTAAAAAAAGCGGCGTCATACCCTTCCGCATGGAGCTGTTGAGCTAGCGCTTCACCGGCTTGCTCATCGAAATCGATAATAACAACCTGAGCCCCTTGTTCACAAAATATGCGTGTGGTTGTCGCCCCAATTCCTTTTGCTCCGCCGGTGATTACAACTGTTTTTCCGGATATTCGCAAACACAGCACCCTCTTTCTTTTGGACTATCTCAATACTCATATCGTATCACAGTTAAAGAAAACAGGCATCGCTATTTGCGAGTGCCTGTTCGTAATTTCAATTTGCATTGACTGCTGTTTTTAAGGAGGCTTGCTGGATATCATAGTGTGAAGCATCCCAAATAGCTTCTCCATTTTTTATGAACATTGCCTGTGGAGATTCGTGCTTCACTCCAGTATCTTCAGCAATTTTCTGAGACACGTCTTTACTCGTCTGGACGATCACACAGTATTTCGGAATGGCGGTTTCAAAAGATTGAAATTCCTTATATCCTGCTGCACTGATCGGACATGTCGTGCTGTGCTTAATAACAAGCACAGGTTCAGTACGTGACTGTTCAAAGATACGATTCCAGTCGTCTATTGAATGAAGTTCTTGCATGTAATCCACTCCTCTTAGTTATATATGTTCATTTCCCCCATTTGTTCCCGGTTAAACGATGTCAAACGTTTCAGCACGTGCAAAAAATGCTTCACTTCCATGTCTTTCATGTCGTTCATCGCAGCCAGCTGGAGCCAGTTCCGTTCTCGTAAATACTTGCTCTCATAATGAGTTCGAAATCCGTTTAAAAATAAATCTTCTCCCAATTGCAGTGCAGATTCGCCCGCTTTGGGTACGATTGTTAAAATTCCAGGACTCGCATCCGTTTCGATTGCCAGAATTTGATAGCCCATTTGCTCGATCGCAGACCGAAGCATGTCCGATCGTTCACGAATGGATGCGAAATGACTTTCGGGATTGGCTGTTATCCGTTGAACCGCCTTCTCTAGAGCTTGAAGAAGGTTTGACGATTGTGTATAGGGTATTCCTTTTGCAGCGGTATAATTGCCAAGGTCCAGATAACGCGGTATTTTTCCATCGGGCTGAACATCCTCTTTATGGAACACAAGTGCCAATCCTGAAAAACTGCCCAGGCCTTTTCCGCTGACTGATGAAGCAAAGTCAATGTTCTTTAAGTTAATAGGGACAGTTCCAAGTGAACTCGCACAATCGATTGCAATACGGATACCCCGCTCCATACATAGTTCACGCATCAATTCTATCTCGTTCAGAACACCTGTGGAAGTCTCACAATGAACAAACCATATCCAGGAAAATTTCTTAGCTTCTAGCAAAGCTTCTATTTCACCGATGTTAAACGCCTTCCCCCACTCCGTTTCCAAAGTGTCGTATTCCAATCCGAATCGGAAAGCATGATCACAGAGACGATCACCAAATTCTCCATTTACTAGAATGAGTCCTTTACCAGAAAGTCGACTGAGTTGTGCGGCTACCACGTCATTGGCAAGTGTCCCTGTTCCTTGCAGCACTTGTACATACCGGGCTTTTGTCAATAGCTTCAGTTCGTTTTGTACAGATTCCAGTGTACACGAATGGGCTGCTGATCGATGCGATACTGAATCTAAGGCTAATGCCTTTCGTACATTTTCTGAAATCTCGGTTGGTCCTGGAAGGAAATTCAACATCTTTTTTGCAATACGTCCCGCTATCCCATCTTCATAGGTTTCCTGCGTCAATATCATTGGTACATAACTTGCTTCAGCTGTTCCGGTTTTATCGGCAAATGGAACAAAACCAAGCTGGCCATATAATTTCAACTCCCGGACAGTGCCAGAAATGACTGCAGCATCATACCCTTCTTTCAAACACCAATTCACGAGTGCTTGCAGCATCCCTAGAAAAGGCCGCCCCGTACGATACTGTGCTTCTATGGACAGCAGTCTGATTTCTACTGGAAATCGTGGGGGATCAGATAGTTTATCTTCTACGGGACCAATCTTTTTGTCTAAAGAAAACGGTCTGGTTGAACGTACAGCAATCATGCCTATCACTTTGGAATCTTTCATGCATAATAAATACGTATTCTCCTGATGAAATTGATCCGTCAATTGCCTAGTATCGTTCGGACGATGTTGAGGAATTTCTTCCACGAACGTCGCGTAATTCAGCCTATGTATTTGTTCTTCGTCTTGTTTAGTTCTAGCCATTCTGTAAAAGTAAGTCATCTGGTTTGTTTCCTTCCTTTTGAGGTTTGCAGATTTTCGCGATGCGTCCATTGCAATAATGCAACAATTCCTAACGCAATCAGTGTTTCTTTTATGTCATATAGCCAAAAGCAGCAAGGTATAATTGTGATTGTTGAAAGAACACTCGCTGCCGTGAATCTCTTGGTTGCCGGATATAGAACGGTAAAACCTAACAAAATAGGAAGCAGTAATACGGGATTAAATATGAGCAAGCCCCCTATGAATGTTGCAGCTCCTTTACCTCCTTTAAAACGATGAACGATCGGATAACAATGACCAAGCATCACAGCGGCTAAAGCCATCAGCTGGATAGCAGGGCGGCCATCCAGATAAAGTGCAGCCCACACGGCCAGTGCCCCTTTACCTACATCAATCAGGAACACGAACACAAATGCTTTCTTTCCAAATACTCTTCCAGCATTCCTAGCCCCGGGATTCCCACTGCCTTTATCTACAATTGTCGCACCGGAGCGTTTACCTATTTGCAATGCCGGCAGAAAGTTTCCTGCTATGTAAGAAGTAAGTAATAATAAAAGAATCATTCAACTGCTCCATTTCTAGAAATTCAGCTATATTGCTTGCAATTCATAATCAGCTTCGTGAAAATCAATAAGAATGTACTTGATAAAGAAAGGTTTGAAATCTATGCGTGAATTATCAGGTCGATTGATAACGGCCCTCGTTTCTTGTCTCGTTCTTGCTGCTGTTTTTGGATATGTTGCTTCCTCCATTGGGAATGGAAGCATTGTTCAGTTTGATACACCGATTATTAACTTTGTTCAAGGTGCAGAAGCCCCTTGGCTCACCAATGTCATGAAACTATTTACCTTCATCGGCTCGACGAAAGCCGTTCTGGCGATTTCCCTAATCATGCTGGGTTTATTATTATATTTTCGACAAAAGGCACAAACAATCCTGTTTCTTATTGTGATTAGTGGTACTGCTGCACTCAATTTAGTGTTGAAGTTATTCTTCCAGCGGGCACGTCCGGATTTTAACCGGCTAATTGAAATCAGCGGTTACTCGTTTCCTAGCGGACATACGATGATGGCAACTAGTTTGTACATTATTCTTGCATTCATCTTATGGAGGAATGCAAAGAACTCCTTTCGCGTTCTCTACATAATTGCTGCCATTTTCATGATTAGCATGATTGGTGTGAGCCGTATCTATCTTGGTGTACATTATCCAAGCGATATTGCCGGGGGAATATCCGCCAGCACATTTTGGTTGCTCATTGCAACAAGTGTCTACACGATTTATATGAACAAAAAACAAGCTGGATCTCATTCCATTCGCTGATTATCCAATTGCAGACAGGGAGGACAAGCCATGAATCCATTTACTGAAAAAGCGATAAAAGCCATTCAATCCATTCCGCCGGGATACGTCATGACTTACGGGCAAGTAGCTGCCGCTGCAGGAAATCGCCGGGGTGCGCGTCAAGTTGTACGTGTGCTCCACTCCATGAGTGCAGGGCATAATTTGCCTTGGCATCGGATTATCAACGCTAAAGGCGGAATATCGGCCCCCGCAGATGCAAAAGAAAAAGGAAATCGGCAGCGTCAGTTGCTCGAAGCAGAGGGAATTCGATTTCTGCCTAATGACACAATTGACTTATCACACTATAGATGGTTAGGCTTGGATGGAGAAGAGGAATAAAAACATGAACAAAACTTTTCAAAAAGGAGTGTACAATTAGTATGTGGAAGGAATTCAAAGAGTTTGCATTTAAAGGGAATATCTTCGACTTAGCAATTGCTGTCGTTGTTGGAGCTGCATTTGGAAAGATTGTTTCTTCGCTTGTTGAAAACATTATTACACCTTTGATCGGATTAATCTCAGGAGGAATTGATTTTTCAAAATTGGCTTATCAGTTCCCTGGCACAAAAACCATCATTACTTACGGTGTCTTCATCCAATCCATTATTGACTTCCTCATCATCGCTTTTTCGATTTTCATGGTTATTCGGCTGCTGTCAAAGTTTAAAAAGAAGGAAGCTGAACAGCCCGATGAAACACCTTCAATTGATCCTAAAGAGGAACTGCTAAAAGAGATACGCGACTTGCTGCAAACACAGCAATCGGGAACAAACGATACATCTGCTGAAAACAAACATTTGCCGCCAAATGACTCTGCTCAATAAAAGAAACTGCCTTTAATCTTTATAGGTATATTGACATTGCTGTAAACTATCCAGCATGGTACAGTAATGGCATGACATGGTAAAGGAGGGGCTTCTTCATGTGGTTCATTTATATTATGTTTGCGCTGTTTGCATTCGTTCTAGTTGGCAGTGTTGCAGGAGTAGCGCTATCTTACACAAATCATAAATAATTTCTACAACCACTTCTGAATATGAAGTGGTTTTTTTATAATCATTCGGTCATTGGAAAAACCAAACACCTGTCATTGAATACTCCGACTATTCACCTCTTAGATAGAGAGGTATAGTAAATGAAAGGAGACGTGATGACGATGAACCCAATAATTAAAGGGATTGACCATGTGCAACTTGCAGCACCTGCAGGTTCTGAAGAAGAAGCCCGTTTGTTTTATGGAGAGCTGCTTGGTATGCAAGAAATTGAGAAACCTGAAAATTTGAAAGTACGGGGCGGCTGCTGGTTCCTCTGCGGCTCACAAGAAATTCATATTGGTATTCAGCAAGACTTCGTCCCGTCTAAAAAAGCACATCCCGGTTTTATGGTTGAACACCTTTCCGTATTGAGACGCCAATTGGAAGATGCAGTATATCCAATCAGTGAAGAACCACCTATTGCGGGACGTGTCCGCTTTTTTACTCGTGATCCATTTGGAAATCGGATCGAATTCCTGGAACACGCGTGAGTGCTGTCTCAGTTCTCTTGTTAGGACAACAGGATCCCTTTCTCCTGTGCATCTAAGGCTTCACACTCAGCCTCCGCCTCTTCCAGTTTCCGATTCAGCTGCACTTGTGTATGGCGAACGTCTTGGAGCACTCCAATCAACTTACTTTTTCCTTCTGAAATGCGTGAGTGGACTGCAAAATCCGAAAAGATATTATCGAAGAACAAGTCTGTGAATGTGAAGATATCGTTTCTGTTCACTTGGAACGACGCTGTGGCAGCTTCTTGTACATCTGATAGTTCCGTTTCATAATGCCGCAGTGCTCGCTGCGCTTGATGAACGAGGTCATCTGAGCTATTCACTTCAGAATACTTAAGTGCAGAGACGAGCAGACCGCCACCTAGGAAGGTATCCCACATCGACAATCCTTCCGCGTTGTTTAATTTATCGATTGCTTTATCAAGCGCACGAATCGCTTTTTCTCCTGCATCTCTCGCCTCCTTCACTTCTCGGATCATGGAACGGACTCGAACTCGGTCATCTGCGATTTTTTGTAAAGTTGCTTGAGAGGCCGAGTCATTCTGTCGGATCCACAGCTCCTTTTCTTGTAGGAATTCATCCCAATCTTCTTGAAGGTGCACATAATCCGGGTTGAGAGATGCTTCTTTTAATACGGCTACTTCCCCTTTTAAATCCTCTGCATGCTTTTGAGATTCATTAAATGCGATTTCTGCTGATGCAGCTTCTGAAATTTCCTTTTCCATTTGCTGATCCCATGATCCCGTTAGTTCTTTGAGTTTGTTTAAAAACGAAAACTTGCCAAGCTTCATGACATCCTGCTGCTCTTTTGTCAGCTGGCGTTCCAGTCGATTACGCTCAGCAGTCGCTTTTTGCAAACGTTCTTCCGCATCTTTCAGTCTCCTGCTAATTCGATTCGATTCGTTCTTCAATAGGGTGAGCGCCATTTGACGCTGTTGCATCATTTCTTTCATTGTCAAAATCCCCCTTTTTCTGTTTATACGGATTCGTTTAACAGAAGGTTTCATTGTTGAGGGGATTTAACTTAAGACACAAAAAACGACCGCCAACAAGAGCGGTCGCTTTGATTAGTGTTCCATTTGAATTCGCTGTTTACGGTGAAGACGGCGTGCTGGCGCGGAATCGAACAATCTCTTTTCGCCTTCGCTCTCTGGTACAACACTTGGTACAGGAGTCGGACGATTATCGGGCCCAATTGCGACCATCGTTAAAAAGGACTCCGTTGTAAGTTTGCGCTCATTTGTCAATAAGTTCGAAGAGTGCACCATGACAAACACTTCCATCGACGTACGACCCGTTGATGTAATATTTGCTTCTAGCTCTAATACATCCCCAACGACCGCAGATGATAAAAAGTCAACTGAATCTATGGATGCTGTTACTACTGGCATTTGCGCGTGTTTCATTGCTGTAATTGCCGCAATTTCATCTATATATGCGAGAACTTTACCGCCAAAAATTGTTTCCATATGATTGGCGTCTGGAGGAAGTACCAGCTTTGTTTGAATCGTTCTCGACTCACTCATTTTTCTTGATTCGATCATCTTTATCTTCCTTTCCGTGACTGCTTTCGATTACTGCATATTTATTATACACCTATACAGCAGGCCTTACAGGATTCCCGTTTTTTCTCTGTATCGGCGGACGGCACATAATCGTTTCCCGTAGGACGTTTCTGAAAGGACACACAACTCGATGGCACCTCTTTTGGAAGCAGTCGCGTGTATCATCTGTCCCTCTCCATAGTAAAACCCTACATGATCGACATTGCCCGATTGTTCATCTGCAAAAAACAATAAATCACCGCGCTTCCAAGCTGTCGGATCATCCAGTTGAATACTTTCACCTTCGGCTGCTTGCTCTCCTGCATCTCTTGGGATGAAAAATCCGCATGCTTTAAACATGTTATATGTTAATCCGGAACAATCATACCCGTATGAAGACATTCCGCCCCAGAAATACGGTAAATCCAGAAACTCCATAGCTCGTTCAGCCGCTGCTGAAGCGGATTGTTTTTTAAAGTGATGTATAGATGATGCTGTACACGCATCCTGTTCTCTCACAAGCCGTTCGCCGTCAGGAGTCGCAGCGGAAATCCAGTTCCCTTCTTTTTTAGTCATTGGTAAAGTGGTGTTAAACGGGACAACTAAAGATGCCGGCGAACCGTCCTGATGCCATAATTGACACTTTTGCACATCAATTCGAACGACTCCTTCAGCATTACCCAAGGGCTGCGATTCTTTTAGCTGAGCAAGCGGAACCCATCCCGGATAACCGCGCACATCTTTATCAGTTTTCTGCCACACTGCAAAGATCCTTGCCCAGCCGTTTTTGACAGACTCTACAATTACTGGCTCTCCGTATAGGAGCTGACTTTGTATTCGCTTCTCTTTACATAGCGCGAACCGTTCATCTACTGTCATTGCTGCGATCCATCTGTTCATACTTAACGGATTCGCTATACCTTCTTCATCCAGGTCTCTAACAGATTCAGGTGATGTCCAGATTGTCGCAACAGGTACTGCACATACATACATTGACTCCAACTGCTCCACTATTCACCATTCCCCTTTCTGGTTTTTACTACTTTTCACTCAACACCCGGTAAAATCGTCAACGTTTTCTGGTCTCCATCCAGCCGGGCATCCGCGCCGAGCGGAATTGCAAAATGAGGCTCACAATGACCGATTTTAAAACCACTCACAACAGGCTTTCCAAGATCCGCTGTATAATGCAGGAATACCTCATCCAGCGTTAACGAAATCTCCTTTTTCGGTTCTGCTTTTGCAAAGTCCCCGATGATGATACCTGCAGCATCCGAAAACTTCCCCGCAAGCCGCAGCTGATTCATCAAATTATCGACCCGATACGGTTCTTCCCCCACATCTTCAATGAGGAGCAGCTTACCTTTAGTATTCACTTCAAATTTCGTTCCAATGCTGCTGGCAAGTAACGATAAATTCCCGCCTGTCAGTTCGCCAGATGCAAATCCAGGAGAAAGGGTTTCAAGGGGACTAATCGCTTCGGAGTAATGCAATTCCATCGGTTCAAAAAGCTGATGAAACATTTTTGCTGATAACTCGTGAAATGTTTCTTTCCCTACACACGAAGCAAGCATTGGACCATGAAACGTTATTAAATCCGTATAGTTGGCAATGGCAGTGTGAAGATAGGTGATGTCACTGAATCCCCAAAACACTTTAGGGTTTTCTTGAATAAGCTGGTAGTCCAATCTTTCTGCGTATCGTGCAGATCCGTAACCTCCGCCTGCACAAAGAATTCCGGCAATTTCCGGATCAGCAAACATTTCTTCTAAATCCGCCAGCCGGTCTTCATCTGTTCCCGCAAGATATCCATTAACATCTTTAACGTGCTTCCCTAGTTTCCACTTCAATCCCAAACTTTCTAAAAATGCAAATGAACGGGTTAAACTTTCCTGATTAGGCGGACTCGCTGGTGCAACAATTCCAATCGTATCTCCAGCCCTTAGTCGTTTAGGTGAGATTTTCAACAAATTTTCCTCCTCGCAATTCCTTCTGTTTCTTTCAGTCTATCACACTCTGTACAGCATGAAGTACGGGATCGATTATTGGGTAAACGACACACCAAAAACCCAGCAGATACAGCAGCTGGGTCCGTTAACTATGTAGTGAATCAAGAGAGGGCTGATGTAGTATTGGAGGCAATCGTTGCAATCGTAGCAGCCATAATGGCTTGCTGGATAAGAAACGTCAATTCTCTAGAAAATCCAGGAACCCCTCTATTATCTATCATTTGCTGCAAAAAGTATCCTGAAGCAAATGAAAATGCCAACGTTTTATGCCACTTAAACAAATCACCTTTAGCAACGAAGTTTGAGAAGCCAATCAGCTCTTCTACTTGGTCGTCTTCGCATCCAAGTATGGCTAAGAAGCCTATTACAGGGTAATGCATCGGTTTTAAATTGACACGTTTACGAATATGGGTCATCAGTTGCTCTGCACGAATTACTCTTTCATGATTATATGAGCAGCAATCAATCGTCAATACTTGAGATAACCACTGCAGCTCGTTACCTGACTTAAATCCAACTTTGTTCAATTCGTCAAAGTAACGGCGCATGAGTGTTGCTTGCTGGACTGGATCATTATTCGCTTTGCCTAACAACATAGCATATGAATAATCCTCGTCCGACGTTAGCAGAAAGTGCTGCTTTTTCATAGCATCATACAACCGCTTCGCTTGTTTGGCTTCGACTTTGGAGGTTGCGGGATCAGACGCCATTAGCAACGCTGCTAAATAAGAATGCACAGTATTTTTAAAACCTGTCTTTCGGATTGTCTGCTGCTTTGTGAATAAAAGTTGAACGGCATCATCCGCTGAAAGTGGTGAACTATCCAAAAATGAAGCGAGCATCGGTACAAAGTTCCCACGAACCGGCGATAGCCATCCTGTACGGCTTGTCAGCGCATCCATTGTACGTAAAAAACTTTCTGGATTAAAGTCTTTTTGCGAGAGAACATAATATACTGCAATCGTAAGAACTGTTTCTTCATTTACAGACCAGCCAGCTAATGACGTTACCTTTTCATGTGTCCATTCCAATTCTATGTTAACGGTTTCCCAATCCATCCCGCATCCCTCCCTTCATCAGTTGTACGTTTTCTAAAGGTAAAAGTTTCAATTGCATGCACAATTGACTAATCTTTCTTATTCGCAAATGAATTCTATTTACTGACGAACAGTGGTTCTTCCCGCCTCAATTAGAGTTTGTATCATTGCAAGATTCCCTTCATGAAAAGCTGAGACAATTGCACTTCCTACAATCACTCCGTCTGTAATTTGACTGAATTCACGGACATGCTCAGGTGTTGCAATTCCAAAACCGGCTAGTACCGGCACATTGGATACTTGCTTCAAGTCTTCTAAATGATTCATCAAATTCGAATCGAATCCGTTCCTGACGCCTGTTATGCCATTGACCGTTACTGCGTAAATAAACCCTTCCGCAGCCTGTGCAATTTTTTCAATCCGCTCGGTTGAACTTATTAACGATATCAAAGGGACGAGCGCAATATCTTTGCCAATGAGCACATCGGATAGCAAGCCGCGTTCCTCATGCGGCAAGTCCGGGATGATCAAGCCTTTAACGCCTGCTTGTTCACACGCCTCTGCAAATTCAGAAATTCCATAAGCTAAAACCGGATTCAAATAAGTCATTACGACTAAAGGGACTTCGTGCGGCTGGGACTGCAATTCGCTCATCACTTTACGCAATGTAACACCTATTTTAAGCGCCCGGCACCCAGCCTCCTGGATCACTTCGCCATCTGCAACAGGATCAGAAAAAGGAATGCCAATCTCAATCGCATCCGCCCCTGTTCCTGCGAGGAAGGAAATGCGTTCATGCAGTATATCCAGCCCGCCATCCCCAGCCATCATGTATGGGATAAATGCCGGCTGATTTTTTTCATTCCGTTTACGGATGGCTGCTGTCAATGTGAATTCGTTCATTGAACGCCGCCTCCTAACGCATCGCGCACTGTCTGCACGTCTTTATCTCCCCTGCCCGAAAGACAAACGACGAGAATTTCTTCAGGATGCATCTCTTTCGCCAAACCGAAGGCAAAGTGAATCGCATGTGCACTTTCAAGCGCTGGAATAATTCCCTCTTTTTGTGCAAGCAACTGTACTCCTTCGAGCGCTTCAGCATCCGTTGCAGATGTATAGTGAACTCTTCCTATATCATGGAGATGGCAGTGTTCTGGACCGACGGCAGGGTAATCGAGACCTGCAGAAATTGAATGCGCTTCTTGAATAAACCCATCATCATCCTGCAGCACGTACATATATGCCCCGTGCAAGACGCCCTCTTTTGCTTCAGCAATCGCAGCCGCATGCTGTCCCGTCGAAATACCCCCGCCTGCTGCTTCTACTCCATATAGTGCGACGTCAGCCTCTTCTATAAATGGATGGAACATCCCGATTGCATTACTGCCACCGCCAATACACGCTACAACCGCGTCAGGCAGACGACCTTCTTTATCCAGTATCTGACGCTTCGTCTCTTGTCCGATCACTTGCTGAAAGTCCCGGACAATTTGAGGGAATGGATGCGGTCCAAGCGCAGATCCAAGAATATAATGCGTATCTTCCACATGTGCAACCCAGTACCGCAGCGCCTCATTCACTGCATCTTTCAACGTTCCCGCACCTTTATCGACAGACTCTACCCGTGTACCAAGCAGTTCCATCCGGAATACGTTCAGCTCCTGACGGCGAATGTCTTCTTTCCCCATAAACACCACACATTCCAACCCAAGCAGCGCGCACGCAGTAGCTGTCGCGACACCATGCTGCCCTGCTCCTGTTTCCGCAACAATTTTCTGCTTACCCATACGTTTTGCAAGTAACGCCTGGCCGAGCGCGTTGTTGATTTTATGGGCTCCTGTGTGGTTCAAGTCTTCACGCTTCAAGTAGATTTTTGCTCCGCCTGCAGCTTTTGTAAGTCTCTCTGCATAGTAAAGCGGATTCTCTCTTCCAACGAAATCTTTTAAGTATCCATTCAACTCTTCTATGAATGCAGCGTCTTCCATTGCTTCCCCGTGCGCTTCCTCCAGTTCCGATAACGCACCCATCAATGTCTCCGGGACGTACTGCCCGCCAAATCTTCCATACCTTCCTTTACCCACTACTGCCTGAATCATGCTCATCTCTCCTCACTTTTCAGCTTAACCGTTTTGATGAATTCTCGGATCAGCTGCTCGTCTTTTCTCTTCTCAATTTCAACACCACTCGAAACGTCAACCATTCCCGGATTTACTTGATTAATCGCTTCCCCTACATTTCCTGCATTCAACCCGCCAGCTAGTATGAAAGGGCGCTCTTTAAATCCTGATTGCGTTAAGATGTCCCAGTTGAACGTTTTTCCACTCCCCCCTTTAAATTCAACGCCGGGTGCGTCAAACAATGGAGTCACATTATAACTAGCCGCTCTATGGACATCTCCCGAACCTTTGATTGAAAAAGCTTTAAAGGCAGGCAAACCTACTTTTTCGATGAATTCCGGGGTTTCATCTCCATGGTATTGCACAATGTCTAGTGGAACTGTCTCATAGATCTCTTGAATATCAGTCGGAACCGCATTGACAAACACACCTACTTTCAGCACGGATGAAGGGACATGAATCGCCAGCTCTGCGGCCTGGTCTATAGATACTTGTCTGCGCGAAGGGGCGAAAACGAAACCAATGGCGTCGGCTCCTGCATCCACTGCCGCTCGCACATGCCGCACTTCCGTCAGCCCGCATATTTTCACTTTTGTCATTGCTCATTCACCTCAATGTCAACTTGAAAGGAATGAATTGCCTGATTGGGTGACGCACTTCTCATAAGGGTTTCGCCTACCAGCACAGCCCTTGCACCTGCTGCAGACACACGCTGTGCATCAGCCGTCCCGCCCATTCCACTTTCACTTATCAAAACCCGATCGGATTCAAATGGGAAATGCGAAGCGATTTCCTCAGTTTTCGCAAGGTCAACTTGAAACGTCCGCAAATTTCTATTATTTACTCCAATCAGCTGTGCACCTGCTTCTATAGCTCGGTTTAACTCGTCAGCATCATGAACTTCGACCAGCACTTCCAATCCAAGTGAGGCAGCATAGACATGCAGCGCTTTCAACTCAACATCGGACAGTGCTGCAACAATCAGCAAGATAACAGATGCACCTGCAGCTAGCGCACGGTCAACTTGTATGGGGTGAATGATAAAATCTTTACAAAGCACCGGGATGTGAACCGCTTCCGCCACCATCTTCAAATCGTCAAATGATCCTTTAAAAAATGGTGTATCCGTCAAAACGGAAACACATGCAGCGCCTGCTTGTTCGTATATCCGGGCTAGTTGGACAGGGTTTACAGTTTCTTGAATAACTCCTTTCGATGGCGATGCCCGTTTTATTTCCGCAATCACTTGCAGCTGATTCGAGTTTTTAATGGTATCCAACAATGAAGGTCTAGCTAATATTGTTTGAGTCGGTTGTACAGCCGGTTCTGCTAACAATCGGGAAACTTCTGTTTCCTTTTTGCGCAAAATATCATCCAGAATGGTCATAACACCACCTCCCTATCCGTGCACTGTTTACAAAAGGCAGCCGCTTCTTCTAATTTATGTTTGGCTCTCCCTGTGATAATGCTGTCCTCTGCAAGTTGAACTCCCTCTTGAACGGTTTTAACGATACCTTCTGTAAATAATCCAATGCCTGCGTTGAGGGCAACTGTATCGAACTGCGGCCCGCGCTGCCCCTTCATAACAGAACGAATGATGGCAGCATTACATGTTGCATCGCCCCCCCGAATTGCTGCTAGACCAGCTGGCTGCAGCCCAACATCTTCGGCTGTTAACGTAAACGGAATCAGGTCACCGCGATCTGCAAGGACGAATGTATTTCTACCTGCAAGTGTTGCTTCGTCAGGACCTCCTGCCCCCGCAACAACTACAGCCCGCTTCCTGCCGAGCATCGTTAGAACAGAGGCATACTCCATAACGAAATCCTTACGATTAATGCCCGTGTATTGTGCGTGCAGCGGAATGGGGTTTGTCAACGGACCGACTAGATTAAAGATTGTCGGACGACCAATTTGTTTTCGTATGTCTCCAATACGTTTCATCTTCGGATGCACGTTCGGCGCGAACAGAAATGCAATGCCACACTGCTCCATCATGGCAGTCGTTTCTCCTACCGTAAGGTCATTTCGTATTCCCAGCTCTTCGAGTACATCATGGCTTCCAGCAGCGCTTGAAACTTTACGGTTGCCGTGTTTTGCAACACGCACTCCGGATGCTGCCATAACGAATGCGGATGCTGTACTGATATTGAAACTGTTGGAACCATCCCCTCCTGTTCCACAGTTGTCAATATACGATTCTTCAGGAAACTCGGGGCGAATTGCATTGGCAGATATGACAGAAACCAATGCCGCCACTTCCTCTGCAGTTTCCCCTTTCTGTGCAAGGGATTTAAGAAAAGCGGCAATCTCCTTCTCATCTGTCCCATTATTAAACAACAGACCCGCTGCACCTTCCATCTCCTGAAACGTTAAATTCCGATTTGCTTGAACGGCTTGTATATAGCTCTTCATAACTAATCTCTCCTCTTCTCTACTGTTCTCGTCTCTTTTTCATCTTGCCTATTCTAGTGTGTTTCCTCCATGAGATTTGTTAGTGATTTGGCTTTATTGACGGTCTCCATGAATTCCGAATGCGGAGTAGACGCTTCAACAATTCCGGCGCCTGACTGGACACTAACAACGTCATCTTTCACGACCATTGTGCGGATTGTCAAAGCAAAATCGATATTACCGTTCAAGCCGATATATCCGATTGCTCCGCCGTAGATTCCTCTCGGCACTGGCTCCAGTTCATCAATCATCGTCATCGCTACAGGCTTTGGACTGCCAGTGACTGTTCCCGCTGGCAAACTCGTTTCAAGAGCATCTAACGCGTGCAATCCTGGCGCAAGATTACCTGCTACCTCTGATACAAGATGCATCACATGTTCGTATCTGACCGTTTCTTGATACACAGTTACTTCAACACTATCCGGATTACAGAACTGCTTCATTTCACTTTTACTCAATTCAACAAGCATGTCATGTTCCGATAACTCTTTTGGATCTGCTCGCAGTGATTGTTCAAGCTTCTCATCTTCTGCCAGAGTGTTCCCACGTCTACGCGTTCCGGCAATCGGATTCGTTTGCACACGCCCCTCTTGGACACGTACTAGACTTTCAGGAGATGCACCAATAACAAGGTGATCATCAAATTCCATATAATACATATAAGGTGATGGGTTCCGTTCACGTAATCGTCGATACAGTTGAAAAGGATCTCCTTCAATATTCGCTGTTAATTTACGGGATAGGACGACTTGCTCTGCTTTTCCTTGCCGTATGTCATGAATTACTTGCTGTACGTTTTCTTCAAAGGCTTGTTGCGATACATCACTGCGATATTCGGAAACCATTACATCTGTTTCAACATTGGCAACACCTGTTAACAGTGTTTCAGCGAGTTCATCTAAATCAGGTGACTGATTAGTAGGATGAATTTCTGTATGCAGCAATGTCACTTCCTCTATCTGGTGGTCATATATAACGATTGTGTCGTAAATATTGAAGGCTGCATTCGGGAAATTCGGGTTTGCTACGCTCTCTCCTTTTCTTCCCGCGTCATACCCGAAATAACCGACAGCCCCGCCAGTAAACGGGAATTCACTTTTGTCTGTCACCCTCGGCATAAGCCGCTTCAGCAGTGTGAACAAC
>JARIBI010000084.1 GCA_029257435.1 Sporosarcina sp. | reverse complement strand
ACAACGTCGTGAATATCTCAGGGTCCTATTTAGGGATTTGCTTGTATGAATACTACAACGATGTAACGATGGAACGTTCACCGATTACGACAGCTTATAATTTCAAATAAAAGCAAAACGGGGACTCTCAGCAATTGGAGAGTCCCCGTTTTAGTATGAGTTACCTGAACCACATACAACTCGAACACGATTCATCGAATTTAAACGCGGTTGGTAAGATAGCTCGCCTTTAGCTTTATCATTTCCTTTAAGAACAAACCTCCCCCCATCTCATTCTCCTGCAATCATCTATTCTTACTAGCGGGTCGGTAAATGAGACGAAATAAATTGCATAGAACAGCCCTCTGCCAGGTTCGATCAGAGGGCTTCTTTACTTTTTCATAGCCTGGGTTTTTGAATTGCATCTGAATTGTGTGAGGCACAGGTACCCACACTCTTGCAACCAAGGCTCGGTCGCTCGTCCAGGTACCTATCATTTATACTAATACCTTCCTATCCATTACATAGCACAATCGGCAGATTACTATTACCTTGTTTGTGCATTATGAAATGGTTTTTAAAGGCTATCGCTTGCATAAAAGGGGCCACCCATATAATGTTCGCCACGCCGACTCAATCGCCTCACGTCCTCTACTATTTGTGAGCAGCGTTTTTAAATGATTTTGGTCATGTAAAGATAAGTCATTTGTTATGAAGCCCTGATGGAACACTTTGACTCGGAAATCCATATAGGATATAGCATTCTTTTCAAAACCAATAGCCCCGGTTTTATCATTATTCAACGAGAAGTGCGATCTCATTCTGGAAAACACATTTTTCTCATGACCATTGTATATAGTTAGTACTTTTTGGTTATCCGGTGCACATAGATTATCAAGTGTGAAGATCTCAAGATTATCGCTCGCAACTCTAGGGATATCCACAGCATTTTGAAGTTGATTTCCCGGTGTTGATAGATTTTTAAAGTCGCTAGCAGTATGATTTTTTACTTGAAACCAATACAAGCCACTGGTAGTAGTTCCCTGTCGTACATCAGGATACTTGGCATCTATCCACTTACTAGTAAACGTTTTGCAATCCCATTCATGCTCGTTACCAAATTGCAATTCTTTGGAGTGCTCCCATACGTATTCCGCTGCATCAACTATTAACATATTTCCGCTCCTAAATCGTTTCCCCAGCTCTTTTTATGAGTTTTCTATATAGGGACGATGATTTTTGAATGTAGAGATGTGAATAGTATATCATGCTCAGAATGCCTAACTCACCAGAAAATCAGATCACGGATATCTATTTTAACCTTAACCGTAATACAGGAATGTGAGTTTCATTTTTATACGCATTAACTCTAGTGTAAATTAAAATAGCCCTTCATCTTCAAATTATTGAGGAGAAGGGCTATTTGTAGAACTTTGACGCAAGACAACGTTTTTTATATTACAGGCTTACGGTTTTGACAACAAGTAGCTAACAGAAAAATTTCACTATCATTCCAAATGAAAAAATCCTCAAACTCGACTTCACTCCCGAGTTTGAGGATTTCTAATTTCATTTAAACATACCGTTGTCTGAATAGTGTCTGATTTGTGTAGGGTCCAGGTACCCACACTTTTGATTGGGGCTTACTTTCTTCATTCACTTATCCAATTATCTGATCAGTGTATTAGTTGTTTGTTGCATAGGTAAGGATTGTTAAAAGGGAATTTCTCGATTTTCCGCAAAGGGACAGAATAGTGTCTAAATTGTGTGGTGCACAGGTACGCTTTTTTAGACGTTCTCTTCTTCTCCGAACTCTTGCAAGCAATAGTCAGTATATCCTTCGGTCGTTTTCTTGAAGGTTGGAGGAAGGCAAAGCGGAAGGAGATTGGTATCGATGTAGGTAGGAGGAGTGCTATAAACCTTCGAATAAATTGGATAGGAACTGTGACGATAATCGCAGAGGGCTTTCACCATCGGGATCTTTGTCTCAATTGGGTTTCGGTGAATGTAGCGGCTGACAATTAGCAACGCTGCCGGACTGTCGATCTCTTTAGCGAAGTAGCGGCGCTGATAGATTCGGCCAACGTGACGGTATCGCTTGGAGTAGTAATCGCTATAGCGGCGGTTAATAAGACTCATGATTTTACTGAGATTATCTTCTGACTTCAGGAGAATATGGAAGTGGTTGGACATGATGCAATAGGCCAGGATGGTCAAGGGATAGCGTTCGTGGGCATCCGCGATACAGCGCATGAGATGATATTTGTCTTGGTCGTTATTGTAGACATTCGCGCGGTTGTTGCCACGCATGATGACATGGTAATAGGCTCCTGGCCGCCAGTCTCTTTTGCGTCGAGTAATGATTGCCGCCCCCTTTCATTATCAAATCGTCGTCGAGCGATTGGTCTCGTGATGTAGGGATGCAAGACGTTTCCAGTGAACAGCTTCCTCAATTGCAGCATCCGTTATAGTTGCTGATCCGGCAAGATCTGCAATTGTCCGTGCAATTCGAATGAGTTTCACCTGTGTCCGGTTACTCCATTTTTCATGGTAACAAATACTTTCAAGCTGCTCTGTGTGTTCTTTCGTCAACCCACACTCCTCTATCAGGAGACTCCCTGGTACAGTTCCGTTTAGCCATCCACCTTTGTAACGACTCCACTGCAACTGATATGCTTGTTCCGTTCGTTTTCTAATGACCTCTGATCTCTCTGAGTGTTCTTCTTGCTTCAAGCCAACGCTGGTTAAAGATAGAACGAAATCAAGTCGATCCAATAGAGGGCCGGAAGCTTTCAGCTGATACGTGCGCACTTGTTGTGGCGAACAGCTACAATACCGTTCATTAGATCCAAAGTAGCCGCATGGGCATGGATTAGTCGCGGCAAGCAACGTGAAAGTGGCTGGATAGGTTACGGATTGGCGCACCCGGCTAATCGTCACTTCTCCGCTTTCCATCGGCTGTCGCAGCATATCGAGTGTCTTTCTTGAGAATTCACCAAGTTCATCCAAAAACAATACGCCGCGGTGAGCGAGTGAAATTTCACCTGGTTTTGGATAGGTTCCTCCTCCGATCAAGGAAATTGCAGAAGCAGAATGATGGGGGGATCGATATGGAGGTCGTGAAGAAAATCCTCTGCGCTCTTTTGCCAAGTGATAGATACTATATACTTCAAGCATCTCTTCATTCCGCAAATCAGGTAGAATCGTATGAAATGTATCAGCTAGCATACTTTTCCCGCACCCTGGTGGCCCCGTCATCAGTACGTGGTGACCTCCCGCCGCTGCAATCTCAAGCGCCCGTTTCGCTTCCTTATGGCCACGAACTGTCGAAAAGTCGGGAAGATACGCTAAATCCACGGCTTCCTCTTCTTTCAAAAGTACTTTAGGCACATCCATCTCAAATGTCATCTGTCCCCGCAGGCAGTCGAGCAGTTGCTGCACATCCGCAAGCGGGATTAGCTCAGCAGTAAGGGACTGACCAAGGACACGGACATCTACAGGCGGCAGCAAAACCCGCTTAAACCCTAGCAGAATGGCTTGCTGGATTGCAGGAATAAGTCCATGGAACGATTCAAGCCGACCATCCAAAGAAAGCGAGGCAAGAATGCATGTAGAAGAATCGATAGGAATCGGTTCCTTCATCACTTCCTTAAGAACGGCCACCAGCATCGCTGCATCATACCCCGTCCCCGTTTTCCGCTTATCCGCGGGAGACAAATGCACCGTCACTTTCTTCATATCCAGATCCACATCCAACGCATGCAAACAGCTCAGCACCCGCTCTTTCGATTCTTTAATCGAGGCATCAGGCAGCCCAACAATCACAAACTGATCCTTATCCGACCGCACATTTGCCTCCACCCGCACGATATGGCCTTTCATCCCCTCAAGCCCAACACTTAATATATCCTGCCCCATCTATTACACCCCGCTTCTCTTCTACCTCATTGCAGATAGTATATCTGAATCGGCATCACTTGCCAAAACAGGATTTTCGAAGTGTCCGACAATTCATGTGTACTACAAATACACTAACAGAGGCGTTTCTTACAAAAAAATTTAGGCCAAGCCCGCACAAACTTGAAGTTCGATACAATAAAAGCATGCAAAGTATGAGAATGGGGAATTTTATAAGTTGCTATAAAATCGAAGACTCTCTGTATGAAAAAGGGATATCTGCATAGTAGGAGATTAACAAAAAAGTTCTCTTAACCATATCTAGATAGGGGGTATTCGAAACTTATAGTAGGGCTGAACCTGTTAGAAGGGGAAAAGTCCTTTAACCGATTGCTCGATTAAAGGACTCTTCGATTCATTTGCATACATAATT
>JARIBI010000142.1 GCA_029257435.1 Sporosarcina sp. | reverse complement strand
GCGAGTGATGTGGATGCGGACATTGTAAATGCCAATACACCAGCAGCGAGTGCAGTTGTGATTCTTTTCTTCAAGTTAAGTGCCTCCTTAGGTACGTGCTTTGTTCAAGTCTACAATGTTTTCCAGTTACGTGCAAAGGGGCGAATGGCACAATGAACAAATTGCTGG
The DNA here is from genome assembly GCA_029257435.1 of Sporosarcina sp. Classification (GTDB taxonomy): domain Bacteria; phylum Bacillota; class Bacilli; order Bacillales_A; family Planococcaceae; genus Sporosarcina. Next base: position 4,244 of record JARIBI010000142.1, on the reverse strand, counting down.
CTTTTCGATAAGTCCAATTTTGGGTATTCAAACAGTAGAAAGGTAAAAGTCACAGGAAAGAGAATTGTTGAAGATAGCATTGGAGCAGTCTGCAAACATGAATTTTTACGTTCTATGCTATACTTCAGCTATACAAATGAGCGTTCAGGAGGGTTCCATGAAGAAAGTAAAAAAAGTGATTATACCAGCAGCGGGATTAGGCACAAGGTTCTTGCCGGCAACTAAAGCGATGCCAAAAGAAATGCTGCCCATTGTGGATATGCCTACGATTCAGTATATCGTAGAAGAGGCGATTGCATCAGGGATTGAAGATATCATCATTGTGACAGGAAAAGGAAAGCGTGCAATTGAAGATCATTTTGACAATGCGCTTGAATTAGAAGAAAACCTCATGCAAAAAGAAAAATATGACCTGCTGGAAAAAGTGAAAGAATCAGCAGCGGTAGATATTCACTATATCCGTCAAAAAGAACCACTTGGATTGGGTCATGCCATTTGGTGTGCTCGGAACTTTATCGGCGATGAGCCTTTCGGTGTCTTGCTGGGAGACGATATCATCCGCAATGATAAGCCGGCACTGAAGCAGCTAATCGAACAGTATGAAGCAACGGGTTCCAGTGTGATTGGTGTCCAAGAAGTGCCGCACGAAGACATTCATCGATATGGAGTCATTGACCCGATTACGACAGACTCCGCACTCATGAAAGTCCGGAACTTCGTTGAAAAGCCTAGTCAGGAAGAAGCGCCGTCCGATTTTGCAATTGTCGGCAGATATGTGCTGACGCCGGAAATCTTTAAGATTTTGGATCAGAAGGAAGTCGGTAAAGGCGGGGAAATCCAGCTGACGGATGCGATTGAAAAACTGAATGCCACACAAGATGTGTACGGCTATGCGTTTGAAGGCCGACGTTTCGACGTCGGTGAAAAGCTTGGATTCATCGAGACTACGATGACATTTGCGCTCGAGCGTGATGATTTAAAAGATGATGTGCTTGAAATGATGGAACGATTGCTTGCGACGTACAAATCAAAAGTAAATTAAAAAGCATCGGCGTGAAGAGAAAATCTCTTTCGCCGATGCTTTTTTAAATGACTAGACAAACCGCGCCAATAATAATCAATCCTATCCCGAGCAACTTGCGTTTCGTAATTGGTTCTCCTAATAAGAAATAAGAGAGTACGAATGTCCAAATGTACGTAATCGATGTAAGAGGGAAAACAATCGTGTATGGCATGTAGCGGAGAACGACAATGTTCAGTATCGCTCCTGATCCGTAGCTCAATAATCCGATAATCAGCCATTTTACAACTACCGGCAACTCTTTTTTTAAATCAGTATCAGACGCGAGCTTCAGAAAGTATCCGCCGAACGCACCGCACCAAGTCATGACGAGCAGCATTAGGATGAGTAGTAAGTTAATGCTCATCACCCCCAATCAACCAGACGCCCGCCAGGATTAATACGGTTCCAATTACGAGAGTGACACTGATCGGTTCATTCAAAAAGCTGACGCCGTATACGAGAACAATGACATATCCGATTGTCAGCAGTGGGTGCAGTACAGAAAGCCGTCCAAATCGGAAAGCGACTGTCATGAGAACGGCACCCATCGCATAGAAAACGAATCCGATCCACAAATGCCAGTCGAGCAATCCGCCGCCAGCTGCGAGTTTCCAGAAAAATTGTCCGGTCGCTGTGCTGAAGGCGGCGGCAACCATTAGAACAATGCCAATTGGAGAGGTCGAGCGTGTTTCATTCATCGTCCAGCACCTCCGCCACCAACGGTTCGAATTTCACGAAACTGATAAGGGCCATAGGCAACATAATCATTGAATTCGCCAATAGATAACGGAAGTCTTGTGCGGGAATACCGACGAACACGGCTCCGGTATTGAGCGCAACTGGCAGCAGTAATAACCAAGCGCGCCATCCGTTCCGCAAATAGGCGATGTACGTGAACAGTAAGGCTAGTGCTGTATAAAATGCAGGACGCCATAAGAAAGGAATCGATTCATCTGCATCTTTCAAGTAATTAAAGGCATTCATTTTCCGGTCTTCATTTAACACAGGATTCACAAGGTCGAACTCGTTGTTCCGGGAAATGTGAGTTGTATATTTACTCGTATATCCATCTTCCGGTTCATTGATTTGCCAGATGAGCGACGTTTGTTTGAACAACGCACTTGCAGCGATATCCGGATTCTGTTTCACGAGATGTAAATAAGTCCGCACATATCTTCCCCAGTCGTTATAGATCGTAAAGCGGTCATAGTCCCCCCACGAGAACTTAATGGAGTCTACACTATATGGATTGTATTTCTCGTGCCACTTTTCAATCGGGAAAATCCGATTTACATAATCACGCTGTTTCTCCGTCATATCTCCACCTTCCGTTACGATCGCTGCGATTTGCTGCGTCGGTAAAGCAAGCATTTCCTGCGGATCTGAAGGCTGGACGTTAAGTGCAGTGTAAACAGGATTGACGACAATTTGGTAGATGAATACCATTGCTGCGGCAACTGGGAATAGCTTCATCCAATATGGACGATACATGATTAGGACAAACGCTGTGACGACCAAGAATACCGGGAATCCATTATGACGGAAAAACATCACCATGAAACCCGTTACCGCATACCCGACAATGAACGGCCAGCGCATGAGCACACGTCCGGCAGACCGGACAATCATGTACATCAGCAGCGTGAACAAAAGCAAAGCTGCACTATATGCGACATCTTTCCATAGGGTGATGGATGAAATGGCATGAACTGGACTAAGTGCAAATAGAATAAGTGCAATCCAAATGAAAGGCTTGGGAACTCTTGCCTGGTCAAGAGACCATCCAGCAATTCCTGTTCCAGCACTTATCAATACGATTTGAAAAATCGCAATCATGGCGGGGGATTCCCAAATTGACAGCAAAACACTTAACAGCATGGTATGGACGACTGGATGCCAATCGGTGTACTTATGTGTCAGTGCCTGATCCCATTGAGCGAGCGAATCAAGCGTCATGGTTCCCGGATAGAACGCAACTAAGAAGTATGATGAAACTACTATAGAAGGAAGTGCATACAAGGCAATCTTCCAGCGGGAAACGCGAGCCTCAAAAGGTTTTAATGTGACAGACAAACACCAATAAATCACTGCAGTAATAATTGCCAGTACAGCTAAGATGACACCGAGCCAAACTGCTAAAATTACGACAATATGATTATCCGTCAAGTAAGGCTGTTCCCCGCGAATACTGGCGGCGATGAAGAGCGGGAAGAGCGTGCCGAAAATGGCATAACTGATTTGTTTTCCTCTCGCCAGTTCACGTAGCATTGGCCAAAACTTCAGGGCACAGTAGATGAATGCCCCTAGGACGACCGCAAGGAGAAGGAATATCCAAATGGCAACGTTACGGATCGGCACAAAAAAGAATAGCAGCGATCCGCTAAAATAAAGTCCAAGAGCAGAAATGATCACCCAGCGAAGAAGATTCTTCGGCATCGGATCACCCTCTCTCTGAACGATCGCTTATACGATTTAATTGCAGCTCATAGTTTTTACGATGCGTCCCAGCAACCGTATCCAAAATGAGACCGCAAGCAAAGGACAGCATGGAGAGTAGGACGAAGCCAACCGCTAGAATAGCAGAAGGTACTTTTGTGATGAAGCTTGATTGGACATATTCAACGATGACCGGTGTTCCAACGGCAAGACCAAGCACAAGAAACAGTGCTGCCCAAACAGAAAAAAACAACATCGGTTTATAGTCTTTGAATAATGTAAAAATCATGCGCAGCACTTTTGCACCGTCTGAAATTGTGTTTAACTTCGATTCACTGCCTTCAGGTCGATCCCGGTAGTCAATCTTCACTTCTTTAATGAGAAAACGGTTATCGAGTGCGTGAATGGACATTTCTGTCTCGATTTCAAAGCCTGGACTTGTGACAGGCATCGATTTTACGAATAGCCGATCGAATCCCCGGTACCCGGTCATAATGTCTGTAATATTACTTTTATAAAGTTTATTAATGAGGCCTTTGACTAGATTGTTGCCAAACCCGTGAAATTGGCGTTTGTTTTCATTAAAATAAGTCCCGTTTGACAAACGATCTCCAATCACTAGGTTAGCTTCACCTTTTTGAACGGGTGCTAAAATATCGTGCACGAATTCTGCAGGGTATGTATCATCACCGTCGACCATAACGTAGTAATCGGCTTCAATGTCACGGAACATGGAACGGACAAC
>JARIBI010000192.1 GCA_029257435.1 Sporosarcina sp. | reverse complement strand
TTTGGATGCTAACTTGGTTATGAAGATTGTAAACTCTTTGTAATAGTAGAAGCGGTTGTAAGGGGGAATTTAAAACCTGAAGAGTAGACGGTGTTTCTCTGCGTTGCAGGCGGACGCGTTCCTAGGGTCTCGACTTCAGCCACTTCGTTCAACGAGTATTGTTTGCGTGATTTTATACTTTCATTAGAGAAACAAAGTAGAGGACAGAGGGTCTCAAAACTCTGATTAAACAGAATCGCCAGCACAGGGACTGCTGAGGTCGCCGAAGCGAAGAGACAAGGCGTGCTTCCTTGGCTCTTTGCGAAAGGCATCCTCCAGCCCCAAGCGGTCGCCCGCCAACCTATCCTTTGAGAGGATTTCCCATGTGCTTGATCACTTTTCTTCTTGCTTGAGCGGATTCCCCTTGCGCTTGATCATTTTTCTTCTTGCTTGAGCAGATATACCACTTGCTTGAGCACCACTTTTGCCACGAGAACACCAGCGCAGGGGACTGCTGAGGTCGCCTAAGCAAAGAGACAAGGCGTACTTCCTTGGCTCTTTGCGAAAGGCATCCTCCAGCCCCAAGCGGTCGCCCGCCTCCTATCCTTTGAGAGGATTTCCCATGTGCTTGATCACTTTTCTTCTTCCTTGAGCGGATATACCACTTGCTTGAGCACCACTTTTACCACGAAAACACTAGCGCAGGGGAATGCTGAGGTCGCCGAAGCGAAGAGACAAGGCGTACTTTCTTGGCTCTTTGCGAAAGGCATCCTCCAGCCCCAAGCGGTCGCATACCACTCTCCCTATCTAGAGAATGCCGCTACTTTGTCTCTGCATTATCCACCAGAATATGTTATACTCGCACCATGAAAAAACTCGTAGTCGTTGTATTACTCATTGGCATTATCGGTGGACTCTTCATCTCTTCCAGTCAGACATACGAACAACAAACCATTGTTCCAAAACTGCAACAACTGTTTCCTAATCATCCGCTCGAACAGCCGTTATCCAAGTTGCAAATCCCTTATTGGGGGAAAACAATCTCAGTTGAAGAACGGGGCTACTACTATTTCATCGAATTCTTAGCCCGAAAAAGTGCACACTTCTTCACTTTCGGTGCACTCGCTGCCGTTTTTTACTGGCTCTTACCGAAAATCCGTCTCCGTTTCATCTTAGCTGCCTTTTTAACATTCATTGCAGCTTCAGCCGATGAATTCCATCAATCAATTACCGGGGGGCGCACGGCAACCTGGCAAGACGTCTTGCTCGACATGTCAGGAGCACTTGTATTTTTAATCATCATTCAACTTTTCGTATCACTTCGTTCCAAATCTCGCAAACTGCGGACTATGGATTGAACAAAACGGGCAGTCTGCATCTATTGCAGCTGCCCGTTTTTATTTTTAAAATTGAAAGGATGAAGAACTATGAGAGAATTTAAAATCACTTACTTCTTTGATGAAGAGCATTACATCCGAAGATTTGTACACTTTGAAACTGCAGACGAAGTCATCGCACTGCTTGCAAGTGAACGCGATCGTACCATTTCATTTTGGGACAGCCGTGAGATCTATCATGAATTGAACACTGCGAATGTCCGTGTTATTCAGTTCTCCGAATACCACCGCGACAAGTTTTCTGAAGACCTTTAAACATACAGAATGAGATGTCATTCGTAACTTGGTTTTCTAGTATGTATACGAAGTATCGGTCATTCTCATTGTTTCGGGTTAAAGGGATGGGGTATCTATAAACAAAGCCTTAGTAGTACAACACCTAATTCGAATGGAGGAAATTGAAAATGAATCGAGAATTTGCCGGCGTTTTTCAAAGTGAAAATGATTTGTTGGATAAGATCCATGAACTACACAAAAATGGAATCGCTGAAGATAATATGTATGTGGTGACGAAGGCTAAAGAAGATGTTTCGATTGTCCGTGGCAGGACAGATGCCGAAATACAAGACGTCGATGCGTCGTGGTGGGACCGATTCACAGCATTTCTATCCGATGAACAGCCCGCACGGAAAGCGTTGACCGAGATGGATTTAACAGAAGACGAAACAGATCGTTATTTAGCAGCTGTTGAAAACGGGGCTTTCTTATTGTATGTAGACAAAGGTGATTTCTGGGATGCTTCCAGTCATGATAAGGGGGATTTGACGTCACCGGTTACTGAGAAGATGGGTTTAGGCGGGTATATCATTCCAGAGAATAATGATATCGTGCAGCAAGAGCGTCATGCGGCAGACCGGGATGCTAAGGGAATGCCGATTCCGCCAAAGTATTGATACTTTTAATTGATTCAAAGATTGAAAAAGGCTCTCCGCTTTCGCGGAGAGCCTTTTCAAATTCAACTTACTTTGTAACTGCGATGTTTGCAGGTACAGAAAGCATGTTGCCGTTTACGTCTTTGATATCCATAGTATCAACTGGCTTCAACGTAATGCCTTTGTTGATTTGTTCTGTTGTCAACGCTGCATTTAAAGTAATTGTCGCTGACATTTTATCTGAACCAATTACTGCATTCATTTCTTTCGCATCTGCAATTGTTTTACCATCAGAATGGACTGCAAAATCAGCCAATGCTCCGCTAGTTACAACTTCAGAGAATGTCAATGTAATTATGTTCGTGTCTGTCAATTCAGCAGTCTTGACTGTAGGTGCGATATTCTCTTTCAAATCAATCGTACCATTCCAAGCTACCATTGTTTTAGTTGAGCCAAGTGCCTTGACGTTTTGAATGGTCATTGTACGTTCGCCGTTGAATGTGCTTGAACCTGGTGTCAAATTTAATACAGCTTGTTGTGTATTATTTTTAGCAACAGGAAGTAGTGTAACGCTATCGATAGTAGCTCCATTGATTGAGTAATTGGCTTTATCCACTGCAGTCGAACCTTCTACTGCTTGGTCGAAAGTGACAATCACTTTATTGTTATCTTTCTTATCCAATGCAGGTTGTGCAACTGTTACAACATTTGTGTTTTCTTTAATGCCATCTGCAACACGTGTGAATTTCAAAGCGCCTTTTGTTTCTTTCAAGTCAACGTTTGATAGGGACTTGACGCCTGATAACGTGTAGTTCAACTCATATGCTGCGCCTTCAACATCGTTACCTTTCACCAAGTCCTTCAATGCTACTCGAACCACTTTTTTGTTTCCAGCTTCTTTGTAATCAACAGCTGTCGCCGCAAATGTTAAGCCAGAAGTTGTGATATAGTTCTTCACGTATTTACCAGTTGCAGAAACTTTTGCATCGGTAAGATTCACGTCTTTATTGAAAGTGAACTCTACGTATTTCTGTAAGTTTTCTGCATCCGCTACCACGTTAGTAGACTCCACAACTGGCGCTTCAGTGTCCGCAGTGAACGTTACTACTTTTGAATATTTTTTACCTGCTTCACCGCTCAAGTCAGAGTAGCTGTCTACTACGACTGTTTGTGCAGTTGTAAGATTTCCTTCTGCAGTCACTACATATTGAAGTGGGTTTTCAGGATTCCCTTCAACTTTAGTTGCTGCTGTTCCACCAACTGTTACAGACGGGTTCCCCATCAATTCTTCAGAGAACGTTACAGTGAATTGATTTGCACTAATTTGTTCAATTGAATGCACTGTTGGTGCTTGTCCGTCTTTCTGACCTTTTGTCAATGTAAGTTCAGTTGGGTTTGGAGAAATCAGATTGCCTGACATGTCTTTCGCCGCAACGAGTTGCACTGTGATGGACTTGCCAGCTTCAATGCTTTCTGGAATTGTGAACAGAACTTCCGAATCACCTGGTTCAAATGATTTTTCAACATCACTGACAGTCTTTCCGTCTTCATCTTTGTATGTGATTGAACCTAGTGTTTGCATCGGCTCAGTGAACTTAACCTTATATTGTGTAGGGTTCACTTTTTCAGTTGTCAGAACTTTTGGTGCAGTTGCATCTGCAGCAATCGTTACTACTTTAGAGAACTTTTCAATGGCTTTACCATCTTTAGCTTTCAATTGATCGATAACGACAGTATAATCCCCTTCGACCACATCTTTCGTTGTGACAGTCAATGTTAGCCCATCTTTCGAAAGCGTACCAGTTGCCGTTTCAGCAGGTTTCCCTACTTTAGACATCTTAAAGACACCATCTTTGAACTCGCCCATTTTCCCGTCTTTGAACAAGCTAGCTGGATTAACAGAATCCGTGAATGTTACTTCAACCTGAGTACCATTTATACCTTCCACGCTTTCAACCTTGTATTCAGGTGCTGGAGTCGCGTCAAGCGTCTCTAATCTGTGTAAGAAGATTGCTAGCTCGCCGCGTGTAATAGATAGAGCTGTTCCGAAGCTAGAGTCAGTCTTACCAGTAGTAATTTTGTTGTCGACAAGTGCTGCTACTGCGTCTTTGTAACGTGTGCCTACGTCGCCGAATTTCACGTTCGCTGTGTCGCCTTCAATCTCGTAAGCTTTTGAAAGCATTATTGCAGCTTCACCGCGTGTAATAGAAAGATCAGAACCGAATGATGTAGCTGTTTTACCATTGATGATGCCTTTTGCCTTTAATGCACTCACATATTTAGTTGCACGCGCTGGTACATCACCGAAAGTTGAAGCAGGTGCATTCTTGATTTCATCTTCAGTTAGTGTTGCTTTAGCGATTAGTAATGCAACGTCTACACGTTTAATATTTGATTGTGTACCGAATTTAGTTTCAGTAAGACCTTGTGTAATATTGTTTTCTACTAAGTAGTTTACAGCGTCTGTGTAACGATCGCCGACATCCGTAAATTTCATTTCTTGTGCAGACGCTGCTGGTACTACTGCAGTTGCAACAAGTGTAGCTGTAGCTGCCGTAGCAACAAATTTAGAGTAATTATTAGACTTTTTCATTAATAAATCTTCCTCTCAAACTGAAAATTAGAATCTATTCATA
>JARIBI010000164.1 GCA_029257435.1 Sporosarcina sp. | reverse complement strand
TCCTTTGATCATCCGAAACATGAATGACAATCGTTCCAGGGGTCAACGTGATCAAACTGGCAAGTAACGTGATTTCCCAGTCTTTTTCAAGAACAGTAGGCATCGCGAAAATCATCGGCTGTAATTCTAATTTTGGCTTAAGAACTAACATGGCAACAGAAATATTGGACAAAATCAATTCTTTAAAAAAGATGAGCGTCAATTTCAAGCAAGACCATAATTGACCAAAATACAAGCGCTCATTGTAAAAACGTCTGGTCAGCACGAGAAGTAATAACCCGATAATATAACCGATTACAAAAGTGGACGGGGTAAACGACGCCGTGATGAGCACCCACGTAATTGCGATGAAAAAGTTAAGTAATATTTGAAATGCCAACGTGATCTACTCCTTTAACACGGCGTTTATATAACTCGACGGATCGAGCAACACATGAGCTGCATCTGATACGTACGGGAAAATCCACTCAGTTCCGACTCCGTATAAAACGGACAGAGCTACTAGAATTACGGTTGGGAACATCATATGCTTATAGGTTTTACGGTTAGTGGGTTGTAACGCAACCGGCTCGCCCCAAAATGCATAGATGAAAATTCGGATGACAGAAAGTAAAACTATAAGACTTGATAGAAGTATTACGATCGTACCGAATAACTGCCCGTGTTCGAACCCACCTTGAACAATGAGCAATTTCCCGACAAACCCACTAAGCGGTGGGATACCTGCTAGACCGAAGGCAGCAATCAGGAATAGCCAACCAAGTGGAGCGTGGGTTTTTATAAGTCCTCCCATTTCTCGCAAGTTGGAAGTTCCGGTGACATGTATCATAATCCCGATAATCAGGAACAATGCCCCTTTAATGAGCATGTCATGAATCAGATAGAAAGCGGCACCTTGCATTCCAGCTTCGTTCATCAGAGAGACTCCGAACAATATAACGCCAATCGCGATTAAAATATTGTAGATGATAATTTGTTTTAGATCGAAGTAGGCAAGTGCACCAATGCATCCCGCAACGATTGTGAGCAATGCGAGTACCATTAAAATGGTGTGCGTAAACGCAAGGTCATTAACGAAAAACAGTGTATAGGTACGTGTGATAGCATACACACCGACTTTAGTCAGTAACGCACCAAACAATGCAAGAATCGGAACAGGAGGTGCTGCGTATGATCCAGGCATCCAGAAGTAGAGTGGGAAGATACCCGCTTTAATCCCGAATACAAGCAACAATAGAACACCGATGACTGAAACGATTCCAGGCTGGCCGATATCTGCAATCTTCTGACCGATATCCGCCATATTGAGCGTTCCGACGATAGAGTACAAATACGCAATTGTTATGACAAAGAAGGCAGATGAGATGACATTTACCAGTATGTATTTAATAGACTCCCGCAGTTGTCTCTTTTCTCCACCAAGAACGATGAGAAGGTAAGAGGCGATCAGTAGTACTTCAAAAAATACAAACATGTTAAAAATATCACCAGTTGTAAATGCACCATTCACTCCTGTAATCATGAAGAGGATGGCAGGATAATAGAAAAAACGCTCCCGCTCTTCACCAATTGAGCTAAAGCTATAAATCGCCACGAATAACGTAATCACTAATGTTGACGTTACGAGTAATGCAGAAAACATATCCGAAACCATTGTTATGCCGAAGGGAGCTGGCCAGCTCCCGAGTGTCAGTGTTTGGATCCCATCCTGTTTCACTTTCATAATGAGCGAAAATGCGGCAACGATACTTGCACTTAGCCCAATGACTGTGAGGATTCGCTGGATGCGTACTTGTTCTTTGATAAACAGAAGTACAATCGCAAAGAAAAACGGGATGATGATCGGAAACAATAGAAGGTTAATCATGCTCATCATTTCCTTTCATCGAATTCAAATCATCAGTTTTGTGAACTGCATAGGTTCTGTAGGCGAGTACCAATATGAACGCCGTAACCCCGAAACTGATAACAATTGCAGTCAAGATTAAAGCTTGTGGAAGTGGATCTGCAAATTCAGTCACCCCGTCTATAAGGACTGGAGGTGCACTTCCACCTAATCCTCCCATTGTTAAGATGAATAAGTGGGCTCCGTGACTTAACAAGCCGGTTCCAAGGATTACTTTAATCAGACTTCTGGATAGAATTAAGTAAATTGCAGCGGTGAATAGAATACCCGCTACAATTGCCATAAGCAATTCCATTACTCATCCCCTCCAATCGACTGAATGATTGTAATTGCTGCGCCAACGACGACGAGATACACACCAGAGTCAAAAATCATAGCTGTGTGGAGTTCAGTGTCACCGAAAAGTGGTAAATCGAAATGCGCAAATGCATGAGTGAAAAATGGAACATTGAACAAAATGGCTCCCGCTGCTGTTCCTAATGAAAGAAGCAAACCGATACCAATCACAATCGTAAAATTGAAGGGCAGTGTAGCTTGTACCGTTTCAAGATCGAATGCAAGCAACAGTAAAACGATTGCCCCCGTCGTTAGCAGTCCTCCGACAAACCCTCCACCAGGAGCGAAATGGCCTGCAAAGAAGATATGAATCGAGAACAAGGAAATGATGAAAAACGTGACTTTTGCAGTCGTCTGTAATATAACGTTATTCTTTTTCATCATCAGACTCCTTTCTCGACAAGCGAAGCTTGATCATGCCAAGAACAGCGATTCCTGCAATCGATAGGACAGCGATCTCAAACAATGTATCGAAACCACGGTAGTCGACGAGAATGACGTTCACGATATTTCCCCCGCCAGCCTCGGTATAGACGGTATCTTTATAGTACTGAGAAATACTTGCGACAAGCTTATTGGAATGTGCAGACAATGCAACAAGAGTTACGGAAAGACCGATACCGCCTGCAATAATTCCGTTCACTAGTTTGTTTTTCTTTGTTTCTCCGTGCGTTTTTAAAGCAGGGAGGTGACGGAAGGCGAGCAAGAAGAGAGCGACTGAAATCGTCTCGATCACGAGCTGTGTTAATGCCAAGTCTGGTGCTTTGAACAATACGAAGAACAACGCAACCGAATATCCAACTGCACCTAGTGCAATAATGGCGGATATTCTGTTCTTCGACATAATCACCATGCCAGTTCCTAGAATCGCGACAATTGAATTCAAAACAGCAAACAGCGTAATCGGTGAAAGACTGTTCA
>JARIBI010000228.1 GCA_029257435.1 Sporosarcina sp. | reverse complement strand
TCTCCCTCCTCTCATATCTCTTGTATACTATGTTTTACCCATTCTTTTGGCAGTTGAACATTTTAAGTATGACAACTCTTTCTTTTGAAATAACTAGGGAATTCATGAAGACTTTCTTAAGATTTGAAAGAGAAGCTGGAAGTGTCTATTTAGTTATATGGAAAAACCGTGCATAGCGTTCATGCACGGTTCCAGGTCTCCCTATTTTTCTATGTGCTTCGCTTTCATAAAAAAGCGGCAGAAGTAATGAGTTGTATTTATCTTTCCGGCTGCTATCAAAAACGATGTCTTTGTTCCTTCATTAAACACTCGCTAGCATCCTTTGCAATAACGCATCAATTGCAGGGGGACGATAGCGGTTTTTCACATAAGCGAGATACACAGTCCGATCTAAGCTCGGACTATCAAGTTCGCGAATGGCTAGATGGTCGGGGACGACTTCCCCAATATAATTTCTTGGGATAATGGAGATCCCTATTCCCGCTTCGACTAATGTCAAAATGGTTTCGAAACGATCTGCATCGTAGCAATAGTTCATGCTCACGCCCGCTTCTTCAAACGCTTCCGTTATATTCTTTCTCGTCTGGAATCCTTTGCTCGTAATGATAAAAGGTTCTTCTGACAGATCAGCTAGATGAACAGTATCCTGATTCGCTAACGGATGACCAACATTCATGACCAGCACCAGTTTTTCTGTATACAAAGGCGCCGTTACGATATCCGGTTCGTCGATAAATTCATTTGTCAAACAAATATGCACCGCATAATCACGAAGTGCCTGCTCAATATCATTGCGTCCCAGTACTTCCTTTAACACAACATGCATGTCCGGGTATTGCTTTCTGTACCAGCTTAATACGTTCGGTATCCAGTTTTTCACGGATTCAATCATACCCAGCCGGACTTCCCCGCTGCCCGCCACTTTTACTTCATTTACCTCTTTTTCAAAGATGTCCATTTCAGAAAGGATATACAACGCACGCTTGTAAAACACTTGCCCCGATTCCGTCATATTAACTCGTTTCGTCGTCCGTTCCAGCAACTGAAATCCGATTTGTTCCTCCAGCGTTCGGACTGCTTTGCTCAGTGAAGGCTGGGACAAATGTAATTTAGCGGCAGCGCCGGAAAAACCGCCTTCTTTCACGACAGCTACAAAGTAACGAAGCTGTTTAATGTCCATTCTCCTCATCTCCTTCTTTCGATCTATTATACCCTAAAGGCATAAGTAAATAAATTTTAGATATTTGAATTAATAAATGACTGCTCGTATAATGAAGCGTATTGCACTTAACTTTGAAAGGGTGACCCTTATGATCAACGCAACGAATCCAGGAATCTGGAGCGGCCGAATCGATGATGTTACCAATCGTGCAGCATTTCGTCTTCACCAAGTCATGCAGCTGAACACCCCGAAAGAAAGCGCTACCAATCCAACTTGCGCACTGATCGGGTTTTCATCTGACGAAGGAGTTCGACGAAATAACGGACGCACTGGAGCTGCTGCAGGACCCGATTCACTTCGCCAGGAACTAGCGAAGCTTCCATGGAGACAACCAGAGTCCCATACTATAGTAGATTTAGGAACTATTGCATGCATAGATGACCAGCTTGAACAAGCCCAGCAAGAACTCGGACAAACCGTTCGTGAAAGTTTGCAAGCCAACATGAAGCCCGTCATTCTTGGGGGCGGTCATGAAACCGCTTTCGGTCACTATTTAGGTGTCCGCGAATTTACCGGTCCTGATGCAAAGATTGGTGTCATAAACATCGATGCACATTTCGATTTACGCAGTTATACAGAACAGACGTCTTCAGGGACCATGTTCAAACAAATGCTGGATACCGATGCCACTACATCTTATTACGTCATAGGCATTCAAGAGTTTGGCAACACTCAGTTATTGTTTGACGAAGCAGACCGCCTTGGCGTTCACTATATAACTGAACGCGAATTAGGAGAACTGCCAGTGGAACAGATCTATACGCAGCTTCACCGATTCATTGCATCACAAGATTATATAATGCTTACACTTTGCTCCGACGTATTGGATGCCGCCGTCGCACCTGGCGTCAGTGCACCTTCACCTTTCGGACTTTCCCCTAAGCAGGTGCGAGAACTCATCCGCATGGTTGCGTCTGAACAGAAAACGCTTTCATTTGACATCTCAGAAATCAATCCTTCACTCGATGAAGGCGGCCGTACTGTAAAACTTGGCGCCTACTTGACGAACGAAGCGATTGTCTCATTACTTGGAGGTTTACAGAATGACGATTGAATTGAATCAAATAACGACGCTATTCCTAGCAATGGCGCTGTTTTTACTCGGCACGGCACTCGTGCGTAAAACCAAGATTTTACAGAAGTTCTGTATTCCTGCACCCGTTGTCGGAGGATTACTATTCGCCATTCTTGCAACAATTTTGAAAGCAACAGGGCTTGTGAGCTTCACGCTCGATACGTCCCTGCAAAACTTATTCATGCTGACGTTTTTCGCAACAGTCGGACTTGGCGCAAGCTTTGCACTCATTAAACTGGGCGGAAAACTCTTGATCATCTATTGGGTCGCTTGCGGTTTCCTTGCGATTATGCAAAACGTCATCGGTGTCTCCATGTCCTACTTGTTCGACATTCATCCCCTTATCGGAATGATGGCCGGAGCTGTCTCCATGGAAGGCGGACACGGCGGCGCGACCGCTTACGGAACCACTGTGGAAGCGATGGGAATCGACTCCGCGTTCTCTATCGGAATTGCCGCTGCAACATTCGGTTTGGTTGCAGGCGGATTGGTCGGCGGACCGCTTGTTAAGTATTTGATCAAAAAACACGACTTGAAATCCACTGAAATAGAAGAGTCTCACGAATATGTTGCAGAAGCACATGACCCTGCCATCAATGTCGACAACTTCACGATGCAAGCGTTTCTTATTGTCGCTTCTATGGCGGGTGGATCCTTGCTGGGTGAGCTGTTTGAGAAAGTTACAAGTTCCTTTATGGAAAACCCCATCGTCTTGCCTAACTACGTAGGCGCGATGTTTGTTGCAGTTGTCATTCGTAACGTGGTCGATCGCATTCACGGTAATATCGTGCATATGCGTAGCATCACTCTCATCGGTGATGTCGCTCTGGGCATTTTCTTATCAATGGCACTTATGAGCATTAAGCTATGGGAAGTTGCGGATCTTGCCCTTCCACTGCTCGTAATCGTCTTTGTGCAAGTTGTATTCCTTGTCCTATTTGCGATTTTTGTTCTGTTCCGCATCCTCGGCAAAAACTACGATGCCGCAGTGATGTGTGCAGGTTTTGCAGGACACGGCCTTGGCGCAACTCCAAATGCGATGGCCAATATGGCAGCAGTCACTGCACGCTATGGCCCTTCACGCACAGCGTATTTAATCGTGCCGATTGTCGGCGCGTTCCTAATTGACGTTGTTTCGATGCCCATCATCATTACAACGATGAATATCTTCAGTTAACATTCGAAACCGGCTCCCAGCAGCCGGTTTTTTGTTGGTTTTCTATGCAAATTCCTGTCGTTCTTCTTCCATCTGCGTCATAATAAAGCTATATACTGCATATCCAGGAGGAATTCATTAATGACTGACATGTACGAAAAACGGCGCCGCTCGCTGCGCAC
>JARIBI010000198.1 GCA_029257435.1 Sporosarcina sp. | reverse complement strand
CCAATAACGACGAACATGCGCCCAACAGTTGGCAAAGGTGACACCTGGTAAACCGCCGTATGCAGAATAGCCATCACAAATGATTGTTCCTTTGTAATCACCAAGGAAGTTCTTCAGAACTTCTCGTGCTCGCGATAGCGAACTATAGAAAAGCACCATCACAGGTCCTTGGCAGGGAACAGTTTTGTAGACCCAATTGTATGCCTTCGTGTTCCCAGGCTTTCCATCAGGCCGATAAATCACTTGTGCTGTTGTCTCGTCAACATGTAGGACAGTCCTTCGCATCGCCAGTGAAGTCATCCGTTGGTACAGAGGCAATAGCCACTCATTTGAAACCTTGATCACCCAGTTGGATAGATTTTTATCATTCGTTTCCAACCCATGACGAAGCCATTCTTTTACCTGACGGTATAGAGGAAGATAAAGATTATATTTGTCTGATATGACCTTGGCTAGCACACTTGGACCTGCGAGACTCCGTTGAATAACAGGTTGAGGTGCCTTTCCGCGCACGATGTTGGCTGCTATAGAACTATCTAGTTTGCAGTGTTTGCATTCATAGGAGTGCTCCATATGCTGAATACGTTTCAGTTTGGCAGGGATGAATTCTGCTTCTTCTCGAACGACTATCCCACCGATTCTTGCCAAATCATTTTGACAACAGCTACAGGTGAGTAGGTGAGGATAATGATGAACAACTTCCGTTTCCACACCTTCATGAAAATGGTCATTCCGCTTCTTCTTCGATGCTTTACGAACAACAGTGTAAGAAATCACCTGTTGGCTTTGATCTTCTGTTTGCTCAGAATCGTGAAAAGGGTCCTCTTCCTCATCGAACAAAGAGCTTTGCCCATCGGGCACATTGTATCTTGATTTCTCGGATTTTGATCCAAAAAGCATCTTCGTCAAGTGCTGAACCTGCTCAGTTAGTTTTTCGATTTGCTTGGACTGCTGTTCATTCTGTTGATTGGAATGCGCCAATTGCTCTTCCAACATACTGATGACTTTTTCCAATGCTTGTTCAGAAGTACGATTGGCCATTTCCTTCACCGCTTTCTTTCTGGTTGAACGTAGTATACCCGATAGCGGAGCTCATGAACAGAAGTTTTTAAAAGGAGCTTTTTAATGAAGGAGCAATCGCTCTTGGCTGCTGAATAGCTAACCCTTCGAGCAACCAACGAAGTTCTTGCTGCGTTAGATTTTTCACTTCTCGCTCACTACGTGGCCATTGAAGCTTGCCAGAATCGAGTCGCTTATACAACATGGCGAAACCATCTCCATCGAAATAAAGACATTTATATCGATCTTTTTTTCCACCTGCGAACAGAAAAATAGAATCTCCATATGGATCTAAATCAAAAGAATCTTGAATGAGTGTAGCAAGGCCATCGATTCCTTTTCGCATGTCTGTTTTTCCGCAGACAATATAGATATTTTGAACATCCGTATAATCTTGTCTCACTGGTTCATCAACTCCCTGATATTGACTTGGATGATTCGTTCATCCACGCTATTCTGGAGTGTGACTTCAGCGCTACCGATCTTGATTTGACAGTGACCGGAGGTCTTCGATGGATTTGCTGGAGTTTGATCACTTTTGGTAGGTTGTAAGGAAACGGGGACTATCGTTAAAGGGTTTAAAAACAAAGAAAGCACCTCCTGTTTGATAAAATTATCGTACCAAGCGGGGTGCTGCATTGACTATGCGTTATTTGATTGGGGGCTTACTTTCAAATAGATATTATAATCCTGAATACACGAAGCGTCCTCATCCATTCAACCGGGTGAGGACGTTTTCTAATTTAGGAGGAGAAACCATGAAAGAAACTAACTCGTACAAGAACACTCAACACACCACAGAAACATCACTCACACAGTCTGTGCAATCCAAGTCACATCCAGCCAAGCGAGTAGACATTGTGTCCTTGCGAATGGTGAAAGAAACGAGCCTGTTGTACAAGAATCGTTCCATCAAGAGTCCGGAAGATGGATTCCATCTGTTCAAGCAGTTGATAGGGGAATTAGACAGAGAATACTTTGTCGTCATGTGTCTTGATGTAAAGAATCAGCCGACACACATCAACGTATGCCATGTAGGAAGCCTAACCTCTAGTATCGTTCATCCAAGAGAAGTCATGAAAACTGCCATTCTGTCTAACTCTTGTTCAATTTTAGTCGCTCACAATCATCCATCCGGTAATACGAGTCCAAGTCCTGAAGACATTGAAGTCACTAAGCGATTGGTTGAAGCAGGAGAGCTAATCGGTATCGAATTGCTTGACCATCTCATCATCGGTGAAGACGATTTTGTCTCATTGAAAGAAAAGGGGTACATGTAATGACAAACCAACTCAATCAAGGCAAGCTCATTTCTAGTGAAGTTCAGTGGTTCATTTATACCTTGCGTAAGGACTACGGGGTGAAAGTGACTGCACAAGACGTTAGTACAGAAGGTCTTGAATTAGGAATGGATGAAGCTGCCTCCCGCCATTCCTATGAATCAAGCAACTATCAGTGTTATGGAATTTGTACTCGCAATTATACTCACAATGACAGCCTTAGCTTATACATTTTGGTCGATGACCATATGGCCAGATGCTTAT
>JARIBI010000167.1 GCA_029257435.1 Sporosarcina sp. | reverse complement strand
TGCAATGGATAAAATTTGCACCCCGTCTATACAGTAAGACGTATAAGAAGCTTTATTTTAGCCAAGAACCGCTAGACGAACAGTACATTTGGCATCAGCCGCTGTTTTTGCATAAATTAAAAAGAATGTTGAACAAGGAACAGCCAGACCTCATTTTCTGCACACACAGCCTGCCTTCCTGCATGCTCAGCAAATTGAAATTGTCAGGTCAGTGCCACGTGCCTGTCGTGAATGTCTACACAGACTTTTTCGTTCATGATTACTGGGGACATCGCGGAATTGATGCACATTTCCTACCGACATTAGAAGCGAAGGAACAGCTTGCAAAGGATCCGAATGTCCCTGGAAAGCTTATGGTCACGGGGATTCCAGTTCATCGCAAAATAATCCGTCCAGACAGCAAGACCGAATTGCGCCAGAAACCCCGCAAGCCTGTCATCCTTTTGGCAGGTGGAAATAGTGGATTAGGATGTCCCTCCCGCATGCTGCAGGAACTGGACGAAGCGGCGGATTTTCAATTTGTCGTGCTGTGCGGTCATAACGAACGGCTCTATCAGAAAATCAACTCTTGGAATCTCCCGCATATCCGGCCGCTAACTTATGTAACTTCCCGGGAAGAAATGAATGCTCTCTATGAAGCGGCCGATGCAATGGTCACAAAACCTGGCGGAGTCACAGTCAGCGAAGCGCTGCGCAAAAGAATCCCGATGTTCATCCATTCCGCATTGCCAGGTCAGGAAGAAATGAATTTGGAGACGCTCATTCCAAAAGGACTCGTTAAACAGCTGGTATCCGGACAGTCACTGGTTAATCAATTGAAAGAAACGCTGACAGATGAGCAACAGATGCAATCGTGGCATAATGCCATGGATGCCTATGCTGCAGAATTGACGAGCCAAACGGACGAACAAATTCTAAAGGTCATCGAAGAGCTGCTAGTTCCGGCAGAGGAAAAAGTTCACAACAATGCAGCATCGCTAAAGCGCAAATCGGTAACAGCTACGTAAGGGGGAAAGATTCATCAAAAAATCGTTTCGAATTCATAATAAAACCTTCAGCCTGCGCAAATCACTGCATCGCAGGCTTTTCGTTATGCGTTCTTGGGAATGAGCAGCTGACTTTTGATGTGCCATAGAATCATCCTACTCCGAAAGAAATAAACTCTGACTTCCTCCTATAAATCCACTCTATTCGAAACCGATATACCTTATGAGAAATCCAATGTGAAAGAAGGAAGTTAGAGTGGGCAAGATA
>JARIBI010000068.1 GCA_029257435.1 Sporosarcina sp. | reverse complement strand
AGAAATCGGTTCCCCTTCAGGAGCAACACCAATAACACCAATCATCGGGTTTAGCGGAATGGACAGCCGATTATTAAATTTAGCAACACCGTTTTCGATTGGAATGATTTTAGATTCAAGCTCCGTCAGACGGTGTCCCATTACACCAAGATCCGGTCCCGTCGCCATAACTCCTTGGTCGCCAATGTTCAGCTTTTGAATGGTCACTTTCAAGACATCGCCAGCAGATGCGCCATTCACAAAAATGGGACCGGTTGCGGGATTAATGGCATCCCAGTCAATCCCGCTTATTTTCGTATCTGGTGACTGGACTTGGTTTTCAAAGCAGTCATATGTTTCAATTTCAATGGTTGTTCCGGAATCGATTCTCTTTACTGGCGGATGTGTTTTATTGAATGCGTAGATGACATCCTGGCACGACAATGTTTCGGTCACTATTCATCATCCTTCCGTTAGGTTTCATCCATTCTAGCAAAAGAGTCGGATAATTACACTTAGTAACCTTTTCTAATTGTGCTATATACCTGAACTAACACATAAGAACCGAGTTTCATGTTCTCCATAGTTAAACCAATAATGCGGGCGCGCAGAAACATACATGATCCTCTCACCCGGCAAGAGCTCATGATCGATCCCCTCAATCTGAACGGTAAGTTTACCTTCAAGCACAAAGACGAACTCTTGACCTGCATGAACAATCGGACTTCCTTCCGTTTCACCAGGCTGCAAAGTGATAAGCATCGGAATGAAATCTTTATTTACTAGATTAGTACCTAAATCTTCGTAAATGATTCCGCTTTTTCTTCCTCTGTTTTTAGTGATGTCGGAAGACGCCACCTCTCTTGCTTCTTGATATTCTTCAAAAAAGCGGCTCGGGCTAACTTCCAGCGCAACCGCTACTTTTTTTATGGACTCAAGAGTAGCCGAAGATTTCCCTCTTTCCAATTGTGATAAAAAGCTGATTGAATACCCTGTTGATTCTGCTACATTCTTCAATGTCATTGCCTTCTCAATTCTTACTTTTTTAATTTCTTGTCCGATTTCCGTTGTCATTTGAAAGCGCTCCCAAAGTTTGTATTGACAGAATAATATCTCAACTCTATCATATTGGCAAGGGGAATTGAAGTGTCACTTCAATTATTAAAAAGGGGGAATATGTATGGAAATGAGTAAAAAGCAATTGAATAAAGTTCTGATTGCAAGTTTAGTGGGAAGTTCAATAGAATGGTTCGACTATTTCTTATATGGAACAGTAGCAGCACTCGTCTTCAACCAAGTCTTTTTTGTGAATGAAGATCCTACAGTAGGTCTTCTTCTCGCTTATGCCTCATTTGCATTAGCATTCTTCATTCGTCCATTTGGCGGAATCATCTTTAGTCATATTGGGGACCG
The DNA here is from genome assembly GCA_029257435.1 of Sporosarcina sp. GTDB lineage: Bacteria > Bacillota > Bacilli > Bacillales_A > Planococcaceae > Sporosarcina. The sequence goes on along the minus strand of JARIBI010000068.1, from coordinate 2,599 downwards.
TATCGGACGTAAGAAAACGCTTGTCATCACACTGAGTCTTATGGGAATTGCAACGATTGGTATGGGATTACTCCCTACCTACCAAGCTATCGGGATTTGGGCACCTATTTTGCTCATCACACTCCGTTTGATTCAAGGGCTAGGAATTGGCGGCGAGTGGGGAGGCGCATTGCTGTTAGCTGTAGAATACGCACCAAAAGAAAAACGCGGTCTATTTGGCTCTGTCCCTCAGATGGGGATCACAATCGGTATGATGCTAGGAACACTTGCACTATCCATCATCTCCCTGTTACCAGAAGATTCCTTCATGACTTGGGGATGGCGCGTGCCGTTTCTTCTAAGCGCACTGCTTGTGGTGTTCGGTTTGTGGATTCGAAAAGGGATTGATGAAACACCATCATTTAAAGCGGTACAAGAGCGGGGAGAAATTCCTAAATTACCAATCGTGACCACATTAAAAACACATTGGCGGGAAGTCCTCATTGCAATAGGAGCAAAAGTAGTGGAAACAGCACCTTTCTACATATTCAGTACATTCATTGTATCTTATGCAACTACAAATCTAGACTACTCGCGCACAGCTACTCTAAATGCCGTTATGATCGCAACAGTTGTTACAACGATTTTGATTCCAATAATGGGCAGCCTCTCAGATAAAGTCGGACGTAAAGTATTGTATATCTATGGGTCAGTAGCAATGCTGCTATTTGCATTCCCCTATTTCTGGATGATTCATCAAGGATCTGTTACGTTACTTGTAATTGCTACTATCATTGGACTAGGAATCATTTGGGCACCGATTACAGCTGTTCTCGGAACCATGTTCTCGGAGATTTTCTCAGCTGAAGTCCGCTACACAGGAATTTCACTAGGTTATCAAGTAGGTGCTGCCGTTGCAGGCGGTACTGCCCCCCTAGTTGCAACTGCTTTGCTCGCGAAATTTAATGATTCTTACATCCCTGTGGCACTGTATATTATGTTTACTGCTGTCGTATCACTAATTGCTATTCTTGCCGTTAAAGATCGTCACAATCAAGATTTGGACGAATCATGAAAGGAAGATTTCTATGAAAATCATTAATGAAAATGAAATTAAAAATTGCTATCACATGAAAGATGCAATCCAAGATGTCCGAAATATCCTCACTGCAATGACTGCTTCAAAGGTTGAAAATCCACATCGTACAGTTATTGAGTTTCCTTCTAGGAGCGCGTCTGTTTTGTATATGCCCAGCGCGGATAAAGTCAGCGAAATCGCCTCTGTAAAGATTGTATCTATTTTCCCGGAGAATCCATCACAAGGAAAACCAACTACCCAAGGTGCTATGCTATTAACCGATACATCTGACGGGAGCCATCTTGCATTAATGAATGCCTCTTATTTAACAATATTACGCACAGGAGCTCTTTCTGCAATTGCTACTGATTTGCTGTCTAAAAAAGATTCGAACGTTCTTACGGTAATTGGCACTGGGGCTATGGCATTTGAACAAGTACTGGGTGTCCTTGAAGTACGTAAAATTCAAAACATCCATCTTGTGAACCCGACAATCGAAAAAGCAGAAGCGTTTAAAGAGCGCCTTCGTTCAATGGGCGTACAACCGGATATTACTGTCCACTCATTAGAGAGCTTATCTGCTATTGTTCAGCAGGCTGATATTATTTGTTGCAGTACCCGTTCAGAAACTCCTGTATTCGATGGCAACGACATTCAACCAGGTACGCATGTCAATGGAGTCGGTTCCTATCTCCCTCATATGAGAGAAGTCGATTTCAACTTCATCGAACGGTGCGACAAAATTGTTGTGGATGACTTTGCTGGAGTTAGTGAAGAAGCCGGGGAACTCATTCATGCAAATCAGCAAGATTCATGGTCGTTCGACTCGCTCCACGGCGAGCTTAAGGAAATCGCATCTGGTGAAATTTCATCCCGCGAGAATGATGAAGAAATTACATTTTTCAAATGTGTAGGTGCTGCTTACTTTGACCTGGCTGTAGGGCATGGAGTTTACAAAAAAGCAGACACTGCCGAAATTGGAACAGACATAGACCTCTAAGATCCATTAAAAGAGACGCATTCCTTCACGGAACGCGTCTCTTTCTAGTTCGATCCAAAGATATAGATCATTATGATACTGTCGATTCAACTTCAATCTCCACATTGCCCTTAACTGCTTTTGAAATCATACAATTTTTTTCGGCTTCTACTATCAATACATCCAACTTTTCAAAATCAGCCGGGCTCGCTTCTTGTTTAAGTGACACCATAGGCTTATGAATAATTTTCTTATACGTGAAGACACCCATTGTCACATCGACAAATCCAATAGATTCGAGCGACATGTTTTCGAGTGGCAAGCGGGCCCGCTCAATCATTGCTGCGAGTGTAATAATATAGCATGTAGCCGCTGCACCCAGCAGCATTTCATCGGGATTGGTCCCGACATTCGGACCTTCCATCGCTGAAGGAATTGATATTTTAGTTTGAAGATTTCCCGCTTCAATGTACCCTTCACTATTACGGCCACCTGGCCAAACCGCTTTTAAATGAAATTCATGTTCTGCCATGTTCACACCTCTTCTTCTGCAGTTATACTTT
>JARIBI010000223.1 GCA_029257435.1 Sporosarcina sp. | reverse complement strand
TATTTTTAATGACAAACGACTTCTTCAGTAGCTGAACTACTGCTAAGATGATGGGTGCCAGCACTGTTGCAAAAATCAAAACTAATTTCATTTGTTCGTTTTCCAAATGAATCTCCTCCTTAGTTCACAAAATGTGTAAATACATAATAAATCAGCCCGCCGGAACCGGCCATTGTTGCAAGGGCACCACTTAGCTTCAAAGCAAAGGTTGACCAAGCGTTCAACTTGGCCATTCTTAATTCATGCTCCTGTTCAGCTGAAGCTGTCTGATAGCTCATGGATGACTTGGCGAGTTCGAACATCTTGTCAGCCTGAGCTTTAACAATATCTTGTGTCTCACGCCCCGTGGTAAGCACTGTGTTTTCCAACTTCAAGTTCTGATTTTCCATCTGTTGGAGTTTTTCCTCATGCTGTCGATCAGCCTCTTTAAGGGCTGCTGTTAATTCTTCAAGTCCAAAGATTCGTGTATCATGATCTTCGATGCTTGCTCCCTGCTTTTTTAACATGTCATACATACTGTCACCCACCTCTACTTTCGGCATCTCTCACCCCACCACACTTTTCTCTAGTTTGTTGCAAAACAAAAAGAACGCCCGGGTGGACGCTCTTTAAGTTAACTAATTTCAATTACTTGCCAAACACCTACTATATAATTTTTCATCCCTCTTCTAACAACCTTTTCTTTATCTCGTAATTTACCGATTGAAGCTCTTACATTAGCTTCCCAGATTTTTTCTTTTTCACCGTTCTCATAGCGTTCAGACCTACGCTGTTCACTAATACCGAAGAAATCCGCGGTAACGCCAATGACTTCTTGGGACTCTGCTCCTACCTTCCCTCGATATTTCAAATAAACTAAAATAACTTGTTCTAGATCGCTACGTTCTGGTAACCAGTCAACCTTTTTCATACAAACATCCCCTTTTCTTTTAATACATTCAGTCTAGCATGAATGAAAAATTGATATTATGGGTTTTATATCAAAACAGCAATTTTAATTTCTCCTGCCCTTCAGAGAACTTCCTATATTTTACCTTATGCTGCTTACAACGCATTATGGTCTGAAGTTGTCTTACTCTAGAACTGGTTTACCGTTTTCGCCTAGTCCCATGACCAGTAAAGTCGCTTTAATTTCAGATTGCAAATTAGTTGGGCATTGTTCGAAGGTTTTGTATCCATTAACGATAAGCGTTACACATACTAATACCATATTTTCACCTCCTAATAACTTACTTATTAGCCACAACCTAAACATTGTCTTTATCCAACAGCGCTTGCACCTTTGACTTTAAGTGCTCCGGTACATCGTCCATGGTTTTTAGTCCGTTTTTAATTAATTGATAGATAACGTGTTCCACTTTATCACTCTCCTATTTGTTTAATTGAGCAAGATACACATCAAAAATTCCGCTCATTATTGCCATTTGTGTTTCTTGTATTTCTTTTAGTGTTGGTTCGGGTTCTGACGGTTCAATCGGTTCTGTTTGTATGAGTTCTTTAGTTACATGAGAGATGTTTTCATTGTCAAATGTGTATTCAGTAAATTTAAAGCCATCTTTTTCATATTCCTTTAGTATATACAATTAATACACCCCTTTAATAAATTGAATATAGAATATCGAAATTCCCATTGGTAGCAGATTCGCTTCTAACGAATATTTTCAAACTTCTACTAAATGGAATAACACCTACACTATAGATACTCTTAGTCGCACCCCTACCAGAAAAACTTGCTACTTCGACACCATCAATCTCAGCGACTGCATATGCGTTGTAAGAACTGTTTTTTGAACTTACTTCTAAGTAGTGAAGGAAACCGCGTCCAGATACGTCTAAAAGGACTCTACCTGCTGGAACGTCTACTACCTTTATCATTGGTTTTACTAGGGCATTATGAAAATTCGTCCCTCCACTAATAGGGAATTGGGCTCTTATGAAACTTGTATCATCTTTTACAGACTGAATTTTATCAGTCTGTATTTTTATTGAATCCTGTGTTGCTTTAGTAGGCAATGAAATTTCAGGCATATTAAATCAACTCCGTATAAACAAATTTTAGGCCTGATAAATCTGGTGTGGGAACCATCTGTCCTTGATAACGTTTTGCACCAATTGTGAAGATGCCGTGCGCCACATCATCCGCCGAATGCCTCTCAAGCGCATCGTCCAGCTGCTTCACCGTTTTGGTGTTTCCGGGACCAGCTAAAGCATTTACTTTTGCTTGCGCACCTGTAGGAGTTTCTTTGCCATTCCAACTTGTCTTCTCGGCATCTGTTACAAAGCGATGTATTGCATCCTCTGTGATCATGGTTGCTGGATGAGTATCAGGGTGTTGATAGTTGGTTGCCCCTTCCTGGATCCCTTGTAACTTGGTCCGCTCTGAATCCGTCATGAATCGATGTGTTGCATCTTCTGTAATCATCGTAGCTGGGTGCGAAGTTGGGTGACTATATTTATTAGCACCCGCTTCAATTCCAGTAAGCTTTGTTCGTTCTGCATCCGTCATGAAGCGATTGTTTGCATCCTGTACGATGATGGACGGTGGATGGGTAACAGGATGCGTATAGTTGTTTGCGCCACTAGCGATACCACCGAGTTTCGTTTTCTCAGCTGTAGTGTAGTCGTTAGTCGAGAGACCCTTACCTAATTCTTTATCCACCTTTCCAGTGAGTGCAGAAGCTTCGGCAGCCTTCTCCTGGAGTTCTTTTAATGCCAAGTATGCGGTGTTCTGTAGATAGTTGAAATAAGCATCTGGAGGCTTGATGCCCGCTTTCCATCCTTCATTTTTCAGAATTTCAGGCGGCTCAACTCCTGATGCAAGCCAAACCGGTAATTTTTGAGTAAATGCCATTGCCAAGCTCCTTTCTTAAATCGGTAATTCTTGATTTCCGCTTGGTGCGTATGCTGCACCGAGGTAACCCCCGATTGTTCCTTCTATATTGCCAAAGCCTTTTTCTGTATCCACTTCCATGGAGACCGTGCCAAACTCAAAGGTACCTTCCAAGTTCGCTGATGATACCCGGACATCCCCTGGCGCAACACGTTCGATCAATGCAATAAGCTGTCCTTGAGTCAGCCCTGCATTATTCATAATCGCTAGAGGTAGTTTTTCAACGACTAATGCTAGCGGTTCTGTCCCTCCTTTCGCACGATCACTCGTGAGCCATATGTCAGAAGGACTGCAATTTAACGTCTTGGCCATTGCATCTATAATTGAGTTGTAAGTGCCATCCGACTTCGCTCTCACCCTTTTCGATTTGATCATCATCCGGTACTGAGCATCTGATGCTAATCCTCGCGGTTGCTCAACATCTGCCCCTAGCTCGTCCAATTCTTTTCCTTCTGCGTTATCGATATCTACCCATTCCTGCATTGTGTTGAGTGTTTGTAGCACCTCATCATGCTGCTGAGAAAAGACGGTGAACAATTTCCCAATATTAGAGTTAGGGTTCTGACTTAGAGCACTCGTCAACATGGTCAACATATCTTTAAGCACTGACAATCACCTCGATGTGATCTGGTCCAGTTACTGCTACTTCATTTTGCTTAATCACGATATTGTCAGGACCGACTGTAGTAGACGCCTTGCCAATCTCAATAGTGATATCGTCAATACCCTGGACTTGATACGCAGCACCATATAAACGGGAAAGTATCACATCGGATCCCATAGATAGACCAGATTGCTCCAATTTCGCAGAGTCTACTCCACCTATTACAGCGATTAGCTTATCTCGAACTTGTTGAGCGCCGTCTTCCTCAAACGCCGCATTTGTAATCAACGTGACTTTCAAATAGATTTCGACTACGTTGGCAAAATCGAACTTCACAATATGCGTGTTGCCAGATAGGTCATCAATTGGAACCG
>JARIBI010000091.1 GCA_029257435.1 Sporosarcina sp. | reverse complement strand
ATCCATCCTGTCCACGCCTGTTCATGTTCTGATGCACCGAGCAATCGCCCTGCACGCTCCTCTTCAGCACGCAGATCAATGATTTTATCATAGACATGCAGTTCTTCCATGAATGCAAACAACGCCTCTGCCGCTTGTCTGCCGTCTTGTGCAGCTTTCAACTTCTTCCCCAGACCTTCTAGTGGAACGCGGATCAAATCCCGGACGCGATGCAGCCCTGCCTGCATCGCGAGTTCTTCATCTGTCTGAACTTCGGTATGCAGCTCCAGGCCGCGATACTTTTTCACGCGCCATCTTACATCGTCAAACCACCGGTGGCCATGGATTCCGTGCGCCAGCACATAGTTTTCCAACCGATCTGCACGTTCCCGCCAAATCTGCCGGTCTTCTCCGTGTGGGAAAAACAAATCCGTTTTCACCGCACGGAAAATCGCTTCGTACGACCAATTTCCTGTGACAGCTTCCAACACCGAACGCGTAAATTCAATAAGCGGATGGTGAAGCATCGGCTTTTTCTGGCTGATGAAGACCGGAATATCATACTGAGGGAAAATGGTCTCGATCAATTCATCGTAAACTTCTGGCTGACGATACAAAATCGCCATATCGTTGTATCTCTTCCCCGACATCGCAAGCTTTCGAATCGACCGTGCCACAGCGTGCATTTCAGCTCGGCGATCCGTTGCTTCAATAACCCGCACATCTCCGCTGCTGACTTGCTGGGCAGCTGGATATTTATCAAATTGAGCTTCGAGATGCAGCACATCCGAATTGCGGAACCGGCGTGCGGTCGTCAATTTCATCTCAGCTTCAATCTCTACCGATTCCTCACGCGCGAGTTCTGTAATGATTTGCTTCGTGCGCATCGGACTGAAAAACAACTCATGATCCTCTGTCGCCTCACCCTGCTCATCCGTCGGCAGCGCAACAGTAACCCGCTTGGCATATTTTAATAGCTCACGGATAATTTCATGCTCACGGTTCGTCAATAATTCGAAACCGTCTATGTAAATGTCTGCATCTTGAATGTAGGAAGAAAACTGGACCTGACCGGAAAGCATCGCTAAATGCCCTTCACTATCAACATAGGAGGTCCCTAGTCGCTCTTCCACTTTTTCCAGCAGCAATGACAAATCCCCTGCTTTATCAACTAAAGAACGCGGCGCTGATGCGGCAGTGAGCTCGGTATGCAGCTGTGCAAGCGTTGTGTGATCCAAACAATACCGGCTGAACTCTTTCAACACGCCTTCTACCTGCTCCGTGAATCCTCTTTTATCAGCCGCTTGGCGGAATAACTTGAAGTCCTCGCGATTTTCTTCGAGCACACTGCGGATAAGCATCCGATATCCGAATCCGTCCACTTCGCGCCGTGTAATTCCACCCGTTTCCTGCAGCACCCGCCATGCCAGCCGTTTGAACGTCAATACTTGCGCTCGCACCATCCCGTTTAATCCGAATCGGGCGGCCAAACTATGCTCCAGCGAATACGACATTTGGTCCGGCACAATCAGCACAATCGGCGCGCCCAGCGGATCTGCCTGCAGTGCTTGTACAATTTCCTGCTCTATCGTATAGGTCTTCCCTGTCCCCGACCGTCCCGTTATAAATCGCAGTGTCATCAGATAGCCCCTCTCTCTTCGTTACTAGTCTTCTCATTGTAATGGTTTTCAGTAGAAGAATCAAAGTCTGAGAGACGCTTTTACGAATGAACGTTCGTATTTCTGAAAATGGTTCATTTTGGATATTGCTGGATGAAGGATAGAGGGGCAAAGCGCGCGGCGTGAAGTGGTTATGAGCGAAATTTTAAGGTTTATGATCAGTTTTAAAGTCTTATGATCACATTTCGTGATTTATGAGCGCATTTCCTCAGTTATGAGCACTTTCTGAGATTTATGATCACTTCCCCGGCTTTATGAGCGTTTCACAACTTTTATGAGCGCCCGCCCAACTCTACGCACGTGCCACAACATTTTTAATCCAAACAAAAAAACGCTTCGCCAGGCGAAGCGCACTACACGGCTATTACTTGTCCTCCCAACGCTTTTTCCCGTCCCATTCCCGCGCATGCCGCTCGACCTTTTTATTCAAGCGCCGCTCAAAATACTTGCCGGTGAGCCATAATATCAAAATCACAGCGCCCACAATTGCGGATCGGATTGGCTGGGTCAGCAATGCTTTCAAATCGTAGCCGACGAAACTGATCATGAAAATCATGACAAACTTCCCTGCCATTAAGATCATCAAGTAATACGTCTTCCGCATATTCGACAGTCCTGCGACCAGGTTCACGAGTGCAGATGGCGTAAACGGGAAACAGATGAATAAGAAGAGCGGGCCGAAACCATTGCTTTCCACCCACAAAATCAGCTTCTTCACTTTTTTATGGCGTGTCATAAAATTCAGTAAACGGCTTTGCCCATATCTCCGGATAATCAAAAATACTACGTAAGAGCCGACCGTCGTTCCCACCCATGATAGGATGAACCCTAACCATAATCCGTACGCTGCGGAATTCGCGAAGACGAACACAAATAACGGTAAAAAAGGCAGGAACGACTCAATGAACGGCAGTAAAATGCCAATGAACGGACCGAATGCCTTATATTGCTCTGCGAGTTCGATAACTTTATCCACACTTAACCATTCTTGCATCTCGAGTCACCCTAACCTTATTCTCTCTTTTTATAACCATTTAAAAATTCAGTATTGTTGTCTTTAGCAGATGTAGTATAATCACTAGTATTGAAATTCATAAGAAAGCTGGGATGTAAATTGGAACGCAGTGAATTCAACAACGGCCTACGCGCCGGTCTCAGCATCGCCATCGGCTATTTCCCTGTCGCGCTTACGTTCGGTCTACTCGCCAAAACTACTGGGCTTTCGCTGATTGAAGCGACCGCCATGAGTATTTTCGTCTTTGCCGGAGCAGCCCAATACATATCGCTCAGCCTCATCACAGCTGGCGTCGATCCATTATTAATCGTCATGAATACATTCATCGTGAATATCCGTCACTTTCTAATGACGGCTTCGCTGAATGAAAAGATGCGGCCCGCTCCAAAACCTGTCAAAGCTGCATACGCATTCGGGGTCACAGATGAAACGTTTTCCGTCATCGCAACGAGTAAGCAAGACAAAGTGTCGAGTGCCCATGCGTTCGGCGTCATCGTAATCGCGTACGGCAGCTGGGTCGTTTTCACCGCTTTAGGACATGTCATCGGCGCGAACTTGCCGTTATTTTTGCAAGCTGCCATGTCCATCGCACTCTATGCGCTCTTCATCGCATTGCTTGTCCCATCTATGAAAGGCAATCGGAAAGTAGTGTTGCTTGCGAGTCTGGCGGCAATTCTGCACTGTATCTTTTATTATACCCAAATATTATCGACAGGGTGGGCAATTTTGGCATCGACCTTGCTCTCTTCAATCATTATCGAACTGATTTATTTAAAATACGGACGTAGGTCTATTCCCGTCATTGAAAAGGAGGAGAGCTGATGGGCCCGACTTATTGGTGGATGCTGTTCGGAATGACGCTTGTGACGTACATTCCACGCATGATCCCGCTCACAATCCTCGACGGGAAAAAACTGCCGCCGTTCGTTACGGGAATTTTAAGCAATATCCCTTACGCTGTGCTCGGCGCGCTCATTTTCCCCGCAGTGTTCTATGTACAAGAAGGCAATCTCTTATTCGGCTTAATTGGCGCCGCAACTGCATTTCTTATAGCAGTCCTTGGATTCGGATTAATGACCGTCGTCCTTGGAACGATTGGGGTACTCGCGGTCTACAGTTTGTTCATGTAACCCCTTTGAACCTATCATACCCAAAAATCCCGGTCCTCATACTTATAGAATAGAAGAAATGAAAAAGCCCTGCAGCATATGCAAGGCTTTTTCGTTATTCATGAAGATTTTCATTAGACCGCCGATGTGCGCTTGCAACCATTCGATTGGCATACCAGAATCCAACCGTCAGCGACAGCGCATCTGCCACATACAGCATCCAGTTATGCGTATACCCTGCATACACTGAGGCGGCGATGAGTGCAATCGTCAAGATTAATCCGACAAGCTGATGAAACGTAACCCGCGTGAAGAACACCACGAGAATTCCGGGAATGAACAACGCCATAACCAATTTTGTCGCTAAACTTTCCACTCAGCACCGCCTCCTTGTTATCTATCATCGTACCAATAATAATCCGAGCTGATAATGATCATGCCGGTACAGCACTTGCTGCATAAGACGGACTTCTCCGTTTCGATCCGCTACTTGCAAACGGCAATGGGCGGCATTCACTTGGATCGCGTCATACAATTCCTTATCATTCGCAACTTGCATTCCGTTCACCGCACGAATGATTTCCCCCGGCTGCAATCCGAGTTTTTCAGCAGGTGATCCCGGCAGAACGCCTGCGATCACAACCCCTTTCGCACTGGGCGAAGCTGCATAACCGCCATTCCGTTCCTGAACAGCTGTAACTATTGTCAGGACTGTTCGAAGCAGGACACCCGTAACCAATGCGCCCCAGCCGATCATAGGTTCATAGAGGGCACCGAACGCGAGTACCGTTACAGCGACGCCTGTCCAAATCACCGACACACCGAATTTCGGGAAGAGCTCATCCGGAAAACGCTTGCGTGCAATCTGGCTAAAGCCAATCAGCACAGGCACTGGAACAAAAGTAAACGATTCTGCTCCGAGTGTAAACTGCGGCCAGTAAGGCACATAGGCTGAAATCATCTCTCCAGGCACTAACAGAAGTACTGGAAGCAGCCAAATCTTTTTCACTTTAAAGACAGCTGCACGAAGACCTCTGCTCGTCTTCTCTAAATGTGGTGATGCGTATTTCACGGTAGACTTTCGAATGAGCATTCCTTCTGCAATTAACAAAAGTCCCGCGATGACAGGAATCGTTACCGCAAGCTGATCAAGCAAATCCACGTCTTGCAGCGACCATCCGCGAAACGAAAAAGCTCCTCCAAATTTCTGCCACGCAGCCAATCCAAAAAATGCAATCGCCGCTGCGTAAATCGGAGATCCCCACTGATAATAAAAACTGATAAGTACAATGATCATCACAAACGAAAATAAGGCAATCCATCCTGCATCCGCCACGAATCCGATTCCGCTTAACAGAATTGACAATAGGAGGGCATGCACCCATGAATCTGCAACGAGCCGTCTCAATTCCGTGAGCCCCGGCAGTTTTCGAATGTTGAAGTCTTTCCGTTCCCGTTTCACCCTCATGTACCCGAGCGCAACCGCAACGAGGAGAATCAGCCAGAATAGTGGATTCAGGAAAAAGACTGCTGCTGCTTGCAAAATGTCATACAACCAATCCTCAGACACGTTCTATCACACTCCATTCCAATCCCGCTGTTTCCTTCTATTGTAACAAAGATTGGAATGGAATGGATAGTCGTGACAGACTGTTATTTATCCGTAGGGCAAATCGATCACTTTCCAGATAATTCGTGATGCAAATATCCGAGTGCCATCGCGAGTTGTTTATCATTCTCTTGATTGTTCCGATACTTTTCTGCGCTCGCTTTCAGCTTCTGGAAGAACTTGCTGTCCATATCACCAGATGAATCCACTTTTTCATGGTCCATGAAAGTAGCAATGGCTTCACCCGTTGCTTCATCAAAGAAACCATCCACTCGGCCCGGATCATATCCGAGTGCTTTCAGTATCCGCTGTGCATAGGCGACATCTTCATGGAATTGCTGTTCTTTATACGTTTCTGCAATGACCCTCAAATGCTCAGAGAACAAGCTATTTTGCTTCACTTCAAGGTCCGTCGTAATTCCTTCTGTGTGAATCCAGCGCTCTTTTGGGGTCAGCCATTTATGGGTCGACAGCTTCACTTCGCCGCCGTTTGACAGCTTCATCGTCTCCTGGACTGTTCCTTTTCCGAAACTCGTCGTCCCGACTATGAACCCGCGGCCGAGATCCTGAAGGGCACCGCTTAATACTTCACTTGCAGAAGCACTGCCTTTGTCTTGCAATAAAACCACTGGAATGACTTGCAATTTCGGATTAAACTTCAGCTCTTTTGGCTGCTCTGTCACGAGGGGCGTCAGCTGCCCTTTTACGTCCTCCATATAGGCGAATACCGTATCTTCCGGTAGCATGCTCCCTGCGATGTTGCCAACCGCATGCAAGTAGCCGCCTGGATTACCGCGGACGTCAATCAGCAAGGCTTCCGCACCATCTTTTACAAGCATCTCAGTCGCTGCCTGCCACTCTTTTGCACTGTCTTCGCCAAACATCGTCAATCCTATGTAGCCGATTTTCTTGCCGCGCTCTTCCAATATTTCAGAAGACACGGTGTGAACAGGAATGACATCGCGTTCAATGGTCATCTCCACGTGCTTCCCCGTTTCCGGACGATAGACAACCAGTTTCACAGACGTCCCTTGCTTGCCGCGGATTTGCTTGACGACTTCTTTCAGCGTCAATCCGTCCAAGCGCTCTCCGTCAATTTGGATGAGCTCGTCATACGGAAGCAATCCTGCTTTTTCTGACGGTGAACCTTTGACAGGAGACACAATAATGAATTTGCCATTCGTGCGCGTAATTTCCGCACCGATTCCGACACGTTCACCTGCGAGAGATTCCTTATGGGAGGCCGCTTCTTCCTTCGTTAGGTATGTGGAATACGGATCCCCGATAACGTCCGCCATTCCGCGTAACGCGCCTTCGATCAAGTCGTTGTCTTTCAGCTGATACACGGCGTTTCCGGTAATGACTTCGTACGCTTCGTCGATGACTCCAAATTTCCCACTTGAGTCGTGGGTCGCCTCTTCACTTTTCCCACAGCCGTCCAACACCAATACGAGACAAACCGCAACTGCGGCTAAAATACCAAACGCAAAAATCCGGCTCCTGCGCATCGTCACCATCCCCTCCTCTTTCCACTATATGAAAGAAGGGAGTAGGTTACGACAAGCTGGAACCGG
>JARIBI010000172.1 GCA_029257435.1 Sporosarcina sp. | reverse complement strand
TCTAAACAGTTCCCTATCCATGTTTTCTGGAAACGTGTTCGTCACATACATCCTGAAAACCGGACCGCTGGTAAGCGTCACATATACGTTCTCTAATTCAATAACAATTGATGTCAAAAATTCTTTTGCTTCATCTTTGTAACCATGCACAAACACACGTTGAACACAAGAATTTTCCAGATGAATTGAAGAACTCACGATTACCGATTCACCAAACCCTTCAACTTGTTGGAATTGAGAAAGTGAGTCAGCATCATGCGTCTCGTCAATCAGCAATAAATCATCGCCTTCTTCTGTTTCTGCCCATGATAGAACCCAATATAACGGTTGCCCGAAATCTGTCAGGTGTTGAAAATGCAGAACTGGTTCTGAGCAGAGATATTCCCATCCCTCTCCTTTTTGATAAACCGTGAGCTGCTCAACTAGAATCGTTTTCAAATCCATTCCAATAACTGATTGCAGACTTGCTTTCTTCACCCGAGCACTTTCCATAAGCAGCCCCCTTTATTTGTAATTCAGGAAAACGATTACTCACCATTCAGTCCAACTCAACAACTTTACGTAACGGAATTCCAAAATATCTGTACTCAATATTCACGGAGTGAATCGGCAAATCATCCTTCACGATCACCCCGTAAATCAAATCCTCTTTCGTAACTGTCCCCTCATCGTGTTTTGCAAGCGTTTTAGCAGGAGACGTCCCTTTTTTAATCACAACATCTTTTAAATCGCGAACTCCACAACCATTCAGTTCTTCGGTTCTATAATCGTCAGTAAGTGTGAATCCAGTTAACGCATCACAGGTTTGAACTTTCGTTTCAGTTGGTACCGCTTCATCCGCATTCACAGTTACATTTACAAGTTGAATTGTACTCAGCCCACGGTTCCCGACTCCTACAAGGTACAATGTCTGATCTAAACTTGAAGCGATTGTTCCTGTCTCTAGTGGCGGATATAGCTTAATAAAGGTATAGAATCCGGCAATCAGGACAAGTACGCTCAATATAGGTATCCATAGTTTTTTACTCAATTTTTCATCCCCCCAGCAAATAAGACAGCGCCGTCATTCCTAATGTAAGGAAAATTACTCCGAGAAACACTTCCCCATAATACGTTTTAGGTCCTTCATACTTTGCTTTACTCATTCTCCAGCCAATGAACATTCCAATCAAAGTCCCCATCGCACCATAGCGCAACACCGAAATCACATATTCATAAACTGGCAAGTACTCTTTCATTTCAACTCCATCTTCTAACGTAAGATGTTTGTAATTAGCAAAGAAAAGCCCGAGGGATAAGGAAATCATTAAACCATACAGGGCGCCATTGCTAATTCGTCTGTCCATCACCGTGCCTCCATTCTTTTATAGTCTTAGTTCCACTTAAAATACCAATATAAAACGTCCGCATGTTCACCTTTCAACCAATAGGTCGACTCAGCGTCACTTTCGCCAACAGTCTTTCACCTGAACGTAAAATCTCTATTCTTTCCGGCTGTAAATTATAGTTTTTACAGATTGCTGAGACTCTTTCAGTATTCATAATTTCCTCCTGAGGAATCATTCCTGTACACCTACTCCAATTCACGTTCATCAATCACCATCATGAACTGAAAATCACTTGATCCGTAAGAATATTGAGGACTCTTGAACAAGATTTCTTGTGAGACCGACTTCCCGTTGCCGTCCAGTGCATCCCAACCGAATTCAAATTGCATAGCAGCTGACGAATAACCATCGAACCAAGAAAATGGTTCTGTCTCCTCTAGGCGAATAGCAGATTGCATCACTTCCAGCCAAGTTGGAGGAAGAGGCATTGCACCGAACGATTCTTCAGCTAACACGATTTCCCTGGACATTTGAACTCGCGGGCTGTAATAATTCTTCCCGTCCGTCATTCCATAATCTCTCCGACGGATGATATACGCATTCAATTTCTCTGCAGCCATTTCAGGCGCAATATTCCATGTTAAAAAATAAGAAGTCGGATCGTTTCTGTCAATCATCCAAAGTCTGGGTTCTCCATTTGATTCCAAACTGGTTAACTCCCATTTCCACTTTCTCCAAGTCCAAGTACTCATCCCATAATTGCCATTCTCTGAAATATAAGGTACTGCAACGTGACGGCGATCTGCATGGATTACCTTTTGAATTTCAGCGACTTGGTCACTAGTCCCATATTGGTCCAGCGCGTCGTTCATTTCCCGCAGAAGCTGGCGCTCATCCGGAAATTGAGCAGGTGGAGAATAATTCCACCACATGAAGACTAAAAGGAGGACACTCGCTAAAGAACCCCATATCCAAGCTAAGTGATGTCTGCTCATTTTTCGTCACCTCCCACGACAAATGATTGAGTGGAACGGAAAT
>JARIBI010000197.1 GCA_029257435.1 Sporosarcina sp. | reverse complement strand
ATGCAATACACGGGAATGGATGTAGGCGGCGCGACGATTGGTATTGTTGGCATGGGTCGGATTGGCGAAGCGGTTGCGCGCAGAGCAAAGGGCTTTAATATGACCGTCCTTTATCATAATCGAAATCGTAAACCTGATGCGGAAGTGGCGTATGGGTTTGAGTATCGAGAGCTCGACCACTTGTTGAAAGAGGCGGATTTCATTGTCCTTCTTACACCGTATACAAAAGAAACGGCTGGCCTTATTGGTGCAAGGGAGCTTGCGCTAATGAAGAAGTCAGCGGTTTTGATCAATGTGTCGCGTGGCGGAATTGTTGACGAAGCAGCATTGTATGATGCGTTGAAAGCTAATCATATTTGGGCTGCTGGCCTCGATGTCTTTGAAACAGAACCTGTCCCGCTTGAAAATCCGCTGCTTACATTGCCGAATGTCACGGTTCTTCCGCACATCGGCAGCGCGAGTACTAAAACACGTCTAGCTATGATGGAAATGAATGCGCAGGCGATTCTGGATGTGTTGGAGGGGCGCGAACCTGAGAATCGGGTGGAGTGAGGATTCGGATAGCATGTCACGGGGGGCGGTATAGTCCCACTTTGAATGAGATAACATTCATCCCGCAAGTCCTATAAAGAAAGGAGAAGAAACTTTTGAATAAAATCACACGTATCATGTTAGGATCAGCAGGATTACTAACAGTAGGGGCGTGCATCGATTGGGACAAATCAACGCTGTTTGCGCACATTCTGTTTACGGGACTGGGAATCCTTCTTGCCATTTCTTTGCATGAAGCAGGTCATGTGATTGGAGGGATTTTCGCTAAATCGAAGCTTATGTTTTTCGCCGCAGGGCCGCTGGCGGTAAAACGCATAGAGCGTGGGAGTCTGACAGTTGCGTGGACTGACAGCTGGACACAAGTTTTCGGTTATGTGCAGATCGAGCATGATGAACAGCGGCTGGAGAAGTCTATTTTTTATACAGTTCTTGCTGGACCACTCGCAAGTTTACTTGTTTCAAGTCTGTACTTCAGCAATGTCTTTCTGTTTCAAGTGACGGGTCTAACGAGTTTCTTATTGTTTCTGGCGACCTGTCTCCCTTACCAACTAAATGGTTTTTTCTCCGACGGGTACACGGTCCTTCAAGTCGCAAAAAACAATACAGTATTCATCAACTACTATCGTATGACGAATAAGCTGTTGGCGAAAAGAGATTCCTTCACATGGGACAAGGCGCTTCAACATAAGGCTTCAAGCGTTCCGGCGTCGAAGTTATCCACCCCCGAATTAGCGATTTATCTCATGTACTTACTTTACAGTGCAATTGAAACGGACAATACGTATTATCTAAAGAAATTTTATCAAACAATTGACATACATAATCTCACAGTTAACCATAAGAGTCTGCTGGCAGGAGTCTATCATTATTATATTGCAGCGCAATACTTCCTCGGGGAGCCGATTTCGATATCGAAGAGAGAAATGGATGAGTTACCAGTCATTGACCCGCTGTCTTCAGCCCGTACGAATGCATTATTGAATACGAAGCCTAACGTAAATGAAGCTTATAGTGAATATCTAAAGACGGTAAAAAAGGATTCTCATAGCTTTCTGCATGCGGAAAAAAGATTTTACGAACATTATGTTGTGAATTAACAGATCACGTTCTAGGGTATTCAGAAATTTCTATAAGTTAGTTTGGGAGTTGTATGGATTACGAAGGTGACTTATGGTGACTTTTTACAAAAGATAACTGCGAAATGAAAATTTAGATAATCTGGAAATGTGTTTTATGCACGAAATTTCTGTTCAGGGAGAGGGGAACACCCATGAAAAGAATTATCGATTTGCACCTAACGTTCATGAAGCGGGTTTTACAAGACGGAACCGTATTGCAAGAGTTAAAGCGCGAACGGATTTCCATATTGCCTGGGTTTATGGAGCGGGTGGATCTTGTACGGGCCTATTATGAAAAATTCTATGCCAATCGGGGCAACCGTCTCGTATTGTGTGGCATTAACCCCGGACGATATGGTGCAGGGGAAACCGGTATTCCTTTCGTTGACTTCGATGGGGTGAGCCGGCTCATGTCGGAAAATTACGGTCATGATCAAGAACGAAGCGCTCAATTCATCTTATCCGTCATCGAAGGATATGGGCTTGGCGAGTTCCAGAATTCTGTGTATTTGACCAATCTCTCCTGGTTTGGGTTCCGGCGCGATGGACGGAATATGAATTATTATAATCTGCCCCGTA